>NZ_CP102409.1:725000-1045000 GCF_024628725.1 Ruegeria sp. YS9
CGCAGGTCGACGCGTATCGCGGTGCAGGTCGGCCCGAGGCGATTTACGTGCTTGAACGCGCGATGGATCGCGCCGCGCGCGAACTGGGCGTCGACCCGTGGGAGCTGCGGCGCAGGAATTTCATCCGTCCCGGCGATTTCCCCTACACCTCCTCCACCGGCGAGACGTTTGATGTCGGTGATTTCGACATGGTTCTCACCCGTGCGGCTGACCAGACTACCGGGTTCGAGGCCCGCAAGGCCGCGGATGCCGAACGCGGGCTGATCCGGGGGCAGGGTCTCTGTTACTATATCGAAAGCATTTTGGGGGACCCTTCCGAAAACGCGAAGGTCGCGTTTTGCGAGGATGGAACGGTGAATCTTTACGTCGGCACACAATCGAACGGGCAGGGGCATGAGACGGTGTACGCCCAGTTCCTGTCGGATCAGACGGGAATCCCCATGGACAAGATCACCGTCATACAGGGCGATACCGACCGGCTTGCCCATGGCGGCGGCACTGGCGGGTCCCGCTCGGTCACTGTGCAAAGCACCGCCACCCTGGTCACGATTGACAAAATGATCGCCGCATTCACGCCTTATCTTGCCGATAAGATGGGGGTCGAGGAAAGTGATGTGAGTTTTGACCACGAGACATTCCGCGCGCCGGGCTCCAACCTGACGCCGACCCTGACCGAAGCCGCCGAGATGGCGCGTGCCGATGGTCGAACGGATCTGCTGCAACATGAGGCCCGCGCCAACCTGGATGCGCGCAGCTACCCGAACGGCGCGCATGTTGCCGAAGTCGTGATCGATTCCTACACCGGCGAAACCTGGGTGGACCGCTACACCGTGGTTGACGATTTTGGCAATCTTATCAATCCGATGCTGGCCGAAGGGCAGGTGCATGGCGGGGTGGTGCAGGGAATCGGGCAGGCCCTGACCGAACATGTCGTGCACGATGCACATGGGCAACTGCTCACGGCTTCGTTTATGGATTACGCCTTGCCCCGTGCAACCGACATACCCATGATTAAGTTTACCTCGGCGCCGGTCCCGTCAACTTCAAACCCGATGGGGATGAAAGGGTGTGGCGAGGCTGGCACCGTGGGCGCGCTGGCCGCTGTGGCAAACGCGGTTCAGGATGCGCTCTGGGATCACGGGGTGCGGCAGGCGGACATGCCTTTCACACCTCAAAGAGTATGGGAATTGCTGACGCATGAATCTGTCGCGGCTGAGTAGAAAGGTTCTGGGATGGCTCGGGCGGCCTTTGCGGTCCGAGCATTCCGCCGAGACGCGGCACCGTGAACCGATCAGCCATGTCATCATCCTTGATGGCACCATGTCCACCCTCGAGCCCGGATTTGAAACTCATGCCGGTCAGACATTTCGCCTGTGCTGCGAGATGGGCAGCAAGGTTTCGGTGTTCTACGAGGCAGGCGTGCAGTGGGAAAGCTGGAAGTCCTCGCTGGACGTGATGATGGGCCGGGGCATCAACCGCCAGATCCGCCGCGCCTATGGGTATTTGGCGTCCCGCTACAAGCCGGGCGACAAGATCTTTTTCATCGGTTATTCGCGCGGTGCCTATGGCGTGCGCAGTCTGGCCGGCGTGATCGACATGATCGGCCTGCTCAAGGCGGAACACGCCACCGAACGAAACATACTGCAAGCGTACCGCCACTATGAATGTAATCCAGACGGCATCGCCGCCAGCGAATTCCGCCGACGTTTCTGCCACGAAGGGGTCGAGATCGAGATGATCGGCGTCTGGGACACGGTCAAGGCGCTGGGATTGCGTCTGCCGCTGCTGTGGCGCTGGGCCGAGGATAAGCACGCCTTTCACAACCATGAGCTGGGCCCGGCCACCCGTCATGGGTATCACGCCATGGCGCTGGATGAGACGCGCGAAGTGTTCGAACCAGTTCTGTGGACCTGCACGCCCGAGTTCAAGGGTCATGTGGAACAGGTCTGGTTCCGCGGAACCCACGGCGACATAGGTGGCCAATTGAACGGCTACGAAGAGGCGCGGCCGCTGAGCAACATTTCCCTGATCTGGATGCTGGACAAGGCGGAATTGCACGGTCTGCCCTTGCCCGACGGCTGGCGCGATCGTTTTCCCATTGATCCCCATGCGCCGTCGGTTGGCACATGGCGCGGCTGGGGCAAGATTTTCCTGCTGCGAAAGCACCGCAAGGTCGGGCAGGACCCGTCAGAACGCCTGCATGTTTCCGTTTCGCCGGACGAACTGCCCGGATGGGTGGCGATGCCGAAACTGCCGACACATCCCGCGCAGTAGGGGTCAGCTTGGGGCGCAGACATTTCTGACCGGCTCGATCATTGCATCCGGGCGCTCAACCGGATCGAAACGCCATCTTCCTGGAGACCAGTTATAGACCCGTTGCCCATCGGGATGATCTACTAACATCAGCCCGTGAAAGTACCATTTTGACGTGGATTTGTCTCCCGTCGCAGTCGTGTAGAATGAGAAACCCCGTAAATCGCGTACTGCCTCGATTGGCGCGTTTTTCGAATGTTCGGCGATGCAATAGGGCGCGCCATCCGCAATGAAACGCGCCTGAACAAGGATCATCGGAACTGTCAACAACGACCAGAGCGCGGCGATTGTCCCGATTGAAATACCAATCTTCGCCGCCCGAGAGGGCTGTGGTTGCCCACCCGATCCCGACCAAATGAGAAAGCTTGCGGCGACGGCTATCGTCAGGGTGACACCGTGCAGAATCTGAGTGTCAGAACCAAGCGATGGCACCATCCCAAATAACGTCAAAAACAAGCCGGAAACGATTGAAAAAACGGCGATACATCTGGCGAGAGATCGTGGGATTGAAGGCAATCCCAATAGCACAAAGCCACCAATGAATGCAGGAATGGCGGGCGCAAGCCATGAGTACAAGTATGTGGCCTGAAAAAACAAAGGCAGGGTTTTTCCGCGCCCATTCGGCTCGAATATCGAAGGGTCAAATGGCTCGATGTACGCCGCGAAAATCAGCACACTGTAGGCGCAGAACAGGATCTTGTATTTCATGGCGGGCTGAATGACCAAATCTTTTGGTTCAAAAAATACTGCCCACTCATCTTGCGACGGGTGGGCAGCCAAGAAAGAAGAAAATGTCACGCTGCTAAAAGCAGCGTTCATAGCTGAATTCTAACGCCGACGATCCCTGCGCGAGCTCATCGGCTGGAAGGCCACGCCCACATGCGCCTCGCAATAGGGCTTGCCCGCCTCAACCGGAAGGCCGCAGAACCAGAAATCCTCGGTCGCGGGGTCGCCTACGGGCCACTTGCAGGTTTTTTCCGTCAATTCCATCAGAGTCAGCTTCTTGGCCTTTTTCTCGATCTCGTTGACCTTGGCCAGCGCTTCGGGGCTGATCTCATTGGCCGACGGCTGCGGTGGCAGCGGCTGACCGGCGGGGATAATCTGACGGCGGGCCGGAACGACCGGTTTCGCCTCGGCGGTCGGGGCCGGGGCCGGACGCGCCGGTTCGGTCTTGGGCGCAGGTTTGGGTTTGGCCTCGGCCTTGGGGGCGGGCGCCGGTTTTTCTTTCGGTTCCGCCTTGGCCGGGGATGCGCCTGCCGTCCGGTTGGACAGGCCCAGGCGGTGCACCTTGCCGATCACCGCATTGCGGGTCACGCCACCCAGTTCCTTGGCAATCTGGCTGGCCGACTGGCCTTCGCCCCACATCTTCTTCAGCAGTTCTACGCGCTCGTCTGTCCAGGACATCGTTAGCCTTTCAAAAGCGGAAAGCGGCCCCGGATTCGGGCCGCCTTGGGAATTCGTCTCAGCCCCCTATTCTAAACACTGCTGCCCGAGTTACAAGCTGTCTTCGAATCAGTTTGAGGGCAAAACATGCAGAATCCCGCAGATCAGACCGCGCGTCGCTTCGGAGCAGTCAACTGGATGGGCCTTTACACGCTGGCGCAGCGCGAAACCCTGCGCTTTCTGGCTGTCTGGACCCAGACGGTTCTTGCACCTCTGGTTATGGCGGGGTTGTTTCTGTTGATCTTCACCATCGCCATCGGACCCAGCCGACCAGATGTCATGGGCGTGCCGTTCGTGATGTTTCTGGCTCCGGGGATCATGATGATGACGGTGATCCAGAACGCCTTTGCCAATACCTCGTCCTCGATGGTGATCGCCAAGGTGCAAGGCAACATCGTTGATACCTTGATGCCACCGCTGTCACCGCTCGAGATTCTGCTGGGCTATCTCGCGGGTGGCATTGCCCGCGGCGTGATGATTGCACTGGTGATCTCGATTGCGTTCCTGGTCTTGCTCTCCATCGCGCCTCAGCACCCGTTGATCGCGCTGACCTTTGTCGTTCTGGGCGGCGCGTTCATGGGCGCCTTGGGTCTGTTTGCGGGTATCTTTGCCAACAAGTTCGACCAGATGGCCGCGATCACCAACTTTATCGTCACGCCGCTGGCCTTCCTGTCGGGCACGTTCTACTCGGTCGAGGCATTGCCGCCCTTGCTGAACCGCCTGACCCATCTGAACCCGGTGTTCTATCTGATCGATGGCTTGCGGTATGGCATGATCGGGGTGTCCGACAGCTCTCCGTGGCTGGGAATGGCGGTCTGTACGTTTGCGACACTCGTGATCGGAGCCATCACCTGGCTGATGCTGCGCACCGGATATCGCCTCAAGGCTTAAGGAGGCCCGGCCATCGCGGCCGGTTGCAAGGGCCGGAATGCAGGCGCACCCGTTCCCGTCGCGTTGGGCAGGCTCTCAGGCGCGGCGTTGCACGGCTTCTCGCCAGACCAGGATCAGCCCGCCGGCCAGGATGGTTGCGGACCCGACCAGACTGATCCAGTCGGGGATCACATCAAAGACCGCAAAGTCGTAAAGGGCGGCAAAGATCAGTGTGGCATAGCTGATCGGGGCCACAAAAGATGCGTCCGCCCGCGCCATGCCGTTGACGAAACAGGCCTGCGCGCAGGCCATCAGAACGCCGATCCCCAACAATGCTGCCCACTGCTGCGGGGTCGGCATCTGAAAGACGAAGCTGACGGCTATCGTGGCGATCACCAGCCCCATCGCGTTGTTGATCAGCAGGATCTGCATCGGTGGCTCGCGCCCGGAAAGTTTCTTGATGAAAATCAGCTCCATCCCGATCAGCGCAGCCGCCGCCAGCGCCAGAAGGGCAGCGGGCTGAAAACTGGCGGGGGTCGGACGCAGCAGGATCATCGCGCCCGTCAAGGCAACAGCCGCCGCCAGCCAGCGCCACGGACCAACCCGCTCTTGCAGCAGCGGAATGGCCAGCACCATACCGAAAACAGGGTTCAGAAAGGATATCGCCGTCGCATCCGCCATCGGAATGAAGGCAACCGAGGCGAACATCAGTGTCACCCCCGCCCAGCCGAAACTGGTCCGCCCGACGTGAAGACCCCAATGGGGCCGCACCAGCCGGGGCCGCAGAATTGCGACCGCCAGCAGAATCGCCAGCAGGGCAAACAGAAACCGCCCGTGACTGATCTGCATGGCGTGCAAGGGCGGGCCCAACGCATCCGTCCCCAGCGCTTTGGCCAGCAGCGTCGTGGCCGCGATAAAGGCGGTGGCGACAAAGATAAGCGCGGCCGCAAGCGGTGGATTATGGTGTTTGGGTTCGAACATGGCCAAGCGGTGCGCGGTTGCGCGGGCTTTGGCAAGGGCAAAATTGGATCGCTTCAAAATACCGGCTTCCCAACCTGCGCAAGCATCGCTATACGGACGGCCATGATCAAACATGTGCATATCCAACTGCTCCGACGCCGACGCATCTTTGCGTAACCGGCCTGTTTGATCTCGTGTGCCCGGCAAATCGGCACAGACCTCACCAAAATTGTTGACGAACCGGGCCTTCGTGTATCACTCACGAGGCTCATACCACCTGAAAAGGATGATCCCATGATCCCGTCCGTTCTGCCGACCTACAACCGTGCGCCCCTGACATTCGTGAAGGGCGAAGGCGCCTGGCTGACCGAGGCGGATGGCCGACGTTTTCTGGACCTCGGCGCAGGGATCGCGGTGAATGCGCTGGGCCACGCCCATCCGGCCTTGGTGGCCGCGCTGACTGACCAGGCCCATGCGCTGTGGCATGTTTCGAACCTGTACAACATTCCTCAGCAACAGGCGTTGGCTGACAAGCTGGTGGAACACAGTTTTGCCGATACGGTTTTCTTCACGAACTCCGGCACGGAATCCTGCGAACTGGCCGTGAAAATGGCCCGCAAGTATTTCTATGACAAAGGTCAGCCCGAGCGGGTTGAGATCATCACCTTCGACGGTTCCTTCCACGGCCGGTCGTCAGCCGGTATCGCGGCTGCCGGGTCCGAGAAGATGACCAAGGGCTTCGGCCCGCTTCTGCCGGGTTTCGTGCATGTGGCCTTCGGCGATCTCGACGGCGTGACCGACGCCATCACCGATGAGACCACCGCGATCCTGATCGAGCCCATCCAAGGCGAGGGCGGCATCCGCCCGGTCCCCGACGCCGAACTCAGGGCCTTGCGTCAGATCTGCGACGACAACGGGCTGCTTCTGATCCTTGATGAAGTCCAATGCGGCGTTGGCCGCACCGGCAAGCTGTTCGCGCATGAGTGGGCAGGGATCACCCCTGATATCATGATGGTCGCCAAGGGCATCGGCGGGGGCTTCCCGCTGGGGGCGGTGCTGGCGACCGAGGACGCGGCATCCGGTATGACCGCAGGCACCCACGGCTCGACATATGGTGGCAACCCGCTGGGCTGCGCGGTGGGCTGCGCGGTGATCGACCAGGTCGCAACCCCGGCCTTTCTCGAAGGCGTCAACCGCAAGGCGGGCCTCTTGCGCCAGAAACTCGAAGGCCTCGTCGCCGATCATCCCGACGTGTTCGAAGAGGTCCGCGGATCGGGCCTGATGCTCGGCCTGAAATGCAAGCCGACAAATATCGACGTGGTCAACGCAGGGTATGACAACGAAGTTATCACCGTTCCCGCCGCCGACAACGTGATCCGTCTGCTGCCGCCGCTGACCCTGACCGAGGACGATATCGCTCAGGCCATGATCCGTCTCGACAAGGCCGCTCAGCAGATCGAGACCCAACTCCAAACCACCTGATCTTCATCTTTTCCCAAATACTCCGGGGGTAAGGCGGCAGCGCCCCCGGCAACCGACAGCCAGGAAACGAACCGACATGAATCATTTTCTCGACATCCACAAAACCGACGCCGCCGCGCTGCGGTCCATGATCGACCAGGCCGGAGCGATGAAACAGGCCCGGTTGGGCCGCCCCAAGGCCGCGCCCGACGACGAACAGCCGCTGGCGGGCCGCATGGTCGCACTGATCTTCGAAAAGCCCTCGACGCGGACGCGCGTGTCTTTCGATGTGGGCGTGCGCCAGATGGGCGGGCAAACCATGGTGCTGTCCGGCAAGGACATGCAGTTGGGTCACGGAGAAACCATCGCCGACACCGCCCGCGTGCTGTCGCGCTATGTCGACATGATCATGATCCGCACCTTTGATGAAACCATCCTGACCGAAATGGCCGAATATTCGGACGTGCCGGTGATCAACGGCCTGACCGACCGCACCCATCCTTGCCAGATCATGGCTGATGTTCTGACATTCGAGGAACACCGCGGCCCCATCGCCGGCAAAAAGGTGGTCTGGACCGGCGACGGCAACAATGTCTGCGCCTCCTTCCTGCACGCCGCCGGTCAATTCGGCTTCGATCTGACCTTCACCGGCCCCGCTCAGCTTGACCCGGAAGAAGAGTTCATAGGGTTTGCCCGCCAGAAAGGGTCGAAAATCGTGATCGAAAGGGATCCGCACAAAGCGGTGGAAGGCGCCGACCTCGTCGTCGCAGACACCTGGGTTTCGATGCATGATTCCCAGTCGGCCAAGGAACGCCGCCACAACATGCTGCGTCCCTATCAGGTCAACGCTGAACTCATGTCGCATGCCAAACCGGATGCGCTGTTCATGCATTGCCTGCCGGCCCACCGCGAGGAAGAAGCGACCTCCGAGGTTATGGACGGACCGAACTCGGTCATTTTCGATGAGGCCGAAAACCGCCTGCACGCGCAGAAGGCGGTCATGCGCTGGTGCCTGGGCGTTTAAGGACGCCGACGGATCTCCCACACCTTCAGCTTGGCGAGTGCGCTTGCGCTCGCCAGCAGGACCAGTGCGCAGAGCGCCGTCTTGGTCATGATCTCCATCGTGCCTTCGATCAGCATGGCGTGAACAACGCTGCCGACAATCGTCACCCCGGCCAGCACGGTGTGGCTCAGCCGCCAAAGACGAAATCGCAGGCGCAGGTGCTGGCGGAAGACACCCATCAGGGCCGCCCCGAAAGCTGTCCACATGGCAATGACGCCCCAGGCCGAGAACGGTGTCGGAGAGACGAACAACAATGCATCCACCACATCCGGCGGGCTGGTAAGCCACAATCCCGCGACATGGACCACGATCGCCAGCACCAGGGACAGGCCGATCCAGCGGTGAAGGTGGCGGCTCATCATTACCGACAATCCCGGAAGGTATCTCCCGGCCAGAAGCGGTTGCAGCAACAGCAGATCCAGGCTCAGAATCCCGGCAAACCCGCCGAGGATGTAGACAGGATCGCGCCATGCAAGGTAGGGGCTGCCTGCCGCAGCGATCAGCGGAACGGCAAGGGCGGCGATCAGTGTCGCCCAGATGACACCGGTTGGGATCACCGGGATCAGAACGGTTGCAACACGAAATGCGCAGCCAGCGTCTTGTCCTTGGAACTGGACATCACAGGCCGCAGGAACACGGTTTCGAACGCGTCGCTGTCATAGGCCAGATGCCCGTGCGGTTGACCGAATGCGGGAACGATCTGCGGCATTTCCAGCCGGAATTCACCCTTTTCATCCGTCAAAGTCGCCCCATGGCTTTGCGGGTCACGTTCGTGCCCTTCTGTGGTATGGGCCCAGATCTGAATGCGCTGGCCGGGCAGGGGTGCGCCGTCGCCCGCCCGTCGTACGGTGCCGGTCATCCAGAACCCGCCGCCACCGATCCGGTCCACGATTGGCGCGCCGGGGCGATAGTTGTTTGATCCACCCCGCATCGAAGGCGTCGGCGCAAGCCCGGCTGCGCGGGCAGGCACCAAAAGTCCCGCGGCCCCGGTTGCGACAATGGCAGCACCTTGGGTGATCAGGGAACGACGGGACAGCAACGCATCTGTCATCGAGAAACCTCCAATACGCGATCCAATCTTGTCAGTCTGCGGCTTCCAACTGAAACATAGCATGTTTCTTTCAAAATCCGAGGCCGTGCGCGGTTGGAAACCTGCACCCTCACGGTTCTGTGTTTGATTCCGTGCGTCGAAACGAATCTCTTTGACCTCTCGTGCTGTGCGGTGCGATGCTCGGGGCCACCAAAACACATCGGGATGATCCTTCCATGACGACAGCAGATCTGGTTACACAGGAAGACATTGCCGCCTTCCAACGCGATGGGGCTGTTGTTCTGCGGTCGAAGTTTTCATCTGACTGGTTGTCATTGCTACGCGCAGGTATCGACGCCGACCTTGACACTCCGACGGACAATTTCACCCGTCATACCAGGGATCCGAACGCCCCGGGCTATTTCGAAGACTACTGGGCCTGGAACAAGATCCCGCAATTCAAGGAATTCGTTCACAATTCCCCCTGCGCACCGCTTGCTGCCGGGTTGCTGGGGGCGCCATCCATCAACCTTGTCATGGACAACTGGTTCCTGCGCGAGGCCGGCTCGACCTCGCGCCCGCCCTTCCATCAGGATCTGTCTTACTTCGACTTCGAAGGCACGATGTGTGTCCTTTGGCTGCCGCTGGAACCCGTGACCAAGGAAAACGGCATCGCTTTCGTGAAGGGCTCACACCTGTGGGACAAGCTGTTCATGCGGGTGCGGTTTGCCGATGGCCATCCCAGCCATCAACCCACCGAAGTTGCCGGGCAGACCTATCATCCGCCACCTGATGTCAATGCCGACCCCGGCGCGTATGACTTGCTGCAATGGGATCTGGAGCTTGGGGATTGCATTTTCTTCGACATGCGAACGCTGCATGGCGGGCTGTCCTCGATCACGCCGTCGGAAACGGTGCGGCGCTTCACCCTTCGCATGACGGCGCCTGATGGTGTCATCCGGTATCGCGGCGACTGGGCCAAGGACGAGCGCGCGCAGTTCGAGGCAGCAGGCTATGGCGAGGGGGATCGGATTGACGGGCCGTTTTTCCCGCAACTTTGGCCGCGTTGATTGGAACGGCGCCGCACTCAATCTGTGCGATTGTGCACTTTATGGGCTGCTTTGCGTGGCTATTTCTTACCTGAGTGAACGCGGGTGGCCTGACCATCTGCAACGAAGGGAGAGCTGAAATGAGTTGGAACCCGACACACAATCCGGACTGCATCTCGGAGAATCCGGCGCTGGACACATTAATCATCCCGCGTGCCCGTGACCTGGGTGGGTTCGAAGTGCGCCGCGCGTTGCCTTCGGTAAAACGACAGTTGGTGGGCCCTTTCATATTTTTCGATCAAATGGGGCCCGCTGAATTCATTACCGAAGGCGGCATCGACGTGCGGCCCCACCCGCATATCGGTCTGGGCACAGTCACTTACCTGTATCAGGGCGAGTTCGAGCACCGCGACAGCCTTGGCACACATCAGATGATCTATCCCGGCGAAGTCAACTGGATGGTCGCAGGCCGTGGTGTGACCCATTCAGAACGCACCAGCGACGAGACCCGAGGCAGGAAACACAGCCTGTTCGGCATTCAGACCTGGATCGCCTTGCCCGAAGCGCATGAGGACATGGCCCCGGATTTCGAACATCACAAACAGGCCGCGCTGCCGCATCTTCAGGATGCGGGCGTCAGCGCCCGGTTGATCCTGGGGTCGGCCTATGGTGAGACCAGCCCGGTCACGATGTTGTCCGAAACCTTCTATCTCGATGTGCAATTGGAACCCGGCGCGTCCTTCCCTCTGCCTGACGACCACGAAGACCGCGGTGTCTATGTCACGCAAGGTTCGGTCGAAATCGCGGGCGACAGGTTTGACGAGGGCCGCATGATGGTGTTCCGGCCCGGGGACAAGCTGTCTGTCACGGCGGGCGCACTGGGCGCGCGGCTGATGCTGCTGGGCGGAGCGACCCTGAATGAAGACCGCTACATCTGGTGGAATTTCGTTTCGTCTTCGAAGGAAAAGATCGAAACCGCAACCCGTGAGTGGAAAAGCGCCGATTGGGCCAATGGTGCATTTCAACTGCCTCCGGGTGACGATCAGGAATTTATCCCTATTTCCAAAGAGCTTGAGCGCACCAAACCCCGGCTGGCCCGCTAGCACGCGACGTCGGGGGCAAGCGGGCTTGTGTCACGGGTCGTTTGCGGTGATCCTTTTCGGGTGTACCGGAGGGGGTATCATGAAACTTGTCCTTGCAGGCGCAGGCAGCATTGGCTGCTTCTGCGGAGCCTTGCTGGCCCGGTCGGGGCACTCCGTGACCCTGTTGGGACGCGCACATGTGCTGGACCCGATCCGTGAGCGCCGGCTCAGGGTCACGGATTTTGACGGCCTTGATTACACGGTCCCGCCGGAATCGCTCGTGCTCAGCGAAGATCCGGCCTGCCTGGGCCAGGCCGAACTCGTCATTTTAACGGTCAAATCTGGCGCAACATCGGATATGGCCGAGCAGATAAGTGCCTTTGCACCCCGGGACGTGCCTGTCCTGTCCTGGCAGAACGGGATCGAGGCCGCCACAACACTGCGCAATGCCCTTCCCGGGCGCGACATACGCGCCGGAATGGTTCCGTTCAACGTGGTGCCAACGGCCCCCGCCACCTATCACCGGGCCACGTCCGGAGAGATCGTCATCCAAAGCGGCGCCGGCGATCTGGCCGCGCAGCTGAGCTGCGCGGACCTTCCCGTTGCGTCCAGCGACCAGATCGAGGCTGTGCAATGGGGCAAGCTGGTGATCAACCTGAACAATGCGCTCAATGCCTTGTCGGGCCTCGCGCTGGTAGATCAACTGATGAGCCGCGACTGGCGCAATCTCATGGCGGATCAGATGTCCGAGGCGCTGACTGTCCTCAAGGCGGCGGGTCATCCCGTGGCCTCGACCACACCGCTTCCGGCATGGATGACCCCGCATATTCTGCGGCTGCCGACACCGCTGTTCACCCGGATCGCGGCCCGGATGCTGACGATCGACCCGCATGCGCGAACGTCCATGGCCTATGACCTCATGGCCGAACGCCAAACGGAAATTGACAGTCTGCAAGGGCATATCATCCGGATGGGTCACGAAACCGGAGTGCCAACGCCCATCTGCACGCAGGTGTCCGACCTGATCAAACATGCACCCGATCACCCGTTGTCGCCGGAACAGATCAGGCTCTGACGTCATCGCTCAGGCGAATGCGGTCAGCACCCAGTAAATGATGGCCGACATGGTTGCGGCGGCGGGCACGGTGACAATCCATGCGGCCACGATGGTCATGAAATGCGACCGTCGTACCAGCTTGCGACGGCGGTATTCTTCCGGGGCAAGGTGTTGCGCTGTGCGCTGAATCTTTCCCTGTTTGCGCCGGCGCTCAGCATCCCACTCGCGGTAGAAGCCGACGCCAAAGACTGCACCAACGGCGATATGGGTCGAACTGACCGGCAGGCCCAGCCAACTGGCCAGAATCACGGTGATCGCCGCCGACAGGGCGACGCAAAAGGCGCGTATCGGGTTCAGCTTGGTGATCTGGCGGCCCACCATCCGGATCAGCCTGGGGCCGAACAGGAACAGACCGAAGGAAATCCCGAACGCTCCGATGATCATCACCCAAAGCGGGATGGAAACCGTTGCGGCGAACTCTTCGAATTCAGCCGCGTGAACAATCGCGGCCAACGGGCCGACCGCATTGGCCACGTCATTTGCGCCGTGGGCGAAACTCAGGAACGTGGCCGAGATCACAAGCGGCAGGCCAAACAGCGTTTTCAGAGACCGGGTCCGGTTTTCCATTCTTTCTGATTTGCGTTTGACCCACGGGACGGTCACGGACCAGGCCAGAAGCCCCACAGACAACCCGATCAGCAAAGCCATCTCCAGATCAATTGTCACGATCCGCTTCAGCCCTTTGACGGACATATATGTGGAAAAGGCCCCAGCCATCACCGCCAAAAGGATTGGCACCCATTTGCGCGCGGCTGCAATCTTGTCGTCCTGATGCTGGATCTTTGACCTGATCAGCGCCAGAAAAGCCGCCGCAACCGCACCCCCGAGTATCGGCGAAATCACCCAGCTGGCTGCAATTGCGCTCATCGTGCCCCAGCTCACCGCGCTCAGGCCCGCTGCGGCAATGCCTGCACCCATGACCCCACCCACGACTGAATGCGTGGTGGACACAGGGGCGCCGATCCAGGTTGCCAGGTTGACCCACATGGCTGACGATATCAGCGCCGCCATCATGGCCCAGATGAACACCTCGCTGTTTTGCACCGAGGCCGGATCGATGATCTCCTTGGAGATGGTCGAGACCACATCACCCCCCGCAAGCAAAGCGCCTGCGCTTTCGGCAATGGCGGCAATCACGATGGCGCCGCCCATGGTAAGCACATTCGCGCCGACCGCGGGGCCCATGTTGTTGGCCACGTCATTGGCACCGACATTGATCGCCATATAGGCCCCGAACGCGGCCGCCGCGACCACGATATGGCTGCCATCCGCCCGACCGAACAGGACCACCGCCGTCAGCCCGGCCAGCGCCATGAAGGCCAGCGCGACCCCCGGTGCCAGCAGGTGGCGCGCGACATGGATGTTGGCGGTCTCGACCCGCGAAATTCGGTGCAGGTCGCTGTCCAACGTTTGCCAGCGTGGTTTCGGATTCGTGTCAGACATGAACTTGGTCAAATGTTGAGGGATCGTGCGCCACTAACGGTATCCGGCTGCTCAGGCAAGCTGGGTGCCATCAAAATGTTGCGAATTCCTTACAGTTTGCGCAACAAGGCCTGAAGCTCGGGCTCCTGCACCAGCGTGGCCGCTTCAGCCGGCGAAAACCAGCTGCGCTCGCGCTGATCGGCCTCGGGAAAGTCATCGGCCAGCGCACGTACCGAAATCCTGTAGACATTGGTCAATACCGGTTGCGCTGATCCGTCTTTGAGGATCTTGTCGTAAGTGAATTGACCGATGGGTTCATCGTGAACCGCATCCGCGCGTACCCCGGCCTCTTCCCAGGCCTCCTGAAGGGCTGTTTCCGCGCCACTCAAACCATCGATGGGCCAGCCTTTCGGGATGATCCAGCGTTTCGTGTCACGGCTGGTGATCAGAAGGACCTGGTCCTGTCCGTCATGAACGCGGGTGCACAACGCCGCAAACTGCACCCGTCGGGGGCGCAGGAACAGCGGTCGTCCGACCTCTTCCCAGATATTTTGCAGCCATGCATTCATCAGTTTTTTGTCTGTCTACTCTATGCCTTCAAAGCCGACATGACTTAACACCGGAAATGGTGGGTTTCAAATAGACCTTCCAATTTTGGCCGGTTTTTGAGGGTTTGCCGGGTTGTTTTGTGGATTTTGGGCAAAGCTCGGGTTTTTCTGACGGCTCTATTCCCGTCTGCGCTTCGCCCTCAGCGTGGGATCAGCCCGGGTCGGGTCTTCGGGCCAGGGATGTTTGGGATATTGCGCCCTCATGTCCTTGCGTACATCCGCGTAAGAGCCTGCCCAGAAACCGGGCAGGTCACGCGTTATCTGGATCGGGCGCTGCGCTGGTGACAGCAGGGTGATCTTCAAAGGCTGGCCGCCGATTGCCGGGTGTCGGGTCACGCCAAAAACCTCCTGCAAGCGGACCGAGATTTCAGGCACGGCAGCGCTGTAATCAATTGGCACCTTGCGACCCAGGGGCGTTTCAAATGACCCCGGAGCGCGCCGGTCCAGTTCCTGCATCTGTGCCCAGTCCAACCGCGCGCGCAGGGCGGGCAAAAGGTCGAATTTCTTCCAGTCTTCGGCGCTTTTGACACCTGACAGCATGGGCAGCAACCAGTCGTCCATCTCGGCCATCAGGCCCTCGACAGAGAAATCGGGCAAATCAACGCCATCGGCACGCACCAGTTCGACACGGGCGGCCAGGCGCGCGGCGGCACCTTCCAGCCGCAAGCCCAGATCGCGGATCCCGTCCAGCATCGCGCGGGCCACGGCGTCGTCGGGGACGTCCTTCCATATGCGGTCGTCCAATGTGATCGCGCCGAACCGCTCTTGCCGCCGCGACACGACCCGCCGCTCGCGTTTGGACCAGGCGCAGGTCTCGACCCAGCGGATCTGATCCGCGAACAGATCGCGGATGTCGCGTTCCGAAATCTGGGTGGCCATCCGGACCTTCGCCTCGCGCGGGTTGCCATCCGTGTCGATGGCGACCAGAAACGGCGCGTTGGCCAGTGAATCCGCACTGTCCAGAACAACGCCTTTCCCCCCTGACAGCACATAGCGCGGCGCGTCACCCTTGCGCCGCTGCCCGATGCGGTCAGGATAGGCCAGCGCAGCCATGGCGGCGGAGCTCAGATCAGCCGAGTCGCCCTTGACCTGTTTCCGCAGCCGTCTGGTCTCGGCATTGATCCGATCCACTGCGCCCATGTTGACCTGCCAGATCCTGTTGCGCTGAAAGGCCCGGGGGTCGCGCAGCGCCTCTTGCCGCAGGGTGATATCCACCGGCGCACCGCGAAGGGGGTCACGCTCTGCCATCAACGCCGCCAAGGGGGCCGCGTTCGGACCGGCCCGCACAAGCATGTGCCCCAGCCGGGGATGCAAGGGCAGTGCTGCCAGGGCGCGCCCATGATCGGTGATCCGTCCATTGGTATCGAGTGCGCCCAGCATTGTCAGCAAAGCCCGCGCCTCGGCCATCGTCCCTTCGGGAGGTGGAGTCAGGAAGGCAAGATCGGCCGGGTCAGCGCCCCACAGTGACAGCTCCAGCGCCAGCCCGGTCAGGTCAGCCGCTTCGATCTCGGCAGGCGGGTAGGCCGCCAGCGCACCGTCTTCCCCCTTTGACCAGAGCCGGTAACACACCCCTTCGGCCACACGTCCGGCCCGGCCCGCACGCTGTGTGGCCTCGGCCCGGGTCACCCGTTCTGTCACCAGCCGTGACATGCCCGATCCCGGATCGAACCGAGCCCGCCGGGCCTGCCCCATGTCCACGACAACCTTGATATCGGGGATCGTCAGCGAGGTTTCGGCAATCGACGTCGCCAGCACGACTTTGCGCCCATGTTCCACCGGGGCAATCGCGGCTCGCTGGGCCGCAAAGGGCATGGCTCCGAACAACGGGCGCACAACGCAACTGTCGGGCAGCAGACCGTTCAAAAGGCTTTCAGCGCGTCGGATTTCGCCCTCTCCCGGCAGGAAAACCAGAATCCCACCACCTGACTTGCGCGTCTCACGCTCGGCCTGAACCACCAGATCGACCAACCCATCCAACCGCCGCGCTTGCGGTCCCAATGGCCGATCCAGCCAGCGCGTCTCAACCGGAAAGCTGCGCCCGTCCGATGTGACCAGAGGCGCCGCCATCAACGCGCCGACGGGATCTGCATCCAGCGTGGCTGACATGGCCAGCAGGATCAGATCGTCCCGCAATGCGCCCGTTACCTCGAGGCACAAGGCCAGCCCCAGATCGGCGTTCAGAGACTGTTCATGGAATTCATCGAAAATCACCGCACTGATGCCGGGCAGATCGGGGTCGGTTTGCAGCATCCGGGTCAGGATGCCCTCGGTCACCACTTCGATCCGGGTGTCTTTCGACACTTTCGCCTCGCCGCGCACACGGTAACCCACGGTTTGGCCTGTGCGCTCTCCCAAGGTCTCGGCCATCCGTTCGGCTGCGGCCCGGGCCGCCAGCCGCCGGGGCTCCAGCATCACGATCCTGCCGTCGCACAGACCTGCCTCGAGCATTGCCAGAGGAACCCGCGTGGTCTTGCCTGCACCGGGTGGTGCCTGAAGCACCGCGCGACCCTGCGCACGTAAAGTGTCCAGCAGTTCGGGTATGGCGTCGTCGATGGGCAGGCGTATCGTCATCCGGCTCTTATCCGCCATCATGCAGGTGGCGTCCAGTTCTCGCAGGGTGCGAGCACCTTGGTGCAACCCATGGTGCCAAGACCATAACCGGAAGTGTCACGCGGCGCACGAATTGACGCAGCTATTGCCTTGATCGCATTTCCAGAGACCTCCGGTCTGGACAAACGCCCCCGGAGCGCGGCAACTATTCCTGCCTCTAGGATCGGGACAAGAATGCAGACAGACAACCTCAGCGACAGGATTTTGAAGGGCGAGCGCCGGGCGCTGGCACGTGCGATCACTCTGGTGGAAAGCAACCGCGCCGATCATCGCGCACAGGCCAGCGAGCTGTTGGCCCAGCTCGCAGGATCGGGGCGTCAGGCGCTGCGGATCGGTTTGTCGGGTACGCCCGGGGTGGGCAAGTCCACCTTCATCGAAAGCTTTGGCATGATGCTGACGGGGCAGGGGCTGCGTGTCGCGGTTCTGGCGGTTGATCCAAGTTCGGCTCGGTCAGGGGGGTCGATTCTGGGGGACAAAACCCGGATGGAACGCCTGAGCCGCGAGAAGAACGCCTTTATCCGCCCCTCCCCCAGCCAGAGCCATCTCGGCGGTGTTGCCCGGCGGACCCGCGAGGCCATCGCCCTGTGCGAGGCCGCGGGATATGACGTGGTGCTGATTGAAACCGTGGGCGTCGGGCAGTCCGAAACGGTGGTGTCCGAATTGTCGGACCTGTTCCTGTTGCTGTTGGCCCCGGCGGGCGGGGATGAATTGCAGGGTGTGAAACGTGGCATCATGGAGATGGCCGACATCATCCTGATCAACAAGGCGGATGGTGACCTGAAGGCCACGGCGACCCGGACATGCGCAGATTATGCCGGCGCGCTGCGATTGCTGCGCAAACGCCCGCAGGATCCCGAAGGTTTCCCCAAGGCAATGACCGTTTCAGCGGTCGAAGAACAGGGGCTGGAGCAAGCCTGGGACGAGATGCAATCCCTGATCCAATGGCGCCGCGACAACGGTATCTGGGAGGCCAACCGCGCGGCGCAGGCGCGATACTGGTTCGATCAGGAGGTCCGCCATGCCCTTCTGGCCCGGCTCGACACGCCGCAGGCCAAGGTCGAGATGGAACGCCTGAACGCCGAAGTCTCGGCCGGGCGTCTGAACCCGGTCCGCGCGGCCGAGGAACTGCTTGGCACGCTGAGCTGACGGGGTGAAAGGGGCAAGGTTTGAAAGGCGGGCGCAAAATGAAAGAATTCGTCCGGTCCGTCTTGACCCTTCCTGCGATTCCCACTACACGCATCCAACCAGTTTTCGGGCGCGACTTCGGGTTGTGCCCCTTGTGATTTGGCCGAGGGCTTTGTGCCCGGCCTCCAGAAACAAAGGAAGAAACCATGTCGCGCCGTTGCGAACTGACCGGAAAAGGCCCGATGACTGGCAACAATGTCAGCCATGCCAAAAACAGAACTCGTCGTCGTTTCCTGCCGAACCTGAATGACGTTACCTTGCAGTCCGAGACCCTGGGCCGCGGCGTGAAGCTGCGCATCTCGGCAGCCGCTCTGCGTTCGGTTGACCACCGCGGTGGCCTGGACGCATTCCTGGCCAAAGCCAAGGACGAAGAACTGTCGGCGAACGCGCTGAAAGTGAAGAAGGAAATTGCCAAGGCGCAAGCCACGGCCTAAGCCTTTTCGCTTACGGTTTTCAGGCCCTGCACCTCTGAGGTGCAGGGCTTTTTCGTTTTGAGACGCCCGCTGCCGCCTTGCATTGTTTTCAATTTCGAAATTATTTTTCGCCATTGGTGAATTGCTTCACATACGGACTCACGAATCTGACCTAACGTCACTGTTATTCATCAGGCGGGGGCCTCACTATGACGTTAAAAAGTTTCTACCTTTTCCTGTTTCTGGCCGCGGTTTTTCGCAAAGCAATTTCGGCTTGTACGCGGATGCAGCGCAGGGTGAATCGTTCCCACACCAGCTTCAATACAAGCAAGGTGAAACGACCGGGAATTGATTACTGAAACCAGCTTCAAGCGCGACCCTTTGGCGCTTGAAGCTACTCTGCCGACTGACCTATACCCGGGTCAGGATGAGACCAGCCATAACACGATTCCTGCCTTATGTTCTGTCCCTGCTTTTGGTTCTGACCGGGCAGGGCCTTGCTGTGTCCCGCGGCATGGACAGGGCCGTGGGTCAGATGGTGTTGTGCACAGGCACCGGTCCGGTCGTTGTCTATATGGACGAAGACGGGCAACCGACCGCACCACCGCATTACTGTCCAGACTATGCGCTGTCCCTGATGGGCGCGGTCGCCGTTGCCCAGCCACCCATGCCCATGGCGCCAGAGCGGGCGCGGATAGCGCCGCTGCGACATCTGGTCAATCAAATCGCCTCGCCGGTCCCCGGCACCCCGGCGCGCGCGCCGCCTGTACGTGTCTGAAAACAAAACTTTTTCAAACCTACAATACAGGAGAGGCACGATGTCCCTCAAAACTACTCTGTTTGCAACCCTGGCCGCTGTGACCCTGGCCCTGCCCGCTTTTGCCGAAGGCACCATCAAAGTCGATGACGCCTATGCCCGGTCGTCGGGAAAGACCGCCAAGGCAGGAGCCGCGTTCATGATGATCCAGAACCTGGGCGATGCGGACGACCGTCTGGTCGGCGCGTCTTCGGATGCCGCTGCCCGGGTTGAACTGCATACGCACAAAGTCGACGAAAATGGCGTGGCCAAGATGGTGCATGTCGAAGAAGGCTTTGCCATTCCGGCAGGTGAAACCCACATGCTGAAACGCGGCGGCGACCACGTGATGTTCATGGGGCTGACGGCACCGTTCGAGCAGGGTGCCACGGTTCCGGTGACGCTGATCTTCGAAAAGGCCGGCGAGGTTGAAGTCGAAATCCCGGTCGATCTGGAGCGTCAGGACATGGGCGGGCACGGATCACATTCGAACTAGGGCAACGCCTGTCTTCGGGCCGCGCTGCGGCCGTCATCCATGCGTCAGGCCGGGCATTGCCCGGCCTGTTGTCCTTGTGGCTGCCGCTGGTGCTATTTGTTGATGGTTTTCAGGCCAACACGGTCACCGGCCTGGCGGAATCGGGACGCCAGCCAGAACATGACTGCGGCAATGGCGAGTGCCGAAAAGGCGATACCCCATCCCAGTGCAACAAGCGCGACCGCTGGCCAGATCATCAATACGAGCCCGACGACAAGCGCGACGAAACCCGAGACGCGCATGGAGCCGCGTTGCGGGTCTCTTTCGTGCATTTGCCCAGATGCCGCCAGCGACCCGATCCCGATGATCAGCACCCAGGCGCCCATCAGGAAAAAGGCCAGTTTGACCGTGCCTTCCGGCCAGATCAGCAGGACAAGCCCAATCAGAAGCGCACCGATTGCAGCGCCACCCATCACCCCGCGACGCCCAACGCCCAAAAGTGTCAGGCCGCCATCGAGGATCAGCAGCACACCAACCAGCCGCAGCAGCAACGCGATGCTGCCCGACGGCCAGAACAGTGCGGCAATGCCGACAAGCCCGGCCAACACTCCGCGCAGCAGAAAGGTCCACCACAGGTTGGAAAG
This sequence comes from Ruegeria sp. YS9, assembly GCF_024628725.1. Classification (NCBI taxonomy): domain Bacteria; kingdom Pseudomonadati; phylum Pseudomonadota; class Alphaproteobacteria; order Rhodobacterales; family Roseobacteraceae; genus Ruegeria; species Ruegeria sp. YS9. Next base: position 745,542 of record NZ_CP102409.1, read on the forward strand.
CTGCTCCCCCAGCATGTCGCGCCCGGCCATGCTGCCTTCATCCAGAATTTCACCGGTCCGGGGGTCCTGATCAGCCATTTCTCGTCCTCCAGTCGTTTCGGGGGCAGTCTAACCGAATTAAGCGCGTGTTGTCTGTACCTTAAGTGTGCGGCGCAAGCAGGTGCCCGACCCATCGGGGAACTGTTTGAGTCGCTTTGCCAACCAAACGTTCGTCAAACCCGGATGTGCCCGGCGACGGTTCCAGATTGATCTCGATCGTCCGTGCGCCCGCCGCTTGTGCCTCGTGCACGAACGCTGCCGCTGGATAAACCTGACCCGACGTGCCAATGGCGGCAAAAAGTGACGCGCTTCTCAGGTGGTCATAAATCTCGTCCATGAAATAAGGCATCTCGCCAAACCAGACCACATCGGGCCGGGCAGTGGGCCGCGCGCAGGCGGGGCAGGATTCCCCAACCGCCATTTCGGGCGGGGCGGTCCAGCGATGGCCGCAGGCTGAACACAACGCGCCCGCCAAAGTTCCGTGCATGTGGATGACACCTTTTGCGCCGCCCGCCTCGTGCAGGCTGTCCACGTTCTGGGTGACAATCACGACGTCTCCGGGCCAGTCCCGTTGCAGCCGGGCCAGTGCTTCATGAGCGGCATTGGGTTGCACCTTGGAGGCCTGAACCCGCCGCGCATTGTAAAACCCCTGAACCAGTGCAGGGTCGCGGGCGAATCCTTCCGGCGTGGCGACATCCTCGATCCGGTGCTGGGCCCATAATCCACCCTCATCGCGAAAGGTGCTCAACCCGCTTTCGGCGGATATTCCGGCCCCGGTCAGAATCACGATCTTTTCCATTTCTCCTCCGCGCGGTACAGCTTGGTGCATGTCACACCGTATCCTCTTTGTCTGCCTGGGCAATATTTGCCGCTCACCTGCGGCAGAGGGCGTTTTTCGCGCCCACGCGCCGCACCACGTAACCGATAGTGCCGGAACCATGGGCTGGCATGCGGGAAAACCGCCCTATGGCCCGATGCAGGCAGCTGCGAAGGTCAGGGGAATTGACCTGGGTGACCTGCGCGCCCGTCAGTTCACGGCTGCCGATTTCGACCGCTTCGACCTGATCCTGGGCATGGACGCCAACAACATCGCGGATATCGAGGATCTGCGCCCCGCCGACAGTGACACCCCGGTTCGCCTGCTGACCGATTTCGCCCTTGAAACCGGCGCGGATCATGTGCCTGACCCATATTACACACGGGATTTCGATGGCGCTCTGGACCTGATCGAAGCGGCGGTCGAGGGGCTTGCCGCCCATCTGGACAGTTAATCGCCGATCACCCGCAGCGATCCGCTCAGCCAGGGCAGTGTGGCCAAAGCCGGGTCCACGATCTGGTTCTGCATCAGACGCCGTGTCATGCCCGCCACCTCCTGCGGTACCTGATCGGACCAGCCCGTACGCGCCAGCAATGATATGCTGCGCGAGAAATCCCCGAACGGGGCAGGGTGGGCCTCCAGCCCTTCATGGAACCGCGCCGCGCGCATGAAGCCCAGCGGCGTCGTGATCGCCCAACCCAGGCCCCGTGCAACCATGGCCATCAGTGCCATGTGCGAGCCGATCTCGAACCGTTCCTCGAACTCTAGCGCGCCGCGCGCCATATGCGCCTCGATCTGCCGGCTGATCAGTTGCTCGCGGGCATAGCGCAGATACGGCAGGCTGTTCTGTACCGCTTCCACTCCGCCCGACCCCTGTGGTGCAACCAGAATGAACGGATCCCGGACCAGAGGGTACTCGACCACCCCCTCAAGAACTTCTCCGCTATGGGCGGTTACGGCCATGTGCAGGCGTTGTTCGGCCAAGGCCTCGAACAGATCGAGGCTGGACAAGGTGATCAGTTTGAAATTCGATCGGGTCAGACTGTCTGCCAGCAACGTGGCCAGCCGCGGGGTCAGATCATTGTCGAAGTCGTCGATCAGCCCGATGGACAGCGTGGTCAGATGCCCCAGATCCATGACCGACAATTCGCTTTGTGCCATTTGCAGCTCGGCCAGAACCGCCTCGGCCCGCACCAGAAAGCTGCGCCCGGCCTGCGTCAGGCGCATCGGTCGGCGCCCGTGGTCGACCAGTTCGGTGCCCAGAGCCTTTTCCAGATTGCGCAATTGTTGGGAAACGGATGGCTGGCTGAGCCCCGTGATCTCGGCGGCCTGTGCCACCGATCCCGTCCGCGCCAAAGCCTCGAACACCTCAAGGCCCCGCAGGGTCAGCCCTTTCATCACCATAAGATACACCTTTCGCTGCGCCTTTCTGGGGCGCAGCGTGGATCAGGTCAAGGTTTCAGAAGGGCTCAGCTACAGATCGCCTGCGCCATCTGGCCAAAGTTCTGGTACCGATCCCACAGCGCATCATCGCGCGCGGTTTTCGACATCTTCAGCACCTGCGCCTGATGCGGGTCCTTGAACCATTTCGCCACGGTCTTCTGATCGCTGCGCGTCAACGCCTGATCGGCCACGCGCTGAATGCAGCTGCACCGGTCCCGCGTCGCGGCCGAGCGGTCCGACGCCATGCACGCCTGCCTAATCTGCGCCGCATCCGCGACCGGAGCAACCGCCGTCAGCGATGCCGCACAAAATGCGATAATGAGGAACTGTTTCATACTCGAGCCTCGTTTTTGCCTGCCCGGACGGGTCTGACGCCCCTCTCGGTCTGCGGCGGAGTATGAATCAAACGGGCGCGCGGATCAATCATACGTTGCGAAAAAGTGATCGCACGATCCGGAAACGATACACCCCCACCACCCCCGTAGGCCGGGCTTCAGCCCGGCACCGGTCAGTGCAAGTACGGCAGCCAGTCTTCGATGGCTTTGATCAACGCTTCAATTTTCTCTGGATACTTTGCAGCATACCCTGCTCCTGTCGCAGGAATACCCCACTTGATCAAAGTATCGACCGCAAGATCGCCTTTGCCTGCGCACCACTTGAGAAATCCTGCCAATCCGGATTTGAACTTAGCTAGAATAGCCTCAATCCGCTCGCGAGCAGGGCGTTCCTCTTCCAAAGCCGTCGAGAGTTCTTCGGTCGCTTCCCAGATCAAGGTTATCGCGCCGGACAACCGTTCGTCTTCGATTCTCTCAGGAGGGTTGTTCCCACCGATACCGTGGCGCGCTGAGGTTCTGACACGCAGGCTATCTTTGATGTCCGATAAGGCTTTCTCGACTTCCCATCGCGTCCGGATTTGTTCGATCTCATAGGCAATTGCGTCAACCCCAGAGTTCCATATGCTCTCATCGATCAGCGCAATCCTTCGTTGAAGTTCCCAGTCCAACGGTTCACCCTTCAGCATTCCCTCGTACCATTCAGCCCAAAACTCCCATGGCGTCTCGGGGGCATTTTCGGAGAACTGCTGCGACAAGCTGGCGTACGGTTCTGGTACTGCACCATGCCACAGTTCGGTGGCAAACACCTGCGCAGTTTCATCTGGTGTCGCGGTTAGCGCAATAGCATCGGCAGATAGCGCTTGGGTAATTTCGGCACCGTATGTGAATGCGTTGGCATTGAGATCGTGAATTGCTTCGGCAGACGTGGCGCGTGTTGCATAGAAGGTTGCGGCGACGGCAGTTGCGACATTGGATAAGGTCGGTTCGGTTAACGTGCCGTACCCGTTTTCGGTATTGGCGGCGTCGAGGGTGGCTAGAGCACTAGAGGTGACAGAACCTATTTCTGGGTAAAGCCCAGCACCAACGAGTCCAGAAACAATATTGGCTCTAAAGCAAGCTAGAAGGAATTGCGCCTGTTCGCGGCTGCTACTTTCTTGATCTGATAAAACAAAAGCATAGGGAAGAACTTGTAAGGCTGAACGCGTCGCAAATGCTTTCAGTGCCGTGTTTGAAAGCGAATTTAGCCAATCGTCAAACTCTTCTGGACGGGATAATATAACCATGTGCATCCCTGCTAATATGTGCGTTCCAGCCTACCCTCCGGCTGTTTAGCACACAAGCAATGAAACTCTGTCGCGTTTCTATTGACCAACCCACGATTCCTCTACATATCCCCACTCCATGACAGACCTCGCTCATATCCGCAATTTCTCCATCGTCGCGCATATCGACCATGGCAAATCCACCCTTGCTGACCGGCTCATCCAGGAGACCGGGACAGTGCAGGATCGTGACATGAAGGAACAGCTGCTCGACAGCATGGATATCGAACGCGAGCGTGGCATTACCATCAAGGCCAACACCGTTCGCATCGACTATACCGCCGACAATGGCGAGCAGTACGTGCTGAACCTGATCGACACCCCCGGTCACGTGGATTTCGCCTATGAGGTCAGCCGGTCGATGCGCGCGGTCGAGGGCTCTCTGCTGGTCGTGGACTCCACCCAAGGGGTCGAGGCGCAGACGCTGGCAAACGTGTATCAGGCCATCGACGCCGATCACGAGATCGTGCCGGTGCTGAACAAGATCGATCTGCCCGCGTCCGACTGTGACCGTGTGGCAGAACAGATCGAGGACGTGATTGGCATCGACGCGACCGATGCCATTCAGGTTTCCGCCAAGACGGGGCAGGGTATCCATGAGACGCTCGAGGCCATCGTGCAGCAACTGCCCGCGCCGCAGGGCACTCTGGACGCGCCGCTCAAGGCGATGCTGGTGGATTCGTGGTACGATGCCTATCTCGGTGTCATCGTTCTGGTCCGCATCATGGACGGCACGCTGAAAAAGGGGATGCGGGTCAAGTTCATGTCGAACAACACCCTGCACCATGTCGACCGCGTTGGCGTCTTCCGCCCCGAGATGCAGATGGTCGACAGCCTTGGCCCAGGCGAGATCGGCTTCCTGACCGCATCGATCAAACAGGTTCGCGACACCCGCGTCGGTGACACCATCACCAATGACCGCAACGGCACCGAAGAGGCGCTTCCGGGCTTCAAGCCCGCGCAGCCGGTGGTGTTCTGCGGCCTGTTCCCGGTGGACAGCGCCGAATTCGAAGACCTGCGCGATGCGATCGACAAACTGGCGCTCAACGATGCCTCTTTCTCGTTCGAAATGGAAACCTCGGCCGCGCTGGGCTTTGGCTTCCGCTGCGGCTTCCTGGGCCTGCTGCACCTCGAGGTCATCCGCGACCGTATCGAACGTGAATATGATATCGAGCTCATCACCACCGCGCCGTCGGTGATTTATCACGTCTACATGAAAGACGGCGAGATGATCGAGCTGCACAACCCCGCCGACATGCCCGACCCGTCGAAGGTCGACCATATCGAGGAACCGCGCATCAAGGCGACCATCCTTGTGCCGGATGAATTCCTTGGCGACGTGCTGAAACTCTGCCAGGACCGCCGCGGCATCCAGCTGGACCTGACCTATGCGGGCAGCCGCGCCATGGTCGTCTATGACCTGCCGCTGAACGAGGTCGTTTTTGATTTCTACGACCGCCTGAAATCGGTGACCAAGGGCTATGCGTCGTTTGACTACCAGATGACAGGCTATACCGAGGACAACCTGGTCAAGATGTCGGTACTGGTGAATGATGAACCCGTTGACGCGCTGTCGACCATGGTTCACCGCGACCGGGCCGAGATGCGGGGCCGGGCGATGTGCGAAAAGCTCAAGGACCTGATCCCGCGCCACATGTTCAAAATCCCGATCCAGGCCGCCATCGGAGGCAAGGTCATCGCGCGCGAGACCCTGTCTGCCTTACGCAAGGACGTGACCGCGAAATGCTACGGCGGCGACGCCACGCGGAAACGCAAGCTGCTGGACAAGCAGAAGGCGGGTAAGAAGAAAATGCGCCAGTTCGGGAAGGTCGATATCCCGCAGGAGGCGTTTATTTCTGCTTTGAAGATGGACAGCTGAAGCTGTCCGTTTTGAACAGTCACTGACAGGTTTGCTTTTTGGGTTCGAGCTTGATGCCACCTGATCAGGTGGCGGCTCGCACCAAATGGAATTCGCAGTCCGTCAGGCCGAATTCGCTGTAATCAATCGGCTTGGAAAAGTTCAGGCGCCTCAACTGTCTGTCCGCAATTCGAACCGGTCTGAGGTTGGAATCGTCATGCACGATGAAGGCACCGGACGGCATGAGAGCGTGGAGGGCCAGAACCTCTCTGAGGTGCGTGTCCTTGGCCCCGTCCAGGTGCAGGAAATCGATTTTCGCATCAGGGTGCCTCAGGGCGTATGCCGGAGCTTCGATCAGAGAGTTTCCTTTTATCAGCTCAACCCGGTCAGGAAACTTGTACCTTAGCCAGTTGAATGCTGCCGGCACGTAAATGTCCACGCGGGCCCACCGGCGGTTCAATCTCTGGCAGACATCCACGCCGACGCACTTGATTTCAGGGTTGGCCATAAGCGCCAACAACATGCTGTGGCCCGCATTCACGCCTATTTCGAACAGACGTGTCGAGCGTCGGGCCAACTCAAAGAAATTTCTTCGTTTGGGTTCGAATCTTTCAATAAATGGCTGTGTTTGAAAACCCGTCGCGCGGTGTTCATAGAACAGATTGCCATTCAGCGCAGGTGGTTCACCCACTTGTTCAAGCGAATGTGCGACATACTGATTGAGGTCGCGCAAGTTTTCGTTCCACTGTGCTGAGGACAAGAGATCGTCATAATCTGAAGGATGGAAGTTGGAAGACACAGTACTTTTCCTCGAAACCCTTTAGTTCCATTACACGCGAGGTTTTCGTTAAACTGTTGAAGCGATGGAAAGTAAACCTTTGAAGCGAAAAACAAGTATTCTCGTTTTGTGGGCCTAAAGTGAGTTCCGTCAGTAACGTATAAGCACGAATGCCCGCCTTTGGGATGACCTTCCTGCGTCAACCTCAGGGTTTACCTTCGAAAAAAACGGGTGGTGCGTTTGCGCCCTTGGACTCTGCCCGTTCGCGGCTGAATTCGTGCACTGGACGAATTCCGAGACGCCGCTCACCCCCTCGGGTTGGCGCTGCCCTCATCACTTGGATTTCTGTGACTAGCCGCTGACAGATCACCTCGTTAGGTTGTTGCTATGGCAATGAACTATAGAACTATCTTGGAGCGCTGGCCCGTCGCGACGATTGGCCTGACTTATTTTTCATACTTTGCTTTGCAAAGCACTATGGACCACACTTTCCGCGCCTTTGATCAGCAGGAGTTTAACCCTGGTTGGGTGCTGTTTCTTATTTTTGGTGGTTGGGGATTCTACAGCATGTTTCACACAATCTTTTATCTAATTCGAACGTTTAAATAGCATCGTATCAGTTGTCCATCTAACACCTGTGACCAACCTCACAGTCCCATCCACACCCTCCTGCTACACTTGACCCAACGGCAACCTCGGCAGGAGGCCCTTATGTCCACATCGCTCATCCCTCTCATCGCCCTCGGATCGGCGGGTCTCTATTCCGTTGCCATGATCTCGATGAAGTTCTGGTGGAAGATTCCCGGTGTTGGCCTGACCCTTTTGATTGTTGCCACGTTGCTGGCCGCCGCGACGCTGGAACTTGCCGCGCTGCGCAACGAACGATTGGGCATCATCTATACCGGCATTCTGGGGGCCGAGGTCGTGCTGATCGCCATCGCCTCGTATTTCCTGTTTGGCGAGAACTTTTCCTATCGCGAGGGGATCGGCATCGCGCTGGTCATTGTTGGGACGGCTCTGGCCTGGGCCTGAAGCCCCATTCTAAGCCCCCGGTGAACCAATCATGAAGTTTCCCTAAGGTAAGTTGCAACCGCCACGTGCCCTCCCAATCTGTTGACCAGACGAACAGGAGAGAGCCATGACCAGATACATGACTGCCGGAGCAGCCGCTTTGGCCACGACCCTCGCCCTTGGAACGGCCGCGCTGGCCGATACCACGCCCGACCTGCGCGGCACATGGCTGGGGTCCTACACGACCGTCCAGCCCAGCCATTACTACAAAGGCGATCAGCCCCGGTTCAATCAGGCCGAATGGATGCTGGATGTGCAGCTTCAGGACGGCAACGTTTTCTGGGGGCACAGCAAATGGCGTCGCGATGGCGATACCGACTGGAATGAATACGAGGCCACCGGCACCATCAGCCTCGATGGGACGGGCAGTATCGGCATCGTCGAAACCTCACCTCTGCTGATCGGCGCGAATGCGTTGATCGATGCGCGGTACGAAGATGGCAGGATTTTTGCCGATTTCCGTAGCCTGCGGACCGGAACGACCTACAGCACCGTTCTGGAACGTCAGGTGAACTGAAGCGTGTCCGGCCCGGGCGATTGTAGGGGGTAAGTACCGCTGCTGCGATATTGACTGCGGCGGAGGTTAGTAGGTTGCCACGCGCGGGTCGGACCGCTTCTCAAAAACGGAACAATCGTCTCCACAGCGAGGAGACGGGCCGGGCGGCCAGTTCACCGCCTGCGACAGGATCCAGACCGCCCCGCGCAAGAATGCGGCGTTCCTCGGCGCGGGTCATCTGGATTTCGCGAACCTTCAGCGCGGCTTCGCGCGCGGTGACATAGCTGCCGTCCGGTCCCGGTTCCATTCCGGGGATGTTGCGTCCCTGCGACCACATCCCGCGAATTCCCGACAGCGGGTGTTTCCACCCGATCTCGTCATCATCCTGCAAATGCCAGATCCGCTTCGCCTCGGCGACCGAGACCAGAGCGGCCAGCGGTTTGCCGTGCCGGGTCAGAATGATCACTTCGCGCGGGTCCTGTGCACGGGTGACCAGAGCGCCCAAATTGGCGCGCGCATGGGAAATGGTGCAACGCATCGGCGAATCTCCGTATGTACGATTCGAAAGATTGGTGGTCCGAAGGTTGTACAAATCCTGCAATTCTCAACTAACGGCGCGTGCGGTGGCCTTTGCGCCCGCAGCATTGGGCAAAAAACCGGGGTCAGGTTCAGGCCTGAAAATTTCCCGGGACAAACATGCGTGGAGTCAAAACTTCTCGGATTATCCACAAAGATTTCCCGGCAGATACCAACAGTTTATCCCCGTCTAATTTTCATGCTGCGGTGCTATTTTCTTGTCAGATACAAGGCGTGCTGCAACAGTCTGAACACCACACAGGTTCTTCGGAACCGAAGGTGGGGCGCAAAGGCCCGGGGGTCTTGGCAGAGAGACCGGATCTTAGGATTTGCGTTGAACTGCAATGGCTTACCGGTGGGTGATCGGCCGAGTGCGGGTTTCGTGCCCAAGTCGGATGGCCACCTTCTCAGAAGGCCGATGCACGCTGTGATGTTCCTTCGGGGGCAAAGCGGCAGCCGCAGTCTCTCAGGAGGCTGGGGCAACTGGATCGGGGTGCCCTTCGGGGTGCATCGAACCGGTAAGGCGTCAGGAGTGTCCGAAAGGATGCATGCAAAGACCGCGTCTGCGCACCTGACGCCTTTTCCTTTGCCGATTTCGGTTTCATACAGGCTACCACTCACCCCTGCCGAAAGGGACCGGGGCTCTTCTGCGTGTGCAAAAGAGCCCCGATTTAGCGTCAGATGATGCAATGCCGCGTCTATGCACCTGTAAGGGCAAGCTACCGCGGCATGCGAGGTCTTTCAACCATATATTGATGATTGTTCTACGCCCGCCGCAAAATAAAGTGTCTTACAGGCTTTCCTGCACGTCGGTTGCTGCGCCTTGAATGGCATCTCCGGCTTTTTCGATGTCCTTGCCGGCGCCTTTTGCGGTTTCGCAGGCGGTCAGTGCAAACAGACTCAGGCCAATCAGAATTACGCGGATCATATTCGTCTCCTTGGTGCTCGATCTTTTTTTCGGTAGCACCTTTTTTCAGGCGGAGCCAGTTCTTAGGCCGAGGCTTCGCCGCAGAAGAGCTCGTAAACGACTTCGAGCATGCGGCGCGGACGTTCATCCGCCAGACGATAATAGATGGCTTTGCCTTCCCTGCGAGGTATCACCAGCCCTTCAAGTCGCAGACGGGAAAGCTGCTGTGAAACAGCGGCTTGCCTGGCGGACAGCAACTCTTCCAGTTCGGTGACGGATTTTTCACCTGACACAAGGTGACACAGGATCATCAATCTGCCTTCGTGGCTTATAGCCTTGAGGAAATTGGACGCGCGCGTCGCGTTGGTGACCATGCGGTCAAAATCTTCTTGTGACATGTCATTGGACAGCTGAGGAAGTGCCATCGATTGAGTTCCTTGCAAACCCGTTGGCCGGGCGTTGTTTCCGTACGTAAAGAGACGTGAGTGTGAGACCCTTCAGTACATGTTTCGTACATTCATTTCTATATGTATGAATCAAAATAGCGTGATGTGTGAAAGGCGAGTTCGGATTGAATGTTCCCGAAACGCAAGGGGCGTGTAATTCAAATGATGGCGATTGGCGGATCGGCCCTGGAAACAACAGATGGTTCGCTTTGACGATTGATGATGATCGACATTCGGTCAGCGTTCTCACTTGCCCCCCTTGCAGCCCCCCTTAGCCGACACTAAGACTCAGGTAACACTTGTTGGGATATTGTCCCGATCCATAGCTAAACAGGCAGGTTACGAATGTTCGATCCCGTAGAAACCTACATGAATACACTTGTCCCCATGGTCGTTGAGCAGACCAGTCGGGGCGAGCGCGCCTATGATATTTTCTCCCGCCTGCTGAAAGAGCGGATCATATTCATCAACGGACCGATCCATGATGGGATGAGCCATCTTGTTGTGGCGCAATTGCTGCACCTCGAGGCGGAAAACCCGAACAAGGAAATCTCGATCTACATCAACTCGCCCGGTGGTGTGGTGACCAGCGGGTTGTCGATTTACGACACAATGCAATACATTAAGCCGAAATGTTCGACATTGGTTATCGGTCAGGCGGCCTCGATGGGCTCGGTTCTGCTGGCCGGGGGCGAGAAGGGAATGCGCTTTTCGCTGCCCAACAGCCGCATCATGGTGCACCAGCCCAGCGGCGGGTACCAGGGCCAGGCCAGTGACATCATGATTCACGCGGCCGAGACGCAAAAGCTGAAGGATCGCCTGTATGACATCTACGTGCGTCATACCGGACAGACGAAAAAGGCGGTCGAAAAAGCGCTGGATCGTGACAATTTCATGAGCCCGGAAGAGGCCAAGGAATGGGGTCACATCGACGAAATCGTCGAAAACCGAGCGAAAATGGACACGGAAGAGGCCTGAGGCCAATACCCCGCGTCACCGGCGCGGGGGTCATTTTGAGATTGTAGCCGCCAGAGTGCTGGCCTAAGCTGCACACACAGGTGTAAGCGCCCCCGAAAAGGGGTGCAGGGACGAAGCCCGAAAGGTAGATCATGGCGACGAATTCAGGCGGCGATGGGAAAAACACGCTCTATTGCAGCTTCTGTGGCAAAAGCCAGCATGAAGTCCGGAAGCTGATCGCAGGCCCCACGGTTTTCATCTGTGATGAATGTGTTGAGCTGTGCATGGACATCATCCGCGAAGAGACCAAGGCCAGCGGGCTGAAGTCTTCTGACGGTGTTCCGACGCCCAAGGATATCTGCGAAGTGCTGGACGATTATGTAATCGGTCAGGCCACCGCAAAGCGGGTTCTGTCGGTTGCCGTTCACAACCATTACAAGCGTTTGAACCACGCTCAGAAAGCGGGCAGCGATATCGAACTGGCAAAGTCGAATATCCTGCTGATAGGCCCGACCGGTTGCGGTAAAACGCTTCTGGCGCAAACGCTGGCGCGTATTCTGGACGTGCCGTTTACCATGGCTGACGCGACCACGCTGACCGAAGCCGGCTATGTGGGTGAGGATGTCGAAAACATCATTCTCAAGCTGTTGCAGGCGAGTGAGTACAACGTCGAACGTGCGCAGCGCGGCATCGTCTATATCGATGAGGTCGACAAGATTACCCGCAAATCCGAGAACCCCTCGATCACGCGTGACGTGTCCGGTGAGGGCGTGCAGCAGGCATTGCTGAAACTGATGGAGGGGACAGTGGCCAGCGTCCCCCCACAGGGTGGCCGCAAGCATCCCCAGCAGGAATTCCTGCAAGTGGACACGACGAACATTCTGTTCATCTGTGGCGGTGCATTCGCGGGTCTGGACAAGATCATCGCGCAACGCGGCAAAGGTTCGGCCATGGGCTTTGGCGCCGATGTACGCGACAATGATGACCGCGGTGTCGGCGAGATATTCAAGGAACTGGAACCCGAGGATCTTCTGAAATTTGGCCTGATCCCGGAATTCGTCGGTCGTCTGCCGGTTCTGGCGACGCTTGAGGACCTGGATGAAGACGCGCTGGTGACTATCCTGACCAAGCCCAAGAACGCATTGGTCAAGCAATACCAGCGTCTGTTCGAACTGGAGGATGTTGAGCTGGCCTTTACGGATGATGCCTTGAAGGCAATCGCCAAAAAGGCCATCGAGCGCAAAACCGGCGCGCGGGGTCTGCGGTCGATCCTGGAAGATATTCTGCTGGATACGATGTTCGAATTGCCTGGAATGAAGAATGTCAGCGAAGTTGTGGTGAACGAAGAGGCGGTCATGTCTGACTCGCAGCCTCTGTTCATCTATACCGACGCTGCACCGGAGTCGGCATCGGCCGGTTGAGATCGGGCTATTTGCCGCGACGGTGGGACTTCACTTGAACCGGTTCAGGGGGCTCTGCCCCCGCTGCCCTTCGGGCATCCCCCCGAGATATTTTTAGCCAGATGAAGCTGTGGATCCGTCGCTCGCACATGAGTGTCGGTGCAGTTAGGCGGCGGAAGCTTAAGCAAGTTTTCGAACAACAAAGGTGACGAATTATGGCAGTGAAGCGCATTTCTTCGGGCGGTGAGTTCGAAGCCAAGGTCGGGTACTGCCGTGCGGTGGTCGCGGGCGGATGGGTTCACGTCGCCGGTACTGTCGGGCAGGGTGAAGGCGCGGTTGAACAATGCCGATCAGCCCTGGCGACGATCGAGAAGGCTTTGGCAGAGGCTGGCGCGGGCTTTCACGATGTGGTTCGCGTCACATACATGCTGCCCGATCGCAGTGAGTTCGAGCCGTGCTGGCCGATCCTAGCCGAAACTTTCGGAGCCAATCCTCCGGCAGCGACAATGATCGAATGCGGTTTGATCGATCCGAAATACAGGATCGAGATCGAAGTGACCGCCTTTCTGCCGGAGTGACGCAGGTGGTATCAGGGGTACTGGACCTTAGCGGGCCTTTGGTCCATACCTTTCCTCGACGAAATGCCGGAGGCACCCGATGGGAATCCTGAACAGTCTTTTGCGAGCCGTGACCTGGTGGAATGGGTCGACTTTGAACACTCAGATCTACACTGCACGCAAGGGCGTGAAAGTGGGCGAAGACAATGAAGGCAACGTGTTTTACCGCAATGCCGATGACAGCAGGCGTTGGGTTATCTTCAATGGCGAGGCCGAAGCCAGCCGGGTTGATCCTGAATGGCATGGTTGGTTGCATCGCACTTGGGACGAGCCTCCGACGGATAAACCGCTGCCGCATAAATCCTGGGAAAAACCACATCAGGAAAACCTGACCGGCACCGCGCTGGCCTATGCTCCGGCCGGATCTCTGCGTCGCGCGGAACCGGTTGAACGTAAGGACTATGAGGCCTGGAGCCCGGAATAGACGAGGCGATAATGTCGACCCATAACTGGACCGAAGTTCTTGTCGGCGGTGTCGTATTGGCCGGTGCCGTGGCGTTTGGTGTCTATGCCAGCCAATCGACGGGCTTGTCGCAAGGGGCTGCTGGATACGAACTGGGCGCGTCTTTCAGATCACTGGAGGGCGTGGGTGTCGGCACGGATGTGCGCCTTGCTGGCGTCAAGATCGGAACCGTGACGGGCGTCACCCTGAACCCTGAAACCTATCGAGCTGACACGACTTTCACGATTGCGGACGGGATTCTGGTGCCGGACGACAGTGCCATAGTCATTTCGTCTGAAGGACTGCTGGGGGGCAATTTCGTCGAGGTAATGCCCGGCGGCTCGCCATTCTACTTTGATCCCGGCGATGAGATCGAGGATACACAGGGCGCGGTCAGCCTGATTTCGCTCCTGGTAAAGTTCGTAGCCGGAGACGGCAGCGAATGATACGCGCCGCGTTTCTGGCCTTGTTGCTGGCCGCCACTGGTGCGGCTGCGCAGCAGAAAGTTCAATCTGGACCCGGGGCAATGTTGCGGGGCCTCGACAAGGTGAACGGCCAGACTGTCGATGTTGAATTGCAGACCGGCGAGACAGCAGCGGTTTTTGGGCTGGATGTTGCCTTGGGAGATTGCCGTTATCCCGTTGACAATCCAACCGGTGACGCATTCGCCTATCTGACCATCTGGGAGAGCGGAAAGGCCGATCAGCTGTTTGACGGTTGGATGATCGCAACCTCCCCCGCGTTGAATGCGCTGGATCACGCGCGTTATGACGTTTGGGTCATACGGTGTATCACACCCGCCGCCGACTGATTCAGCGGTGCCGAGAAATCGGCGCTGTGGTTCAAGGCCTCTTCCAGTTCTTTCTTGTAGGCACCGCGCGGAATTTCGATTGCGCCCAAAGAGGCCAGGTGCGCGGTCAGAAACTGCGTGTCAAACAGGCGGAAGCCGGTTTGCCGCAGGCGGTCCACAAGATAGGCGAGGGCGATTTTCGAAGCGTCCTTGCGCCTTGAAAACATGCTTTCGCCAAAGAATGCCGCGCCCAGGGTCACGCCATAGACGCCCCCCACCAGCGCATCGTCTTCCCAGATTTCCAATGAATGCGCATGCCCGGTTTGGTGCAACTGACGGTACAGGTCATGAAGCTGGGCGTTGATCCAGGTATCGGCCCTGTCGGCACACCCGTCGACGACGCCAGAAAAATCCTGGTCGATCGAGATATCGAACCCGCAGTTTCGGATACGGCGCGCCAGGCTTCGAGAAATGTGGAATCCGTCCAGTGGAAAGACGCCGCGGAACTTGGGATCGACCCAAAACAGCTCGGGGTCATCGCGATGCTCGGCCATCGGAAAGATACCGATGGAATAGCCATGCAACAAAAGTTCGGGGGACAGGCTCATGTCAGGTATGAGGCAACCGGAGGGCATGGGCCCTCCGGTCCTTGGTGACTATTGTTCCATGTTCTCCGCAAGCCAGCGCTCCAGCCAGTGGATGTTGTAGTCGCCGCTGCGCAGATCGGGTTCCTGCAACAGTGCGTGGAACAGAGGTACCGTGGTATCGATGCCGTCGACAATCAACTCCCCCAATGCGCGTTCCAGTCGGGCCAGCGCTTCGGCCCGGTCACGGCCCTGCACGATCAGCTTGGCGATCAGCGAGTCATAATAGGGTGGAATCGAATACCCGTCATAGAGAGCCGAGTCCATTCGAACGCCAAGGCCACCCGGTGCGTGGTACGCGGTGATCTTGCCGGGACAGGGCGAGAAATTCGGCAGCTTTTCGGCGTTGATCCGAACCTCGATGGCGTGGCCGTTGATTTCCAGATCGTCCTGACCGAACGACATCGGTTCACCCGCGGCGACAAGGATTTGCTCGCGCACCAGATCGACGCCAAAGATACCTTCGGTGACTGGATGTTCCACCTGAAGACGGGTGTTCATTTCGATGAAATAGAACTCGCCATTTTCGTAGAGGAACTCGATGGTGCCGGCGCCGATATAGTTGATCTTGGCGACCGCGTCGGCGCAGACCTTGCCGATCTTGGCGCGTTCTTCGGGCGTGATGCAGGGGCCGGGGGCCTCTTCGAACACCTTCTGGTGGCGCCGCTGAAGCGAACAATCCCGTTCGCCCAGATGAACAGCCTTGCCTTTCCCGTCGCCAAACACCTGAATTTCGATGTGGCGCGGCGTGGTCAGGTATTTCTCGATATAGACTTCGTCATTGCCAAAGGCGGCCTTGCCTTCGGCCCGTGCAGTCATGAAGGCGCTTTCCATTTCGTCAGCGTTCATCGCAACTTTCATGCCGCGACCGCCGCCGCCTGCGGTAGCCTTGATGATGACCGGATAGCCGAATTCCTCACCGATCTTCTTGGCCGTCGCAAGATCAGGCACGCCGCCGTCTGATCCCGGCACACAAGGTACGCCCAGAGCCTTCATCGTGTCCTTGGCCGTAATCTTGTCGCCCATGACGCGGATGTGTTCCGCAGTGGGGCCGATGAACGTGATTCCGTGATCTTCGACGATCTGCACGAACTCGGCATTCTCGGACAGGAAGCCATAGCCAGGGTGGATCGCCTGCGCTCCGGTGATTTCACAGGCCGAAATGATCGCGGGCACGGACAGGTAACTCTGGGGGCTGGGCGGGGGGCCGATGCAGACCGATTCGTCCGCCATGCGCACATGCATCGCGTCGCTATCCGCGGTGGAGTGGACGGCTACCGTCTTAATCCCCATCTCGCGGGCGGCGCGGATGACGCGCAGGGCGATCTCGCCTCGGTTGGCAATCAGGATCTTGTCGAACATGGGCCCGCCTTACTCGATGATGACCAGAGGAGTGCCGAATTCCACAGCGTCGCCATCGCCGACCAGAACACGCTTGACGGTACCCGACTTGGGCGCGTGGATGTGGTTCATGGTCTTCATCGCTTCGACAATCAGCAGCGTGTCGCCTTCGGACACGGAGGCGCCGACCGAGATAAATGCGGGGGCGCCGGGCTCGGGCTGCATGTAGACGGTGCCAACCATGGGCGACGTTACAGCGCCGGGGTGGCTGGCTGGATCTTCCTGGGCAGCAGGGGCTTCGGCCACGGCAGGCGCAGCCGCGGCAGCAGCTGGTGCCGCCGCAGGTACGGCAACCTGAACTGGTGCGGCTGCGGCCTGTGTCATGCGGCTTACTCGCACGTTCAGGCTGTCTTCCTCGCCATATTCGCGCTTGACCTGCAATTCGGTCAGGTCGTTGTCACGCAGCAACTCGGCCAGAGCCTTGATGAATGCCACATCCGCTTCGTGTTTGGTGTCTGTCATGAGTGTCCTCGACGGTTCCCCTTTGGCCCGTCTGTTTCTTGCGGGCTCTGATCAAATTACGCAGGGTTATAGGCTAAGCGGCGGTGCATGAAAAGCGCCGACTCGCACCATCACAGGCGGGAATCCCGTATAATTTAAAGGGGCGGACAGGTTACAGAGGCATCCCTGACAATTTGGCGACAAGCTCGGGCAGTTTGCGGGCGCCGAATTTCTCAAGCAGGCGGGCGCGATAGGCTTCGATTGTGCGGTAACTCAGGCCCAGTTCGACGCCGATTTCCTTGGCGGACAGGCCGCGGCAGGACAGGATCGCCACTTCGCGTTCTCGCACGGTCAATTCGACAAGGGGACGTTCTTCCGAGATGTCGGAAAAGCTCCAGATTCCATGGCGGAAGGGGTCATCGGGCGTCAAAGAGCGGCCACGGGCGCGGCACCAGAACAGATCGCCATTGCGACGCCGCATGACGCGTTCATCCGTGTAGTACCCGGTGTCTCGCATCACTTGCAGGCTGCGTTCCCCGATCCTCTCCCAATCCGCGACCGAGGGATAGAGATGCAACAGCGGCATGTTGCGGTAATCGGCCTCTTCCCCGCCGAAAGTGCGGGCGAATTGCAGATTGCAGCGTCTGATGATCCGGTTTTCCAGCTCAACAAGCCCGATCGGTGCATATTCAAAGGCGGGGTCACTCATCCGCTTATCGTGCCGGGAAACCACGCGGAATTGAAGGGGAGATGCGGTTTCCTGTGGCCATTGATGCGCATTGGCGGCTGCCGCTTTTGTCAAGGTTGTAAATACGGTTTGAAAATCCCTGGGTAAACCGGTGAAACACATGATATGTTCTGAAAAAAGAGGCTGAAGCCTGGTCAGGAGAATACGATCATGCGTGATATGTTGACGGGAAGCCGCATTCGGGAGAGACGGCAGATTGCCGGGCTTCGGCAGGCGGAACTTGCCCGCCTTGCCGGGATTTCCGCGTCCTACCTGAACCTGATCGAACATAACCGCCGCCGGATCGGTGGCAAATTGCTGGTGGGCATAGCGTCTGCGCTTTCCGTCGAACCCTCAGTCCTGACACAGGGGATCGAGGCGACCCTTGTGTCGGCCCTGCGGGAGGCGGCGGATGACGCCGTCGGGCAGCAGGCCGAAGTGGACGGGCTGGAGGAATTTGCCGGGCGCTTTCCCGGATGGGCCGGGGTGCTTGCGCAGATGCACCGCCGTGTTGTTTCGCTTGAACGGAATGTCGAGATCCTGTCAGACCGGCTGACTCATGACCCGCATCTTGCGGCATCAATGCACGAAGTGCTGTCAACGGCGGCGGCGATTCGTTCAACGGCGGCAATTCTTGCAGACACAGAGGACATCGAAGCAGAGTGGCGGGAACGATTTCACAAAAACCTGCACCAGGATGCAGAGCGGCTGGCCGGCAGTTCAAAGGCACTTGTAACCTTTCTGGACGAAAGCGACTCGTCAATTGATCCGCGCGGTGTTCCGCTTGAAGAGGTCGAAGCGTTCTTCGAATCCCGCAGGTACAGTTTTTCGGAATTGGAACAGGGCGAGGACGTGGATGCCGTTGATCTGAGCAGTCTCAACACGTCGGCTGCGCGAACTGTGGCGCGTGAAGTTCTGAAGATGTATCGCGATGATGCCGTAGCTTTGCCGCTGGATGCGCTTCGATCACGTCTGCAAAAAGGCGACACGGATCCCATCGCGTTGGCTTATCGCTTTTCCGTAGACGTCGCCACCGTTCTGCGACGACTGGCGTTCATACCCGATGACGTGTTGCCGCAGCCGGTTGGCATGGTGCTGTGCGATGCATCCGGCAGCATATTGTTCATCAAGCCGATTCCGGGCTTTGCTTTGGCGCGGCATGGTGAGGTTTGCCCGCTGTGGCCGTTGTTCACGGCTTTGAGCCGCCCACTTGTTCCGGTGCGCAAGCAGGTTGTCCAGATGGGACGGACCCCGGCTGAATTCGAATGCTTCGCCTATGCTTGGCCTTATGCGGTATTGGGGTATGATCAGGATCCCGTTTATCGCTCGGTTATGCTGGTCCGTTCGGGCAACGAGGCGGCAGGCGGCGCTCCGGTCACGCAAGTCGGGCCGAACTGCCGTGTCTGTCCCAGCAATGCCTGCAAGGCCCGCCGCGAACCGTCGATTTTGAGCGAAGGCTTTTGACACTTTCCCGACAGAAGGCTTAATCTGGACGGGACCGATCTGAGGATGGAGGAACGGTCTTGGGGAGGAACTGAAAATATGAGCCGTAAGGTTCTGTTGATCGAGGACGAGCCGAACATTGCCGAAGCAATCCGGTTTCTGTTGACCCGCGAGGGATGGCAGGTGGACACGCATGGCGATGGCACGGATGCGGTTCAGGTGATTCAGAGGGCACAGCCCGATCTGGTCATTCTGGACGTCATGCTGCCGGGCAAGAGCGGCATGGATATCCTGCGGGACATCCGAGAAATGGAGGAGCTGGCAGGTTTGCCGGTTTTGATGCTGACGGCGCGCGGTCAATCGCGCGACAGGGAAATGGCGGAAAACGCAGGCGTCAGCCGTTTCATGACCAAACCGTTTTCCAATGCCGAAGTTCTGACGGCCGTGCGCGATCTTCACGCGCAGGCGACACGGATATGATGTCTGGCGAGGGCAAAAAGGACGCACCACAGGGCGCACGACCCTCGCTTTTTCTCGAACGTCAAAGCTATCGCCGACGTAGGCTGGCGGATGCGGCGCGGCTTTTGCCGTTCATGGGGGGGGCTCTGCTGGCGCTTCCGTTGCTGTGGCCCGATCAGCCCGGCAAGGGCGAGGCTGTCCCCCTGTCTTCAGCAATGTACTACATCTTTGTCTGCTGGGGCGCGCTGATCGTGGTTGGGTTGTTTTTTGGAATTGCCGCCCGCCGTTTGGGCGTGCGCGAGGATCAGGACGCGGACGCTGAGTGATGGCAACCATTAACACGCTGATCCTGGTCTGCCTTGGCTATGTCGTTTTCTTGTTCGCCGTGGCTTTCGCCGCTGACCGGATGGCTGCGGCAGGGCGGGGCAAGTGGCTGCGGTCGCCCCTGATCTATACGTTGTCGCTGTCGATCTATTGCACGGCATGGACATTCTATGGTGCGGTGGGCAATGCCGCGCGGTCCGGGTTGGAGTTTGTAACGATTTACCTTGGCCCAACCCTGGTGATGGTCAGTTGGTGGTGGGGACTGCGCAAACTGGTGAGGGTCGGGCGCAGTCAGCGGGTGACCTCGATCGCGGACCTGTTGTCTTCGCGCTATGGCAAGTCGAACACGCTTGCCGTGTGTGTGACCGTTCTGGCCGTGCTTGGCGGGACGCCCTACATCGCGCTTCAGTTGCAATCGATTACCCTGTCATTTTCGATATTCGCCGAAGCCGATCCATCAGGTCTGTATCGCGAAGGGGCCAGTGTTTTCTGGGTCGCCGCGGGGCTGGCCGTGTTCGCAATTCTCTTCGGTACGCGTAATTTGGACGTAAACGAGCGTCACCACGGTGTGGTCACCGCCATTGCCGTGGAAGCCGTTGTCAAACTGTTTGCTCTTATCGCCGTGGGCGTTTTCGTGGTGTGGGGCATTGCCGGTGGCGTTGGCCCGATGATGGAGCGGATAGATGCCTCGGAAATCGGACAGTGGAACGTCGATGCCGGGCGCTGGACAACTTTCATATTCCTGTCCGCCGCGGCCTTTATCTGCCTGCCGCGCATGTTTCAGGTGATGGTGGTCGAAAACGATGACGAAAGCCATCTGCGAACCGCCGCATGGGCGTTTCCGCTCTATCTGCTTTTGATGAGCCTTTTTGTCGTGCCAATTGCCGTCGTTGGTCTGGACCTGTTGCCAGAGGGGGCCAATCCCGACCTGTTCGTGCTGACGGTACCGCTGTCGCAGGGCAATGACTGGTTGGCCATGCTGTCCTTTATCGGCGGGTTTTCGTCCGCAACGTCGATGGTCATCGTCAGCGCAATGGCCTTGTCGACGATGGTGTCGAACCATGTGGTCATGCCGATTTGGCTGAGCACGCATGAAGGAACAGGGTCAGTCTCGGGCGATGTGCGCAGCATTGTTTTGATAGCGCGCCGTGTTTCCATCGCCGTGATCATGGCGTTGGGTTTCTTCTATTATCGGTTGTCCGGCGGGGGTGCGGCACTGGCCTCGATCGGATTGATCGCCTTTGCGGGCATCTCGCAGATCCTGCCTGCTTTGGTCGGGGGATTGTTCTGGCGCGGAGCAACCCGCACAGGGGCACTTGTCGGGTTGAGCGTCGGTTTCTCATTGTGGATTTATACGCTGTTGTTGCCGGGTATGGGCGCGCCGTGGATGCCGGAGGCCGTCATGCAGAATGGGCTGTTCGGCCTTGCCTGGTTGCGTCCTCATGCCCTGTTCGGGATCGAAGGGATCGACCCGATGGTCCATACCGTGATGTGGTCTCTGTCCCTCAATACCATTGCCTTTTGCGTGGCGTCCCTGCTGAGCTTTCCCAGCCCTCTGGAGCGTTTGCAGGGCGCGCAGTTCGTCAACGTTTTCGATCACTCGGTTTCACCGGGTGGCTGGTCCGGTTCGGTGGCGCAAAGCGAAGACCTGATGATCATGACACAGCGTATTCTGGGCACCGCCCCGGCGCAGGAGTTCTTTCAGGCTGAGGCTGAAAAACAGGGTGGCCGGTCGCATATGCCGGAACCCACCCCGGGTTTCCTCAACCGTCTGGAGAGAGAGTTGAGCGGGTCGGTTGGCACCGCCACGGCGCATGCGATGATCGCTCAGATCGTCGGTGGGTCTTCAGTTTCCGTAGAAGATCTGCTGGCGGTGGCGGATGAATCGGCGCAGCTTCTGGAGTATTCGGGGAGGTTGGAAGAGAAGTCGTCCGAATTGTCCCGTACGGCGCGCCAACTGCGTGAAGCGAACACCAAACTGACGCAGATTTCCGAGCAAAAAGACAGCTTCCTCAGCCAGGTCAGTCACGAGTTGCGCACGCCGATGACCTCGATCCGGGCGTTTTCCGAGATCATGCGGGATACAGAGGGCCTGAGCCGAGAGGAGCAGACCCGCTATGCTGCAATCATTCACGATGAGGCCTTGCGCCTGACCCGGCTTCTCGACGATCTGCTGGACTTGAGCGTGCTGGAAAACGGGCAGGTCAATCTGAACCTCAGCGATGACAGTTTGCGTTCGGTTCTGGACCGGGCGGTGTCCAGCGCACTGGCCGGAGCAGAGCGGAAAATCATGGTCCGGCGGACTTTTACGGCAGAGCGAATGCGCCTGCATACGGATCTGGACCGATTGGGGCAGGTGTTCATCAATCTGATCTCGAACGCGCAGAAATACTGTGACGCGGAAGATCCGGTATTGGTCATTTCAGCCCACGACGTCGGCGGCAGGGTCATCATCGATTTCATCGACAACGGCAGCGGCATTCCCCCCGGCGCGCGTTCGATGGTGTTCGAGAAATTTGCCCGAGTCGGGGTCGACAAGGCAGGGGGCGCAGGTCTGGGCTTGGCCATTTGCCGCGAGATCATGCAACGGTTGGGCGGTGAGATCACATATTTGCCCGGGCAGGGCGGCGCGGCATTCCGGGTCAGCCTGCCTTTGGCATTCCAGCAGGCCGCGCAATGACACAGCCATAAAGAACTTCGTAACGCTCGGCAGGGTAAACCAATAGCCAGTTATTGAAGCAACTGGTGATCGGGCGCCATGTCACAAACTGTCAGCGCTGCTTTGGCGCGCAAACTGTCTGTTGGACGAAAAGATCTAGGCGATCGCCCGCGTTCGGTTCTGCGGGCGCTGCGCTTGGGGTTTGCGCGGGCAGCAAGTGAGCGATTGAACCTTCCCTTGGCCGTCGTCGGGGCAAAACAGGCCGACCGCACGCAGGATGACATGGTGGAATCAGTCGCTCAGGATTGGCTGATGTTGGTGTTTGACGGGCCGGAGGCGCGCGCTGGGATTTGCCTGAGCCCGCATGTGGTGTCCGCCGTTGTGCAAACCCAGACCATCGGTCACGTACTGCCCGGTGATCCCGACCCAAGGGCCTTCACGGATACGGATGCCGCCATGGTGGTGCCATTTATCGAAACCGCTCTGACCTTGTCCGCCGGCTCCATAGACGCTGCGGCCGAGGAGGTCTGCCTGACGGGATATGAGTTCGCGACACGTGCGAAAGATTCGCGCGGCTTGTCGTTGGCCATGACTGAAGATGAATACCGCGTCTTCGATCTGACGGTTGATCTGGCCGGCGGGGCGCAGCAGGGACAGATCTCGATCTTTCTTCCAGAGCATCCTGCCACCCCGGAAAAGGCAGAGGAGGTCTCGGACCCGGCCGGTCCCCGACTCGAGCAGGCATCGGGTGTTGTGCGGGCGGAACTGAACGCCGTCTTGTGCCGGATGTCGCTGCCATTGTCCGATCTGTCAGAAATTCAACCTGGATGTGTTTTGCCATTGCGCGGGGCGCGTCTGGACAGAACTGAGATATTGACCATCGACCGAAAGCCAACGGGTATTGGCCGCCTTGGTCAATGTGGTGGGTTGCGCGCCGTTCGATTGAACGAACATGCAGCCTTACCCGCCTTGTCGGGGGACGACGCGCAGGAGTTCATCGAGAGCCGAGGGAGAATGCAGCCGCACGACCACCTGGTCGAACCAGATTCCAGCGCGGTGGATGTCATGCCGCCGGCAATAGGGGACGAGGGTTTGGACCTGACGGACACCGATCTGTCATTGAACGATTCCGAGCGGATGGTCGCAGAGATTTCGCAACTGGCTGGCCTTGACGCCGCCGACACGAATCCCGACGCAGAATAGGGCCTAGTCTGCCTTGCTGCGGAGTTGTTCCAGGGCAGGGCGCAGGTTTTCCAGTTGATACCCGGCATTTGTCGTGGCGGCTAGAATGTCGTCCGTGCTCATGCGGTCGCATTGACCAAGGGCCCAGACCACCGAACATCGAGTGCCCGAGGCGCAATAAGCCAGAACCGGACCATCGCAGTTTTCTGCCAGGTCACGCTGCCGCTTTGCGATCTCGGGCGTCATGGTCTGGTGGGTCAGCTCCAACACCTCGTATTCCATGCCCGCGGCACGGACGGCTTCACCGATCGCGTCGGATTGCATGATCGCGGGAACCTCAACATCGGGCCGGTTGCAGATCACCTTGACGAAGCCTGCCTCGGCAATTGCCGGGACGTCTTCAACCGTGATCTGCGGCGAGACAGCATAGCGGGGCGTGATCGGTCGAATCTCCATGCGAAATCCTTAGGCCGCGTTTGCGGCTCTGTCCAGTTGAGCCCCTAGCGTTGGTGCGATGAACATGCCTGCAATCATCGCGATCAGAAAGACCAGCCCACCCAAACCACCATATGTCAGCGAGGCCATCGCCGGTCCCGGGCAAAGCCCGGCCAAGCCCCAGCCCATTCCGAACAGGACGGAACCAATGATGAGCCTGCGATCAACCTCGGACCTCGCAGGGGGTGGAAAATCGCCTCCGGTCAAGGCCTTGCGCCCGGTGGTCAGCCTCCAGGCCAGAAGCATCGGCAGGATGGCGCCACCCATCACAAAGGCCAAGGTCGGGTCCCAGTTTCCGAAAACATCCAGCCAACCCTGAACTTTGGTCGTGTCCGTCATGCCAGAAATCAACAATCCGGCACCGAAAAGCGATCCTGCAAGCAAAGCAATCAAAAGGCGCATCAGATCAACCCCCAAACATGGCGCAGCAGGACGAGGGTCATTCCGCCGGCAAGGATATAGAATACGGTGGCCACGATGCCGCGCAGAGAAAACCGCGAGATGCCACAGACCCCGTGACCCGACGTGCAGCCATTGGCGATACGCGTTCCCACACCGACCAGAAGCCCGGCCACAACAACAAGGCCTAGATTGTTGGTAAGATGCGTTTGGGCCTCGGGGGCGATCAGTGGCCGCAGCAGAAGCGGCATTCCGATCAACCCGGCGATGAAGGCCAGACGTTCAGCTTTGGTGTCGCCGGCCTCACCATCGACAAGGCCACCCAAAATGCCGCTAGCACCCATGATCCTGCCATTTCCAAGCAGGTACACGGCTCCGCCCAGGCCTATCAGCAGGCCACCGCACAGCCCCCAGATCCACTCGATGTTCATGTGGGTTTATCCTTTTTTGATTGATTTGACTTGCGTCAGATTTTGTTCACCGGCAGCTTCAGGAATACATCGCCTTGCTCATCAGCAGGCGGCATTTGCCCCGCCCGCATGTTGACCTGCAAAGAGGGCAGGATCAGGCGCGGCATGGCAAGGGTGGCGTCCCTTGCGTCGCGCATTTCCACGAATTCTTCGATGCTCCGCCCTTTTCCGATATGGACGTTCAGCGCTTTCTGTTCGCCTACCGTCGTTTCCCAGGCATATTCATCGCGGCCCGGCGCTTTGTAGTCATGTCCGACAAAGATGCGCGTTTCGTCTGGCAGCGACAGGATTTTCTGGATCGATTCAAACAATGTGGCTGAGGAGCCACCGGGAAAATCGCAGCGCGCCGTTCCGAAATCCGGCATGAACAGCGTGTCGCCCACAAAGGCGGCGTCGCCTATCACATAGGTCAGGCAGGCCGGGGTATGCCCCGGGGTATGGAGAACATCGCCCCGCATCTGCCCAATGTGGAAACTGTCCCCCTCCGAGAACAAGGCGTCGAACTGGCTGCCATCGCGCTGGAACTCGGTTCCTTCATTGAAGACTTTGCCGAACGTGTCCTGCACGGTGACGATCTGAGCGCCTATTCCGATTTTGCCACCCAGTTCCTGTTGCAGGTAGGGGGCCGCGGACAGGTGATCGGCGTGAACGTGGCTTTCCAGAATCCATTCGACCTTTAGATCGTGCGCGCGCACAAAGTCGATGATTGCGTCAGCCGATTTTGTCTCTGTGCGCCCCGACGCGTGATCGAAATCCAGGACACTGTCGATGATGGCGCAGGCACGCCCTTGCGGTTCATGAACAACGTAGGACACCGTGAAGGTTTGATCGTCAAAAAACGCTTTCACTGTGGGTGTCATGATTTCCTCCGTATCAGTTGTCACGATCATATATGTAAAATGGAATGTGATGCAACATCGAACCTGTGTTTGATGCGGGTCAAGGCATTCGCGATTGAAACAGCCTAAAATTTGGGTCATCCGCGCCGGATTGCCGAAAACGCGAACGTGTTGGGCAATATCCCGCACAATTTCAGGTTAACATCAGCGGGTCTTATTCCCGTTACCTATATCTGGGATACTGGCGACACTTGGGAGGGTATTATGACATCGACAAGTCTTTATTCCGAAGCAGAACGGCTTGAGCAAGAGCTCAGAAATGCGAGCCTTGATACGCGTTTGGCGCTTCAGCCGAGTGTGAGCAAGGTTGTCGACCGTATGCGACAGCAGGGGATGCAGGTGCCGTCCCGCCTGCGGCGTCTGGATGCAGCCCTGTGCGAAGACGCTATGGAAGCGCAGTTCGATAACCTGCCGGTTTGATACAAGAAGTCATCCAAAGGATATCCCGAGGATGACCAGCATCAATCCAAGAACGGACAGGAACAAAGACGCCAGGTTCCAAGGCAAAACGCCCTGAACGGTCGCGCGCAATTCGTCGTCTGACAGACCCGCTTTGCGCGCTTTCATCACGCGAAGAATACACCAGACCAGGCCGGCGAGTCCGGCCAGAGAAAGGGCTGCGCCGCCCCAGGTGATGAATTCGAACATGGTGCCCTACATCTCTTCTTGAACTACCCCCCCCCCCGCGCTTACCGGATCGGATCGCGCCGTACAAGCACACTTGGGGTTTGGGTGGGATTGGGTGCTTGCGACCCGGGCGGCGGCATTGTATCCGGCTTCCTGCATCAGATTTCAGCCCGTGGGACGGACGCGTATGGAAGGCATCATCAACAATCAGGCTGCCCCCAACTGTCGCGTGACTGCTGATGAAACGTGCCAGTTCATCGAACGGTTTGAGGGTCTGGATGCGGTGAAAACAACCTGGTGGAACAACGAAAAGAAGCCATGGCCGAGGCCCGGGCACGTCGTTGCTTCTGCCTCTAGAAAACTGTTTTGTGTGTAGCAACCAAAGCTTGAGACGAATACACGGGGTATGAACTGTATTCTCTTAGCGGTGATGATCCAGAATTGGGAAGAATTGGATGAGCATGTCGGAAGAAGCAGAAGCAAGTTACAAGGTCACCTCTGGGGAGCTGCGCCAATTTGTTGAGCGTATCGAGCGCCTGGAGTTGGAAAAGAAAGACATCGCGGATCAAATAAAGGAAGTGTACGCAGAGAGTAAATCACGCGGCTACGATGTGAAGGCTCTTCGCAGCATCATTTCTCTCAGAAAAAGAGATAAGGATGATATTGCCGAGCAAGAGGCTGTCATTGAGATGTACAAAGAAGCCTTGGGCATGAACTAAGACCGGTTCTTGGCAAAAGTGCTATTTCAGTCAGGCTGACGAAAGCTTTGCGAAGAAAAGCGCGTCACTGGCCAAACCTGCAACAATGTGCAGCCAGACCGGGCTGAGATTCCAAAAATCGCAGACCTGGCTGGCTGTCCGGTGATTGCTTTTTGCCTCAGTGGCCTTGTGGGTTTGCAGGGCCCTTGCGGACGACCAAATCTCGTTTTCGTTGGCAGATCTTCAATGTGTCAGAAAGCCGAAGCTGCGGTTGCTGAAGACCTTGTTGCCTTTTTTGATAGTTTATCCGAGGCAAGTCCTGCCTCGTGATTGCCCGAAGGCATGCGGCTCAAGGGCTGGTTTTTTTTGGTATTGAAAATCGTTGAAGATTCCTAATCCGTATTTTAGCCGTGTGGCACATGCGACGGAGCTTTGCAGAATCCTCGATCGCCACTGAGGGCGCGAGCGCCGCAAAGCATCCTGTCGGTCAACCAAAGGCCGGTCATGCACCAACCAACAATGCCAGACCACTCATGTGGGGCTGATCAGCGCGACCGACACCTTTTTGGCATAGGGCTTGGTAGTGTTTTGAACTCAGCGCTCGGTAATGAAGGACAGTCCGGACACGAGCTGTTTCAGTCCAAGCGCCGCACCCGCAAAGATCGCGGCGAATGTCACGGGCGCGCTGTAGGCCAGAAGTGAAAAGGCAGATATGCCTTGTCCGACGCTGCAACCGACTGCGATGATCGCTCCGGGGCCCATGATCGCCGCGCCCAGCATTTGCCGTTTCAGTTCACGTGGATCTTCGCAGGCTTCCCAGCGAAAATAGCCCTTTGACCAGGATCCCAAAAACGCGCCGATCAGAACGCCCGAGACGGATCCGACGGCAAAAGACAACGTGTTTCCGGACGCTGTCATCAAGTAGAATATCGTGTCACCCAAGGGTGCAGCGAAGGTGTGGGTTTGCACCGGCTCACCGTCAAAACCGTGGGTCGCTACCCAGTTCGTGCCAAGCCAGCCCGAAACGATCGCCAGTCCAACCACAGATCCCCAGAACACTTGCGCTGGCGTGCGGCGGAACTGCTGGTTCGCCAAAGCAAAGACCACCAAAACAATACCGACGGCAGAACCGAAGAGCCACGCCGGAACAGTAGTCATCCGTTCAGCAAGAAAGCTGACGCTTTGGGGGGCGCTGAGATCCATTTCCACTGGAAACAGCCAAACCCGAAGATATGCCAGGGGGCCCGACATTACGACATACGCCGTAAGACCCATGATCAGAACGATGACGAAGGATCGAAGGTCGCCACCGCCCAGTCTTGCCAACGCGCCATAGCCGCAGTTCCCGCTGATGGCCATTCCATAACCGAACATGAGGCCGCCCACGATCGAACCGATCGGGTTCCAGGTCTGGGCAAGGTAGCGTGTCCCGACAGGGTCAAGCCACCCGAACGCCATGGCGGTATGGCTTCCAACAATCGCAACGCCAATCGCAACCGCCCACATGCGAAGACGCCGATCATCATCCGCGTAAAGGTAATCTTCGATGGCACCCAACGTGCAAAAGCGCCCGATGCGTGCGGCCAGCCCCAATGCGATGCCTCCAATCAAACCGATCAGAGCAACGGCATTTGCGTCTCCCAATGCTTCGAGCATTGCCAGTCTCCTCCCAAAGCTGGCGGCGTCTTGACCGGCTTCTACGTGTCCCGGCAGAAAAGATCGTAGACGACTTCCAGTATTTGCGTCGAACGATCATCAGCCAATCTGTAATAGATAGTCTTACCCTCGCGCCGTGTTTTGACCAAGCCCTCAAAGCGCAGTCGGGACAACTGTTGGGATACGGCGGCCTGTCTCGCCGACAGCATCTCTTCCATCTGGGTGACAGACTTTTCACCCGATGACAGATAGCACAAGATCATCAGGCGCCCCTCGTGGCTGATGGCCTTAAGGAAGTTTGATGCCGTTTGCGCGTTCTCCATCATTCGGTCCAGATCTTCTGCGCACATGTCTTTTGTGAACACTGGCAGTTTCGATGGTTTATCCAACAAGATCGCCTCGCTTTCTCAGCTTCACGCATTCAAAACAGTTTATGTAATATACCGTCGTTTATCCAGAAGTCTCAATCTGTACCCCTGCGTCACGTAGCAGCACGCCCAACATGCCCCAAAAAAAGTCTTCGCCGGGGTACCCTTCGATCCGGCCGACTTCGCGGCCGTTGTTCAGCAAAACAAAGGTTGGAGTGTAGTACAGAGGTCTTCCCAGTTCGATTCCATCCGGCATGGATGCATGGATGTCTATCCGCTGAAGCGGGGCGGCATTTCCTTCCGGTGTCTTCGGGTAGATCCCCGAGATTTCGGAATCCCATCGGGCACACCACATGCACCCATCTTCTTCGGCCATCAGAAGTGTCATTTCCGCCCGTAAAACCCGGGGCGAAACAAGCAGCGTGACCGCAAGCACAAGCAGGAAAAGGTGGCGCATCTCAAGCTCCGATTGACCGCGGCGACATATCTTTATTACTTTGAATGTATGAATGATAGCGCGCCAGGACAGGTTTGACCATGCTCGACATTACATTTGCAGGAGCTCTGGTTGCTGGGCTGTTGTCCTTTCTGTCCCCCTGCATCCTTCCGATTGTGCCGTTCTACCTCAGCTATCTGGCGGGTGTCGGGATGGAGCAGATTTCCGCGAATTCCGCCATTTCCGGCAACGTTCGCCGCAGGGCAACGCTTGCTGCAATCGCATTTTCAGCGGGGATCATAACGATTTTTATGGCTCTCGGAGCCACGGCTTCGATATTCGGACAACTTGTTCGCGAATACTTCGATATCCTTCGTTGGATAGCGGCAGCCATCATCGTGACGATGGGTTTGCATTTCCTTGGGCTGATTCGCATCGGGTTTCTGTATCGCCAGTTTCGGGCAGACGTCGGCGAGACATCAAACCTGAGCCTGATCGGGGCATATGTTCTTGGACTGGCATTTGCTTTCGGCTGGACGCCTTGTGTCGGGCCGGTGCTTGCTGCAATCCTGTTTACAGCGGCCGGAACCGAGACGGCTTGGCGTGGAGCGGTTCTTTTGTTCGTCTACGGGGTAGGAATGACCGCACCGTTTGTTCTGGCGGCTTTCTTGGTTCGCCCCTTCATGCAGTGGATGGCGCGGTTCAGAAAGCATTTGCCTCTGATCGAGAAGGGGATGGGCGCGTTGTTGATTCTGTTCGGCGTCCTGATCGCAACCAACTCGATCAATCAAGTCGCCCAATGGATGCTGGACCATATGCCCTGGCTTGCGGCCATCGGATAATACGGGAGGAAAATATGAAGCGAACATTGTCAGTATTGATGGCATGCTTGTTGGGCATGGCGGTTTCCGCCGCCGAGCTTGGCGACGACGGGTTGCATAAAACACCGTGGATGCGCGACACGTTCAAAGACCTTCGCGAGGATCTTGAAGAGGCGTCAGGTGAAGGCAAGCGGTTGGTTTTGTTTATCGAGCAACAGGGCTGCATCTATTGCAAGAAAATGCACGAAGAGGTTTTCCCCCAGCCTGACCTAGCGGCGTTCATCGAAGAGAACTTTTTTGTCGTCCAACTGGATTTGCACGGAAGTACCACGGCCACCGACTTTGATGGGGAAGAGAGCGAGCAAAGAGCGCTGATGCGCAAATGGGGGATTCTGTTTACCCCGACCCTTGTATTTCTGCCGGAAGAAGTTCCCGAGGACGCCACCGCCATTGAAGCTGCGGTTGCAGTAATGCCGGGAGCGTTCGCCAAAGGAACAACTTTGGACCTTTTCACCTGGGTCTACGAGAAGCGGTACGAACTTGATAATGGTGAAGATTTTCAGCGATATCATGCGCGACGCATTCAGGGGCGAAACAATGTTTCGCAAGACTGAGGGTCGGAGTTATAAATAAAAAAATTCATTGTAATGAATTTAATGTTGCGACAGACCGCACTCGTCGACTACGGTACACAAATGCTTTGGGTCGCAAGGCGCCGTCGGCGTATTAGCAAATGGGAGGGATCATGAAGCTGAGACTCTTAACATTGGTCTGCGCAATGACGGGGGCTGCCGCTTTTGCTGCGGAGACAGACCCGGAAAGCGTAACCTATGGTGAATATGGTGAAGTAGAGGCGTCTTTGACCGGCACCGCCGGTGATGCGGCAAATGGCGCGCTGATCGTTGGCGACAAGTCAAAAGGCAATTGCGTGGCGTGCCACGCGGTATCGGCTTTGGCCGACATTCCATTCCAGGGCGAGGTTGGCCCGGCGCTGGATGGTGCCGGTGATCGTTGGTCCGAGGCCGAGCTTCGCGGACTGGTTGCAAACGCGAAAATGACGTTCGAAGGCACGGTGATGCCGGCATTCTACAAGGATGACGGCTATATCCGCCCGGGCGACGCCTATACCGGCAAAGCCCCGACCGAGCCTCTGACGTCGATCCTGACAGCTCAGGAAATCGAAGACGTGGTCGCGTTTCTTGCGACCCTGAAAGAGCAATAGTCGCGCTTCCAAAGTGTGATTGTCGAAGATTCAAAGGAGATTGAAAATGGAACTCTCTCGCCGCGAAACTCTGGCCCTTGGGCTGGGTGCCGCGTTCCTGACAATGATGCCGCTTCGTGCAAATGCGGCCGCTGAGGATGCGATTGCCGCGTTTACAGGTGGGGCGGATGTGGCTGACGGCGGTGTTACACTGACGGCACCTGAAATCGCCGAAAACGGAAACACCGTTCCGATCGAAGTAAGCGCCCCGGGTGCAGCGTCGATTCTGATCGTTGCAGCAGGCAACCCCGAACCGGGCGTCGCAACGTTCAATTTCGGCCCGCTGGCTGCTGAACAAGCCGCTTCGACCCGTATCCGCCTTGCGGGAACGCAAGACGTGATTGCCGTGGCGAAGATGGCAGATGGCAGCTTTGCCAAGGCATCCGCGACCGTAAAAGTGACAATCGGCGGCTGCGGCGGCTGATAGCCACGCATGCCTCGAAGAACAGGAGACTAACCAATGGCATCCGGTGTGAAACCCCGCGTCAAGGTTCCGAAGAAAGCCGCTGCTGGCGAAGCCGTCACGATCAAGACACTGATCAGCCACAAGATGGAAAGCGGACAGCGCAAGGACAAAGAAGGCAACGTCATACCTCGGTCGATCATCAACCGTTTCACCTGCGAGTTTAACGGCGAAATGGTGATTGATGTGACGATGGAGCCGGCAATTTCTACCAATCCGTATTTTCAGTTTGAGGCAACCGTGCCCGAGGCAGGTGAGTTCGTGTTCACCTGGTACGATGACGACGGCTCTGTCTACGACGAGAAGAAATCGATCGAGATCGCCTGACGGCTCGACCACTAAGGCAGATCAGCGCCGGACATGACGTTTGGCGCTGGTCCACCAAGGGAGGAACGTAATGAATACAAAGGCATTAACGGCGATCGCGGCAGTTCTGGTTTTCCCAGCGGCAGCAATGGCCGGACCGGACGAAGACAATCTCGTGATCAATGGCGAGCTGGACATGACCTCGGTCACCGAAGCGCCGGCGCATCTGGAAAACCTGGACACGATCTATTCCGGTTGGCATTTCCGTACGGATGAAACCCAGGCCCTTCAGATCGATGATTTCGACAATCCGGCGATGATCTTCGTCGATCAGGCCGCCGACCTTTATGAGACGGTCGATGGTGCTGCCGGCAAAAGCTGTGCCTCGTGCCACGACGGGGTGGAAAGCTTCAAGGGATTGCAGGCTTCCATGCCGAAGGTTGATGCCGAAACCGGCAAGCTGGTGGTCATGGAAGATCTGATCAACGAGTGCCGAACCGAGCGTATGGAGGCCGATGCCTGGAAATGGTCCGGTGGCGATATGCAGGGCATGGTCGCTTTGATCGGCCTTCAGTCACGCGGAATGCCCATGAACGTTGCCATTGACGGTGATGCAGCCCCGTATTGGGAACAGGGCAAGGAAATGTACTACACACGCTATGGTCAGCTGGAGCTGAGCTGTGCCAACTGTCATGAAGACAATTGGGGCAACATGATCCGGGCAGATCACCTGAGCCAGGGAATGATCAACGGGTTCCCGACTTACCGCTTGAAACAGGCCAAGCTGATCTCGCGACACAATCGTTTCCGCGGTTGTATTCGTGATACGCGGGCGGAAACCTTTGCCGAAGGGTCGGACGAGTTCCGTGCGCTGGAGCTTTATGTTGCCTCGCGTGGCAACGGGCTTTCAGTCGAAACCCCGGCTGTGCGCCAATAACGAACGACCCGCGTGGGCGATGTCCCGCGCGGGTTTTTCAGGAACGCAACATTCACACATTTATATGTGTAACAGGAAAGCTGAAAGATGATTTCTCGACGTGACTTCTTGCAGGTTTCAATGGCGGCATCGGCTCTGTACGGGGCGTCCGGGTTTGGCAATTGGGCCAGACTTGCAGCGCAGCAAAGTCTGACGCAGAATCAGCTGCTGGAGTTTGAAACCTTTGGCAATATCAGCCTGATCCATGTCACCGACATTCACGCGCAACTCAAACCGATTTTCTTCCGTGAACCCGAGATAAACCTTGGTATCGGCGAGGCAAAGGGACAGATGCCGCACGTTACGGGGGCCGCGTTCCGCAAGGCCTATGGGATCGAAGATGGCAGCCCCTCGGCCTATGCATTGACCTATGACGACTTTGCAGCCCTGGCAAAAACCTACGGTCGGGTCGGTGGTTTGGACCGGGTTTCTACAGTCATCAACGCCATCCGTGCGGAACGACCCGATGCCCTGCTTTTGGACGGCGGCGATACCTGGCACGGGTCTTACACCTGTTACCAGACAGCCGGTCAGGACATGGTCAATGTCATGAACGCGCTGAAACCCGATGCAATGACCTTCCATTGGGAGTTCACGCTGGGCAGCGACAGAGTGAACGAAATCGTCGAAGGGCTGCCCTTTGCCGCCTTGGGTCAGAACATTTTTGATGCCGAATGGGATGAACCCGCGGAATTGTTCAAGCCCTACAAGTTCTTTGACCGGGGCGGTGCAAAAGTTGCCGTGATCGGGCAGGCATTCCCATACATGCCAATCGCGAACCCGGGTTGGATGTTCCCTGAATACTCTTTCGGTATCCGGGATGAGAACATGCAGGCAATGGTTGACGAGGTTCGCGGTGCCGGCGCTGATGTCGTCGTCGTCCTCAGCCATAACGGCTTTGACGTAGATAAAAAAATGGCAGGCCGGGTGCAGGGGATCGACGTGATCCTCAGCGGCCACACTCATGACGCGCTGCCCGAGCCGGTTCTGGTGGGCAAAACACACATCATCGCGTCAGGCTCGAACGGCAAATTCGTCAGCCGTGTGGACCTGGATGTACGGGATGGGCAGTTGATGGGGTTGAAGCACAAGCTGATCCCGATTTTCTCTGATGTTATCGCTCCGGATCCTGCGATTACCGCTCTGATAGATGAGCAGCGCGCGCCGTATGAGGCCACGCTCAGCGAAGTGATCGGTAAAACGGACTCGTTGCTCTATCGTCGCGGCAATTTCAACGGCACTTGGGATGATCTGATCTGCGACGCCCTGCTCAAAGAACGTGAGGCAGACATTGCCATGTCGCCTGGCGTTCGATGGGGCCCGTCGATCCTGCCGGGGCAGGAGATCACGCGCGAGGACATCTGGAACGTCACCTCGATGTCTTACCCGAATGCCTATCGCACGGAAATGACGGGTGAATTCATCCATGTGATCCTCGAGGATGTTGGCGACAACCTGTTCAACCCTGATCCTTACTACCAGCAGGGCGGCGACATGGTCCGTGTCGGTGGGCTGGGCTACCGCATCGACGTGACCAAGCCACAAGGGCAGCGGATCAGC
Organism: Ruegeria sp. YS9; assembly: GCF_024628725.1. NCBI lineage: Bacteria > Pseudomonadati > Pseudomonadota > Alphaproteobacteria > Rhodobacterales > Roseobacteraceae > Ruegeria > Ruegeria sp. YS9. The sequence goes on from NZ_CP102409.1 coordinate 780,551, forward strand.
GAAATGACTTTGCTGAAGACAGGTGAAGCGATTGATCCGTCGAAAACCTATGTCGTGGCCGGCTGGGCCAGCGTCAACGAAGGCACCGAGGGTCCGCCGATCTGGGATGTCGTCGAAAACCACATTCGCAATCTAGGCACCGTAACGGTGCAAGAAAACACCAGTGTCGATGTCGTCGGCGCTTAAGAAACAGATGGAGACCTAAGAGATATGGATGACGCGTTCAAACCGTCGCGCCGGGCCTTCCTGAAAGGCAGTGCCGCGGTCGCCGCGGGGTCAGTTGCAGGTGCGGCAGTGGCAGAAACGCCCGACCCCCTGATAACAGAGCTTCAGGATTGGGCATCGTACACGGGTGCAGGCGTTGACGAGACACCTTATGGCATGCCGATCAGCTATGAATCGCATGTCGTGCGCCGCAATGTGGAATGGCTGACTGCCTCTCCGATTTCGTCGATCAACTTCACGCCGATCCATGCGCTCGAAGGGACGATAACGCCGCAGGGCTGCGCCTTTGAACGTCATCACTCTGGCGCGATTGAACTGCGCAAGGAAGACTATCGGCTGATGATCAACGGGCTGGTCGATCGCCCGCTGGTCTTTACGTATGACGACATCGAGCGGTTCCCGCGCGAAAACCACGTGTATTTCTGCGAATGCGCGGCGAATACCGGGATGGAGTGGGCAGGCGCGCAACTCAACGGTGTGCAATTCACCCATGGTATGATCCACAACATGGAATATACCGGTGTCCCGCTGCGCACGCTGTTGCAGGAGGCCGGCGCCGATATCTCGCCCGACAAATGGGTCTATGTCGAGGGCGCGGACGCGTCGTCCAATGGCCGCTCCATTCCGATGGAAAAAGCGCTGGATGACGTTCTGGTGGCCTTCAAGGCAAATGGCGAAGCCCTGCGGATGGAGCATGGCTATCCTGTGCGCCTGGTCGTGCCAGGCTGGGAAGGCAACATGTGGGTCAAATGGCTGCGCCGGATCGAGGTCGTCGACAGGGCGGTGGAAAGCCGCGAAGAAACTTCGAAATACACCGATGTCTATGCCGATGGCACGGCCCAGAAATGGACCTGGGTGATGGATGCGAAATCCGTCATAACCTCGCCCAGTCCGCAAATGCCGATCAAACATGGGCCCGGGCCGCTGGTGATTTCAGGGCTTGCATGGTCAGGCCACGGACAGATTACCCGTGTTGATGTATCCAAGGACGGCGGCATCACGTGGGAAACGGCACGCCTTGGCAAGCAGGGCGACACCAAGGCTTTGACACGTTTCTATCTCGACACGAATTGGGACGGGGCACCCATGCTCCTACAGGCCCGAGCAATGGATGAGACCGGCTATGTACAGCCGACCAAAGACCAGCTGCGCGAAAAGCGCGGCGAAAACTCGGTCTATCACAACAACTGTATCCAGACGTGGTACGTAAGCGCAGAAGGGATCGCCGAGAATGTCGAAGTCTCTTAGTCATGTTTTCCTGCCGGTATTCGGCGGCACAGCGTTGGTGCTTGCGGGGGCGTTGGTGTTCGCCAACCGAAACTTCGGCCAATCGAAGATCGAAACTTTGGAAACCCGGCTTGGCCAGGTTGAGGCCCACGCAGCAGCCGCACAGGAAAAAGCGAAGTCAGAGGCCGAACGAGCAGCCCAGCTTGAGCTCAAAGTACAGGAAATTCAGGCTGCTGCCGCGGAACGGGTTGCGAATGGCGCGAACCTGACCGCACCCGCGCCCAGCCGCGAGGGTACCTATGGGCTTGGACGGCCTGCGCTGGAGGAAGAGATCGCGGCCTGGGACGTTGACGTTCTGCCGGACGGGCGGGGCTTGCCTGTCGGATCGGGCGACGTTTGGACCGGGGAAGAGGTTTTTGCCGACCGCTGCGCGTCCTGTCACGGAGAATTCGCGGAAGGTGTGGACAACTGGCCTGTTCTTGCCGGTGGGTTCGATACGCTTGCAAACGAAGATCCCGTGAAGACCGTCGGGTCCTACTGGCCGCATTTGTCTACTGCCTGGGACTACATTTCCCGATCCATGCCATTTGGCGAGGCGGGCACTTTGACCGCGGATGAGACCTATGCGATTGTTGCCTACATCCTGTATTCAAATGATTTGGTGGATGACGATTTCGAACTGAGCAACGAAAACTTCGCCGAATTCGAGATGTACAACAAAGACGGTTTTGTCGTCGATACACGACCCGAGACCGAGTACGCTGAATGGCGCAAAGAGCCTTGCATGGAAAACTGCAAGGCAGAGGCCGCTGTCACGATGCGCTCTGTTTTTCTGGTCGAAACGCCGCCCGAAGGTGGGTCGAACTCGGTGATGAATGACGCCACCGTGGACGGGTTGCCGACATTCACTGCGGACGGCCCGTCGTTCATTCCGGCAGCGGCACCCAAGCCCGAGGAAGAAGCCGCTGCGGAACCAGCCGTTCAAGAGGCCGAAAAGACTGACGAGGCAACGGAACTGGTTGCCGCCGGAGCAAAAGTCTTCAAGAAGTGCAAAGCCTGCCATCAGGTGGGTGAAGGTGCAAAGCACAGTACCGGGCCGGCATTGAACGGGATTGTCGGGTCCAATGCAGGATCGGTCGAGGGGTTCAAATACTCCAAGGCGATGAAAGCCGCAGCCGAGGCCGGCCTTGTTTGGACGGATGAGGAAATGGCGGCCTTCCTGACGAAACCCAAGGATTACATGAAGGGCACGCGAATGTCTTTTGCGGGGCTCAGGAAGCCGGATGACATTGAGGCCGTGATTGTCTACCTTAAATCGTTCGGAAGCTGATCATGCGGTGGTCGAACATATTGTCGTGCGCAGCGGTTCTGGCGGCTTTCGCCTCATCGACCTACGCAACCGAAAACCTGGGTGATGCCGAGGCCGGGAAAACAGTGTTCGCCAAATGCAAAGGCTGCCATCAGGTTGGCGAAGGCGCTGAAAACAAAATCGGCCCGCATCTGAATGGTGTCTTTGGGCGCAAGGCTGCGGGTCTCGATGGTTTCAATTATTCCAAGAGCCTTGTGCGCGCGGGAAATTCGGGTTTGGAATGGCACGCTGACACCTTGTCGGCCTATATCGAAAACCCACGTGCATTTGCGTCGGGCACAAGGATGAGCTTTCGCGGCCTGAAAGACCCGGAAGACCGTGCCAACGTGATTGCCTATTTGCGGGCGTTTTCAGACAATCCCCGTGATATTCCCGAAGCGGACCCAACCGCGAAAGGTACGGATCATTCCGTCGATCCAGCGATCCTGGCGATTCAGGGAGATCCCGAATACGGCGCATATCTCAGCAGCGAATGCACGACGTGCCACCAGATCGAAGGCGGTGACCAAGGTATCCCATCGATCGTCTATTGGCCCGACGAGGATTTTGTTGTCGCCATGCACGCATACAAGGACAGACAGCGGCCACATCCGGTTATGCAAATGATCGCCGGAAGGCTGAGCAATGACGAGATTGCGGCTTTGGCCGCCTACTTCAATAATCCAGAGTGACTGTGCCTAAGGGGAGGAAACGCGATGACACTCAATAGACGAACATTTCTAGGAGCCGCCGGGGTGGTGGCAGCCGGACTATCTGCGCCGATGGTTCTGGCTCAGGGCAGACCCCGGGTCGTTGTTGTCGGCGGCGGCGCAGGCGGCGCTACGGCCGCCCGCTACATCGCCAAGGACAGCAAAGGTGAGATCGACGTGACGCTGATCGAGCCGTCACGGACCTACTACACCTGCTTCTTCTCGAACCTGTATCTGGGAGGGTTTCAGGAACTTTCGGATATCGCCCACAGCTATGGCACGCTTGCAGCTGAATACGGGATCAACGTGGTCCACGATTGGGCCGTCGGCGTGGATCGCGATGCCAAGACTGTTTCGCTGGCGGGTGGTGGCTCGGTCCCGTACGACAAGCTGATCCTGAGCCCTGGTATCGATTTTGTCGACGGGGCAGTTGAAGGCTGGGACGTCTCGGCGCAGAACAAGATGCCGCATGCGTACAAGGCGGGCTCTCAGACGGAACTTCTGAAGGCGCAGATCATGGCGATGCCAGAAGGCGGTACCTTTGCGATGGTTGCACCACCAAACCCGTACCGGTGCCCGCCCGGGCCCTATGAACGGGTCTCGATGGTTGCGCATGTTCTGAAAGCAAACAACCCAACTGCGAAAATCATCGTGGCAGATCCAAAGCCGAAGTTTTCGAAGATGGCATTGTTCCAGGAAGGCTGGGCGAACCACTATGAAGGCATGGTCGACTGGATCGGCGAAGACTTCGGTGGCGGCAATGTCTCGGTAAACCCGGACGCGATGACGCTGACCATCGACGGAGAAGAGACCAAAGTCGACGTCTGCAACGTGATCCCGGCGATGAAAGCCGGACATATTGCGGAAATGGCCGGAGTGACCGACGGCAACTGGGCGCCGGTGAACGCCGCGGACATGTCCTCCAAGGCTGATCCGGACATCTATGTCCTTGGCGACGCCAGCCAGCAGGGCGACATGCCGAAATCGGGTTTCTCGGCCAACAGTCAGGCGAAAGTCTGTGCGAATGCCGTGCGGGGCGCGTTGACCGGATCCAAGGTGTTCCCGGCCAAGTTTTCCAACACCTGCTGGTCACTGATCGACACGGATGATGGCGTGAAGGTTGGGGCAACCTACGAGGCGACGCCGGAAAAAATCGCCAAGGTGGACGGCTTCATCAGCCAGACCGGCGAAGATGCCGATCTGAGAAAAGCAACCTACGAAGAGTCGCTGGGTTGGTATGCCGGTATCACCTCGGACATGTTCGGATAGAAGTTCGGGGGTTTTGACACGGGTCAAAGCCCCCGGAAGTTCAATCCGAGAAAATGCGGCTCAGGAGGAGGATCAGAACCATGAAACACTTTATCGTTACGGCCGCATTTTTTGCAGTCTCCGCCGGTCAGGGACTCGCCGAGGATATCATCACCACTCCCTTTGACGGAAGTTTTGATGATGCCACCTTTGCCGTCGAATCCGCCATTGTCGGGCAGGGGCTGGTCATCGACTATGTGAGCCACGTTGGGGAAATGTTGAACCGAACGGGCGCTGATGTCGGCAGCGACAAACAGATATTCGCGGCGGCGGACATCTTTATTTTTTGCTCGGCAAAGATTTCGCGTGAGGTGATGGAAGCAGATCCGATGAATATCGGCTATTGCCCATACGGGATATTCGTGACCGAGGACGATGACGGGGTGAAGGTAGGATACCGAAGCTATCCGGACGGCCCAATGCAAAAGGTCCAGACCCTGTTGTCCGGAATCGTTGAAGAGGCTGTTGGGGATTGAAATGAACTACCAGCAGTATTTTCGTGATCAACTTGGTCTACTGAAAGACGAAGGAAACTACCGGGTTTTCGCGGACCTCGAACGTCAGTGCGGCGCGTTTCCAAAGGCGCGCAGTTACACGGGGAATGGTCCCGAAAAAGTCACTGTCTGGTGCTCGAACGACTATCTTGGAATGGGCCAGCACCCAAAAGTCCTCGCAGCCATGCATGGGGCGATTGACAAAAGTGGTGCCGGGGCAGGGGGAACGCGGAATATCTCGGGAACCACGCACGAACATGTGCTGTTGGAGCAGGAGCTTGCGGACCTTCACGGCAAGGACGCGGCATTGCTGTTCACGTCTGGTTACGTATCCAATTGGGCCGCCTTGGGAACCTTGGCGTCCCGCATTCCTGGCATCACGGTTTTGTCCGACGAATTGAATCATGCCTCGATGATCGAGGGGATTCGTCACAGTCGTTGCCAAAAGCGGATATGGAAGCACAACGATCTTGCGGATCTTGAAAGACACCTTGCGGACCTGCCTGCAAATGCGCCAAAGCTGATTGCGTTTGAAAGCGTCTATTCCATGGATGGCGACATTGCACCGATTGCCGGGATCTGTGATCTGGCGGATCGTTACGGTGCGATGACCTATCTGGATGAGGTTCACGCGGTCGGGTTGTACGGTCCGCGCGGCGGAGGCATTGCCGAGCGCGAGGGCCTGATGGACCGCCTGACCGTGATTGAAGGGACTTTGGGCAAGGCGTTCGGCGTGGTAGGAGGATACGTCGCGGCGTCGAAGGAGCTTGTCGACTTTGTCCGATCCTTTGCCAGCGGGTTTATTTTCACCACTGCTTTGCCTCCGGCCGTGGCAGCAGGTGCTGCGGCTTCGGTGAAGCACCTGAAGCAAAGCAATGCAGAGCGGCAACAGCACAAGAAGCGCGTGCGCGAAGTCCGGGACAGGCTGGACGATCTGGGTATTCCCCATACACCGAACCCAAGCCATATCATTCCGGTCATGGTCGGCGATCCGGTCAAGTGTCGCTTCATTTCGGATGTGCTGATGCGTGACTATGGGATCTACATTCAGCCCATCAACTATCCAACTGTCCCCAAAGGAACGGAACGTCTGCGGATTACGCCGTCGCCGGTGCACACCTGTGAAGATGTCGACCGGCTGGTATCCGCATTGGGAGAGTTATGGACGCAATGCCAATTGGCGCGCCGGCCGATGGCCGCGCAATGACGATGACGAATTGACCAAAGGCAAGGACACATACGCAACGAAGTGAGAGTTTCTGCCCATGGAGAGGCTCATCGATCTGCTGGGAGACCCTGGCGCATTGGCATTTGCCGGAGTGCTCGTCGGTATCTTGTTCGGCGTGACGGCTCAGAAGTCCCATTTTTGTTTGCGCGCGTCGACTGTCGAAGTCGCCGAAGGTAAGCTTGGCCCCCGTTTGGCGGTTTGGCTGATTGCCTTTACCGCGGCACTGACGCTGGTTCAGGCGCTTGTCTCGCTTGAATTGCTGGACCTTTCAGAAGCACGCGCCATCGCGTCAACCGGCAGCCTTAGCGGTGCGGTTATCGGCGGAGCGATGTTTGGCATCGGAATGGTTCTTGCGCGCGGATGTGCATCTCGCCTGTTGGTCTTGGCCTCGTGCGGCAACCTGCGTGCACTTGTGACAGGATTGATTTTGACCTTGGTGGCCCAGGCAGCCTACACAGGAGTACTCAGCCCAGCCCGTGAAGCGATTTCCGGTCTGTGGACCATCTCAGGAGGCGCACAGCGCGATCTTTCAGCAATAATCGGGCTTTCGCCACCGGCCTATACAGCCGTTGCCGCAATTGGATTTGTTCTGGCAATTGTGTTTGCTTTTCATAGAAATGTCGCACCTGCAAAGATCGTGACAGCCGCAGGCGTGGGCGGGGCAGTGGCGCTTGGGTGGTTCATGACATATTCCATCGCGCAAGCTTCTTTCGAAGTCGTGCCTGTGTCTTCAGTGACGTTTACCGGCCCGGCCACAGACACGCTGATGGCGTTGGTTGCAGAGAGAAATGTGGCGCTGTCTTTCGGCATCGGCCTTGTTCCCGGCGTGGCCATTGGCGCAGCAGGATCTGCCATCCTTTCCGGCGAGTGGAAGATCGAACGTTTTGGCTCGGATACACCGATGGAACGTTACCTGGTCGGAGCTGTCCTCATGGGGTTCGGAGCGATGCTTGCCGGAGGTTGCGCCGTGGGCGCCGGGCTTTCAGGCGGGGCCGCCCTGTCATTGACAGCCTGGCTTGCCGTTTTCTTCATGTGGGTTGGGGCGATAGGCACGCACAGGTTTTTGATGCGTCTACCGGTACTACAGCATTCCTGACTTACTCGAACTCCATCTGTTCGAAAACGCGCCCGGCATTCTTTGTTGCCAGTTCCTCGTACGTGTCCAGATGGGCATAGGGGGACTGATCGACATAATAGGCTTCGGTCAGATCGCCGCCTGCATCCATATGTTCTTGAATCCTGGTTCGCAGGTACACCAGGTAATCGCGTGTATAGCGGCGTACCTGATCCATATTCGTGGGATGACCGTGCCCGGGAATGACATACGTGGCATTCAAAGCCTCGAACTCGTTGTCCCAGGTTTCCAGCCAATCCGCGGTATAGGTATCCTGAAAGATCGGCAGCATGCGCTCGTGGAACGCCATGTCACCCGCGATGACAAGGCCTTGGTTCGGCAGCCAGATCGAGATATCGCCGGGGCTGTGGGCCGGTCCGAGGTATTTTGCTTCGATCCGGAAGTCGCCCATCTCAACCACGTATTCATCATCGAATGTCTCGGTTGGGCCTGCCAGAAACGTACCCTCTGCCTTGTCCTGATTGTATCGTTTCATTCCTTCCAGAATCTGAGGGCCATACTCCTCGAACTCAGCTGCTGCATCCGAATGGGCGACGATTGGAACACCGATTTCCGACCAGTAGGCATTGCCAAGCATCGCGTGCCCCTGACCGTTTTCGTTGAAGACAAGCGTGACGGGCTGATCCGTAATCGCCTGAATTTCCTTGTGCAGCGCCTCGGCAAGGACATAGGCCGCACCGCCGTTGACAACGACCACACCTTCACCGGTCACGATGAAGCTCAGGTTGTTGTTGTGACCAGAGTTTTCGTAGGTCGGTGGAGCGGTTGCGCCAATGGCGGAATAGACGCCAGGAATGAACTCGACCGGCTTGGAATACAGAACGCTTTGCGGATACTGGTCAGCAATATCCTCGCTTGCCCAAGTTGGCGTGGCGAAAGCAACCGCAATCATGAGTGATCGTATCATGACGCCTCTCCAATGAACCTGTAGGCCGAACCGGTCTTTTCGACGCGGCCAATTCCACCGTTCGGCAGGTGGAAGCCAATCATTCTCATTTTCTCTTCGGAAATCTGATCCAGAAGTGAGTAACGCGCAGCTGCGGCGACCTGGGGGTCCTGATCCGTTCCACTGTGCCAATCGGGGTGTTCAAACGCAACGTGCGGATTTCCGAGCGCGTCGCCTACGACCATCACCGACTCATCCCCATTTCGAAGCTCAAAGGCCATGTGACCGGGCGTGTGCCCAAAGCTTGCCCGTGCGGCAATACCGGGAAGGATCTCGTGCCCATCCTCAAAGAACGCGACCTGATCCTCGATTGCTTCCAATCGGCGTTTGGCACCGACCGCGAACGCGGTGCGATCTTCGCCAATCGTGTCCACCGTTGAGGGGTTCCACCAATAATCCCATTCTTTGCGTCCAATGAGGTGCGTCGCATTTGGGAAAAGCAGGTCGTCGAAGTCATCCAGAACACCCCAGATGTGATCGGGGTGTGCATGGGTGAAGACCACATGCGTAACATCCTCGGGCGACAGGTCGATTGTTTCAAGAGTCTCCAAAAGCTTGCCAGATGTAGGCATGAAGTCCGGCCCCGCGCCAACATCAAATAGTACGGTGTTTTCATCATCTCGATAGAGCGTGACGTTGCACTCTGGCTCGTACTTGGTCGCGTCCGCTTGATTGCGGATCAGGATTTGCTCGATCTCCTCTTTGGGCATGGCTCCGAAAACAACATCAGGTGGGAATGACAGGTATCCGTCTGACACGGTTGTAATTCGGGCTGAAGGGCCGAGCCGCAGCTCTGCCTGCACGATCCTGGTTTGAGCTCCAAGTACCGCGAGGCACGTGGCATTGAACAGGAAACTGCGTCGGGACAAAGAAATTCCATTCATACGCAATCATTAAATTGAATATTATTATTTGTAAACGATGGAAGTACCAACAAAGGATCATTCCAAGACGCTGAAAAACCGGTCGGGTCTTCTTTGCGATTGGGCGAAGAACGGTTTTCAGTGGTGGTAAATAGAGGCGACACCAAGGTCATGCGCAAAGTGAACGTGCAGCGCAATCCGCGCCATGATGGTTTGCCGAGGAAGAGATGATGTCGGAAAGGCGATTGTTACGTGACCTCGAAACAGGGGAGAGGCCCAGCCGCTGAACGACGGCGACGGCAGACGCAGCTTTGCACCGAAAAATCCCGGCCCATCTGCGTCAAAGCGCATTGTTCTCATCCCGCTGTGCTTGTAAGGAAATTGCACGGCCCCAGGGGCTGCGCCGTGCGGGCGTGATGGAATGGTAGACATATCAGACTTAAAATCTGAAGGGCGTATGCCCGTGTGGGTTCGAGTCCCACCGCCCGCACCACAAAAATTTTCAAAAAATGCCGTGACTTATGGGCGCGTGGCAGGACGCGCCGTGGGGGATGCTCGCGTGCTGCGAAGGCCCCGCTCAACTCTGCTGTGCAACCGGCCCTAAACCGGAAACCCCAATTGTCGGATCAGTTTCCAAATGTCCCTGTTTGCGGCTGACAGCTGATCAACGACTGCTTCGATCTGGAGCAGAGCATCGTCGTCGACGGTATCCTCGCGGCCGAGTTTTATGTCGGTTTTGCGGTCAGCGATCCGCATGAGGATCGTTTTCGGGTTTCCGCTTTCAGGGTCGAAGGAATAGATGCAATGGTTGTACTTGTTGCGGATGCCGGAAAGCTTGGCCAGCCTTTGCGTGTGTTCAAGGATCGGATCGCGAACCGGGGCAGGGCGCCCTTCCATTTTTGCAAGTCTTTCAACCAGATCTATTCGCGCGCGGGTGGTGTTCAAAGTCAAAAAGATGATTACGGCCACGTCCTTGGACGTTCCGGTCAGGCCGGCGATCAGGTGGATCAGCAGGCTTTCGGTATTTGTCCACATATAGTTCAGTCTGCCGACCAAAAGGATCAGGCGGTCGAACCGGGCTTCGAACGGATCAGTCAAGGGCGGTCTGCTGCGCCTCGTGAGGCGCTACCTCGAAATAGAAATGAGCAGCCGCAGTCCTGTTGCTGACGCCGATCTTTCCGACAACGTTATGCATGTGCAGCTTGACCGTGTGTTCCGTGATGCCCAGCTTGGCCGCAATCAATTTGTTGCTTTTGCCTTCTGAGACCAGTTGCAGAACCTGTTTTTCGCGGCGTGTCAGCTTGGAGTATTGTGCATGCCGATCCGCGCCGTTGGATGTAATGGCTTCCCGTTGCCGTGGTCTTTCAGGCGCGCGCTGACAGGGGGATGAGACACAGTCAGCCAGGAAGCTGGGAAGATACAGTTCCTCGTGCATCAGCAATCTGAGGATGGCCCGCCACGCGTCCGGCGCGACATTCATCGGCAGAAAGCCTACATCTCCAAACTGCGCGCGGTGCCAGTCTTCGAACAGGTGTCGGGCCGAATCCTCTTTGCGATAGGCGAAGGCAAGACAGCCGGAACCTGCACTTTTGGAGTATGCATTGGGGCGCGCCAAAAGGTCCTCGATCAACATCTGATCCACGACGACGATCTTGCCGCTGTCCGGAACAACTGAGCGCATGGCCTCGAGTGTTTCGAAGCGAAAAGCGCGGACGCCAAATTCAGTTTGAACGCTTCTTAGGGTTTGATTTGAATAGAATAGTTCTTTCCCGAGGAAGACAATCGAAAAATCTTCTGAATAAAGACTCTGATTGCCAGATTCATTGTTCAAAGACTCACTCATTATATTCCCTCACAAAACGGGGTTAACCGGAAATGGCTTTATCGAAATGGAATTGCCGGTGCAAAAGTAGTTAACTAATCAAAGAATTACGTAAGATTTATTGTAGCTGAAAACGTGATTTTCTACAACCAGACGGTATAGTTCAAGTGCCCGAGATATAGAACTATTGTTTAGGTTTTTCGGCTTGTCATTGTGTAACTGGCGGAAACAATTGCATTATTTTTTGTTGTTTTTCTTGTTTAGAACTTTTTGATCCAGGCCGGGAATAGTTTCGCGGTTTTTTAAAATAAACATAAAATACAACATGTTATCCATATCAGAACTTTCAGTTAGCTAGTCGCAAGCGTGCGTCGCTGCAAACATGGTCAGGCTTTAATTGTGAAAGCGTCTGTCCCTGCCGCGCCCGTTCCTTGCGTATTTCAGCATCGATTGTGAACGGCCGCGAATTCGGCTTAGCCGGGAAAGGAGGTGGCCTCAGGAAAACAATCGTGGACCGCATTCAGCGTGCTTGAACGCTGTGCGGGTATTTAAGTTTCAATCACGCCCGTTGCCGCTTTGTAGATGAATGGCGGTCAGGCGTTCCAGTAATGGGAATTTGTTATGAGACGTAATGTAAACAATACAAACGTAACGACCGTTGACGAAATTGTAGTCGAAAACCTCGAAGCTCCGGTGGATGTCGAAATTCAGGTTGATGAGGCCCTTGTCGAAGCCGACGTGACTGCGCAGCAACAGCAGCAGGACCAAAATGTAGAAAACGCCAACGAGCAAGGCCAGGATCAGGGTCAGGACCAGGGTCAGGATCAAGACCAGGGTCAGGATCAGGACCAGGGTCAGGATCAGGACCAGGGTCAGGATCAGGACCAGACGCTTAATGCCGGCGACAACACCAACGACAACTCCAACAGCAACTCAATCAACATCGATTTCGGCGGCGGTGAGTGGATTCCGCGCGACGATGATCAGGTTGATCTGGACCTCGGCGACTCGGCGACAGTGGGTGACGTGATCACTGCTGGTCGCGATCTGACCTATGATCCAGGCGATGACATGAATCTGGATGTCTCGATGGATGGCGCCGGAACAGCGATGTCATCCGTGAACAGCCAGGTCGCCAGTCTGAGTGATGATGACACGTTGGACTCACCAAGCGTATCCAACAATGCCGACTTCTACCAGAACGGCGATGCCAATGGTGGTACTGCTACTGCGGCTGAAGGTATCAGCTCGGATGCCGGCGGTGGAAAATCGGGCGACGGTGGAACCAGTTACGGCGGCGCGGCCGATTCATCGACGCTGGGCAGCCACGCGTGGGCTGACGGTGGCGATACCGGCAGTGCCGATGCCGATTCCAGCGGCGGCCGGGGCGGATCGACCGGTGACGCAAGCAATGCCAGCAACGGTGTTGGTATGGCGGGCGCAGGATCCGACGGTGACAGTGCCGGCGGAGATGGCGGTGCCGCGGATGGTTCCGCGTCGTCTGACAACGATGGCAGCACAAGTGCCGATGGCAGCGGAACCGGCGGAGCCGGCGGCAGCGCGGATTCGTTTGGTCTGGGCCTGGGCCTGGGTCTGTCCGGTTCGAATGCATCCGGTAACGCAAACGGCGGTGACAGCGACTCCGACTCGACCGGAACGGGTACCGGAACGGCAGATAACGCCGCGGACGCGTCCGGCGCGGACGGTGGCGACGGTAATGCTGCGGCAGATGGTTCGGCTTCGAACACCAGCGACAGCAACACCGATGCAAATGATGCCACTGCGGGTGACAACACTGCGGATGGCTCTGCTGACAGCGGCGCGGACAGTTCGGCTGACGGCTCTGGCGGAACCGGAACCGGTGGTGACGGATCCGGCGGTGACGGCTCTGGCGGTGACGGCACCGGTGGCGACGGCACCGGCGGCGACGGCGAAGGTGGATTCGGCGCGATGGTCGAAGCTGCAATCATGGCTCTTCAGGAAGAGTTGGGCATGATTGACGCCGAAGCAGGCGAAGGCGGCGACGGGACCGGCGGTGACGGCACCGGTGGCGACGGCACGGCCGGCGACGGTTCGGGTGGCGACGGCTCGGGCGGCGACGGTTCCGGTGGGACCGCTGACGCGGATTCCGATGCTCAGGGTGTTGGCGATCAGTCGGCAAGCGGGCCGGACATCGACCAGAGCCCAGGCGACGTGAACGGTGCGGCCAGCAACTCGCAGGACACCGACGGCAGCGGCGGTGACGGCGGGTCGAACGCAGCAGATGGCGCAGCGGATGCGGCCGGTACCGGAACATCGGCTGCCGACGGCGACGGCGGCGCGGGCGGCAGCACGACGCCGACATCATCGTCTACCGGCAACGGAGCCGGGTCTGCCGACGCGGCCAATACCGCGGGTGGTGGCGGAGCTGCCGACATCTTCGGAGACGCCGACACAAACGGTGCGGCTGACAGCCTGGCCGAAGCAATTGCCGGATACGGTGGCGAAGGCAGTTCCGACAATGATGCCACATCGACTGGCTCTGGCGATGCAGCTGGTGCGGCCGACTCGGGTAACGGTGGTGCCGGTGGCGCATCCGCCGCGGACGGCGGAACCAGCGGAGCTTCGATGGGCACTGCAACGTCAGGCGATACCATGGGTGGCATGATCACCGGTGGTAACGGTGGCGGCGCCTATTCAGGTGACGGTGGTGCCGGCGGCAATGGTGGTGCTTGGGGCGCGAACAATGGTGGCGATGGTATCGTAACCGGCGAGTCCTATGCATCGGCTGCGGCTGTCGTTGATACGTCTGCGTTCAACCAGTCGATCATCATGGGCGCCAACGTTCTGGGCAACACGGTCGATACGACCATGGTGGGTGGTTCGATGACCATGTCCCACGCCAGCGACGACACGGACGTTTAAGTCAAAAGGCGGGGCTCGCATTTTCGGGCCTTGCTACCTTTCAAAAATGCCGGGGCCGCAAAACGCGGCCCCGGCCCAACTGAACCCAAAGCGGTAATTACGAGCCGCCGCGGGCAAAAAGGATAACCGACATGGCACTTGACGGTATTACGGAAACGATAGCGCATTTTGTTGGAACTTTTGAGCTTACGATAGAACAAGCCCGCCTGCGGGATCAGTACGAGGAGTTCAGCGCCCTGAGGCGGAAAGCTGAAATAGACGGGCTTGACGAGCCAACCTCGATTCACATCAAAGCTGATCTGGATATCCCGGCGGGCGAATACAAAGCCCTGCCGTTCAACTTTCTTCCCTCTCAGCCGGAGCTGCCGTTGCCAAAAGCTCCTGTCGGGCCGGTGCACGAGGCGGTCATCATCCTCAACGGTGACAGCGCGGAGTCCGCGCGATTTGTTCCAGACAGCATATCCGGCCCGTCTTCCGCACCTGAACTGATCATTCTTCGACCGGATACGGTGCCATTGGGGTCGGCAATGACGTTCACCGTGCAAAAGGTGGTCATGCGCGACAACGACACGGTGGGGGAAGGGGACTTTCGTGATACCGAGGCGCTGATCGCCCAAGGCGAAGAGATGCTGGACATGGCGCTGTCGCTTCATGCCGTGGCAGCCCCTTCGCTTTCGCTCGCGGATTACAAGTCGACCGAAATGCTCGAGGCGCTGGCCCAACAGATGACGGCCCCGGCAAACGCGAATATCGACGGGGTCACGGTACATCAGTTTCATGGGGATGATGCGTTGGGGGTGATCGTGAACGGCAAGTACGTTGACGACGCTCCGGTATGGACAGACATCCTGCCTGCGTTCCATCAACCGGAGGAAGCCGGAGAGGATGAGGCCGAGTCCATGCTTCCGGCCGAGTGGGATCAGTCGAAAGATCCTGACTTTGATGACGGACACCTGGTCGTGACCGGAGGAAACCTTGCGATCAATGCCGTTTCGGCATCTGTGGGTTGGGTTGACGCCCCCTATATCGCCGTCGGAGGGCAGGCGATCAGCCTGACCGCCATCAGCCAGGTTGCGCTTGTTTCAGATTGGGATGTGGGGGCGCCGGGAACGGGCAGCGGCACCAACGTGATTCAGTCCTCGAAGATTGAAGTCGAAGGCCGAGATGCCCCCTGGCTGGACAATGGCGCCGGAACAACCGGACAACCTGAGTTCATTGTTGTGGATTGGGTCCACGGTGATCTGGTTGTGGCCAACTTCGTCAAACAAGTTATCGACGGCACGGATATCGACAACATACAGACCGAGATTTCGGCCGCATCGACATTGTACGCGTTGGGCGACAACGAAATGTTCAATGTCACCGACATCGTGCAGCTGGGCAGTTTTTACGACCTGATCATGATCGACGGGAATATGATTTCCGTGGACATGTTGTACCAGACCAACGTCCTGATGGATGACGATATCATCAGCGGCGGTATGCCCGGCGCAATGGCCGGAGATGATGACAACGTGATCATGAATGACGCGTCGGTCAAAACGATAGGCGAAGATACACATCAGGGTCTGCAACAGAACCTGTCCGACGCCATGGCGCTTGATCAAACGGACATGGATGCGTTGGAGAACGCGCTGCTCAACGATCCCCTGTTCGCAGGGATGGAACAGATGCGCGTGCTCAAGATCGACGGAGACTTGTTGCAGGTGAACATCGTTGAACAGGTCACCATGATGCTGGATCAGGATCAAATTGACCTGTCCGGTCCCAGTGCCGCCGATACCGAGGTCGTCGCAGGCAGCAACGCCCTGATGAACTCGGTCAATCTGACCAAAATGGGCGTGGATTCGACGGTAATGGCCGCTGACGGATCTTACTCCGACCTGCTGCTTCATCAGGCCAGCCTGATTGACGTGCCAGACAACCAGGAAATCACAGATATGACCAACGAGGCGATCGCCGCAATCATGGCGGACATGTCTGTGCCGCAACCGGATGCGGCCCTGGCACTGCACGCACAATCCACTGACACAACGACACCAGATGACGGCCTGCAATCCATGCTGGCCTGACCCCCCACCAAGTTTTTATCGAGTGACCAGAAGGTTTGTATATGTCGATTGTTTTTTCGTCGCGCCGCCCACTCTTATCCAGTCCCCTGGACAGGCAGGGCGGTTTGGGCCCGAAGCGCCAGCGCGCAGACGGTGGGGCAGATCCCGCGACACGACGGGCCAAAGCCCGGTTGCACCTGACGCAGGAGATGCGCGTGTCTGTGTCAGATCCAGATTCGCCGGTTGAAACCGAACTACCACAGCAATCCGAAGACCGAAAACGCTCACGCGAACAACGGCGCGCTGATCCTCCCCGTCAGCGTGCGCAACCGCAACCCGCGCAAAATGAAGACCCGGCGGGTGGCGGCAATGGGGTGGCCGACGCCGACGGCCCGGATCCGGCATCTGCCGGGGACTCGACAGCGCGCAAGACCCCCTCTGCGCGCGCTTCCGGTGGGAACGGCATAGGCACCACGATCGAGGCCAAGGCAAACCAGCCACTGTTGCAAACGAATTCCGGCGGCGGTGATGGGAACGGGCCACCCCAAACCTTCCACAAACGCACCCCGCCCGAAGACTTCCAGCGCACGTTGCGCGTTTCGATGCGGGCGATCCGGCGCAATCTTGCGTTTGTTCTGGTCCTGACCTGCGCTACGAACATCCTGATCCTGGCGATCCCGATCTATCTGTTCCAGATCAGTGACCGGGTTCTGACCAGCCGGTCGCTGGATACGCTGATCATGTTGACGGCCATCGTTGCAGGGGCAGTGGTCTTCCAGTCAGCTTTTGATGCGGTGCGGCGGTTCATGCTCATGCGGACGGGGGTTGAAGTGGCGGCCCGGCTGGGCGCACCGGTTCTGAGCGCGGCGGCCCATGCGTCGCTGCATGGAAACGGGCGCGAGTATCAGACATTGGGCGATCTGCAACAGCTTCGTGGTTTTCTGGTCTCGGGCACGCTGCTTTCGTTTCTGGACGTGCCGTTTGCGCCGCTGTTCATTCTGATGATTTTCCTGGTGCATCCGGAACTGGGCATGATCGTGGTGGTTACTGCGCTGATCCTGATGACGATTGCGCTGATCAACCAGAAAATGACTGCCAAGCCGTTTGCCGAGGCCAACAAGGCACAGTCCATGGCAAACCTGCATCTGGATTCGATGTCTCGCAACAGCCAGATCATCAACGCCCTGGCAATGATCCCCGAGGCCGTGCGGATCTGGGGGCGGGACACTGCCCAATCCCTGACCTGGCAGGTGCGGGCACAGGACCGCAACGTGATCTTCGCTTCGATCTCGCGCGCCGTTCGCCTTTTGACGCAGATCGGAATTCTGGGTTGGGGCGCTTTTCTGGCGCTGCAAGGAGAGATCACGGGCGGTATGGTGATTGCGGCCTCGATCATTGCCGGGCGTGCCTTTGCGCCAATCGAAGGTTCGATTGAAGGATGGAACAGCTACCTGCTGACGCGCGGAGCTTATGGCCGGATCAAGGCGCTGCTGTCGACTTCGGCCCTGCAATACGAAAAACTGCGTCTGCCACGCCCCGAAGGTCGTCTGGATGTCGAACGCCTGCTCTATGTACCGGGCGGAACCAAGCGCGTGGTTCTGAACGGCATCACGTTCTCACTGGTTCCCGGCGAAACATTGGCCATCATTGGCAATTCCGGTGCGGGGAAAACCACGCTTGGAAAAACTCTGGTGGGATCCATCCTGCCCACATCGGGCAGCGTTAGGCTTGACCTGATGGACATCCGAAACTGGGACCCGCGCCAGTTTGGCGAAAGCATCGGCTACCTGCCGCAGGATGTTCAGCTGTTCCCGGGCACGATCAAGGACAATATCGGCCGGATGCGGGCGGATGCCACTGACGAACAGATCCATGATGCCGCCGTTCTGGCCGATGTTCATAACATGATTGCAACGCTGCCGCAGGGATATGAGACCGTGGTGGCCGCTGATGGCTCGCCTTTGTCCGGTGGTCAGAAGCAACGTATCGCACTGGCACGGGCGTTCTTCGGCAATCCCAGAATGGTTGTGCTGGATGAACCGAATTCAAATCTCGACGTCGCGGGGGACAAGGCGCTGGCATGTGCGATCGAACAGGCGCGTCAAAGCAAGATCACCGTGGTCGTCATTACGCAAAAGCCAACGCTATTGAGTGTTGTCGACAAGATCATGCTTTTGACCGACGGGCGCGTGGCCCTGTTCGGTCAGCGTGATCAGGTTCTTCAGCAGCTCAACGGGCCGCGCAAGCAGACTGGAATTGAAGGCCAGCAGGGGGGCTGACCATGAATAACCTCGTACCTGTGAACAACTCAGCCAATGATCCCGAAGTCTGGTATGCCGAGGTTCCACGCTCGATCAACAGGTTGATGGTGATCGGGCTGGTCATGCTTGTCGTGTGTTTCGGCGGTTTCGGGGTCTGGTCTTTCAGTGCCCCGCTGGCCGCAGCGGTCATCGCGCAAGGCAGCTTTGTTGCCACGGGCCGAAACAAGATTGTCCAACATCTTGAAGGCGGCATCATCGAAGACATCAAGGTTGTGGAAGGTCAGGCGGTTCAGGCTGGTCAGGTTCTGATGACCCTGGACCAGACCTCGGCCCAGGCCAATGAGCGTGAGCTGTTTATTCGCAAGCTGCGCCTTCAGGCCATGACCGAGCGGTTGCTGGCCGAGTACGGGGAACGCGACCGCCTCGTGTTTTCGCAAGAGCTTGTCGAAGCATCCGAAGATCCTGAAGTATTGGCCATTCTGGATGGGCAAAAGCTCAGCTTCGATGTGTCGCGCAAGACGCTGCTGAATGACTTGGCGCTGCTGGAACGCAATATGGAAGCGCTGAAAATCCGGTCCAGTGGATTTGAGGCGCAATTGGACAGCATGACCCGGCGTGCCGAAATTTTGCAGGAGGAGTTTGAGGCCAAAAACCAACTGTTCGAAAAGGGCCTTGTCCGCAAAGGAGAACTGAACACCATCCGTCGTGTCCAGGCCGAAGCCGAAGGGCAGCAGGCCCGGTTGCAGGCGGAAGCCGCTGAAATCAACCAGATGCTGCTGAAATATGACGAACAGATTGCGCGTACGCGGTCCGCCTATCGTGAGGCCGCACTGGACGAACTGGGCGTGATCGAAGCCGATCTGGAAAGCGTTCGTGAAAAATCCCGTCAGGCCCGCAGCGTTCTTGATCGGGCCGTGGTGCGCGCACCGGTGACAGGAACGGTGGTGCGGTTGCATTATCATACGCCGGGCGGTGTGATTGAAACCGGGGAACCGATAGCCGAGATCCTGCCCGCGGATGCGCCCCTGATCATCGAGGCACAGATTCCGCGTACCGAGATTGACAGTGTTGTCACGGGGCAGACCGCCACAGTCCGCCTGATCGCATTGAACCAACGCACGACGCCTGTTTTGTATGGCGAGGTCTTCTATATCTCGGCCGATTCACTGCTTGAGGATTCGACCGGTGTTCCGCAGGAGGTCTATCTGGCACGTGTCTCACTGACCCCGGATGAGTTGCAGCGCGTGCGCGGCTTTGTTCCGACACCGGGGATGCCCGCTGAAATCATGATCCAAACCGAAGAACGCACCTTTGCGGCCTATATCGCCAAACCGGTATCAGACAGCATGTCGCGCGCGTTTCGCGAGCAGTAACACCTGCGTTCCCCTCCATGTCGGGACCTTCCGGAATTCGCATGTTAACCTCTGCGCTGTGACGTAAAGGAGAACTCGTATGACGGTGACGGTCAAAGAGATGATGGAGGCGGCCAACGCTGTGGTCGAACGTGTCGATGCAGCCCAGGCAAAGACGATGACCGAACAGGGGGGGCTGCTGTTGGACATACGCGATGCGAATGAGCTGGAACAGACGGGCCGCGCCGCCGGGGCGCATCACATACCTCGTGGCATGCTGGAGTTTCGGGCAGATGATACATTGCAATCACATGACCCTGAACTGCGCAAGGATCGCCCCATAGTGTTGTACTGCGCATCGGGTGGGCGCGCGGCCTTGGCCGGAAAACTTCTGAAGGATATGGGATACCAGAGGGTGTACAATCTTGGGGGATTGACGGACTGGGTGAATGGGGGCGGTGAAATCGCCAAATCCTAGCTTCGGAACCGTCTGCATCTGACACAAATCAAAGCGCAACATATTCGAATCGTGAAATATTTGGCCGGAAGCCATCAAAAGGAAAGCCCGGCCATGTTTCGCCTTGCTGCTATGCTGTATTCACTGATTGCAACTGCTCTGTCCGGTTCGGCCGTAATCGCCGTGCTTTCGGCTGGAATGGTGTCCGTCAGCGCAATTGTGGGCGCTGCGGCCGCGGGGGCCGTAATCGCCGCCCCGGCATCTTGGATGGTGGCCAAGCGGCTGTATCAAGGCGCTTGATCAGGCGTTCAGGAAGGTCCTGACGGCAGCTTCGAACTCGCGCGGTTTTTCGGCGTGCAGCCAGTGACCGGCACCGGGGATCTTGGCAAATCGCGCGCCGGGGAACAGTGCGCGGATTTTGGCTCGATGTTCCGGCAAGACATAATCTGACTCGCCCCCTGACAGGAACAGCGCGGGGCCTTGCCACTGGGCGTCCAACTCGGGAAAGCCCATGATATTTGGCATCTGGTCCGCCAACACGTCCAGGTTCAGCAACCAACGCTTTCCCTTGATGTCCAGCGATTGGGTGAAGAAGCTTTGCAATGCTTTTTCAACGCCTTGCTCGGCCAATTGCTGCTCGGCATCCGAGCGGCGCGCTATGCGCGAGAAATCCACGGCACGCATGGCCTCGATGAACTGAATTTGGCTGTGCGTGTATTTCACCGGCGCAATATCTGCGACCACCAGTTTGTTCACCAGCGCGCCGTGTTGCAGCGCAAGTGTCATCGCGGCCTTGCCGCCCATTGAATGCCCAAGTACGTCCGCCGTCCCGCCAATCCGTTCGATGACCTCGGCGATATCCTGCGCCAGGTGAGGATAATCATGGCAAGAATCCCACGCACTGTAGGCGTGGTTACGCATGTCGACGGCCACAACTTGCCGCTCGTCCGACAACCGTCTGGCAATCACGCCCCAATTTCGGGCCGATCCATACAGGCCGTGGGCAATGACAACGGGCGGTCGGGCGGTTGGTTCGCCATGTATGATGGTGTTCAGCATGTACCGCGTGATACAAGTCAATGCCGGAAACGGCCAGCCCCATTGTAGGTCATTGACGCTGCCGTTAGATTGCCACGGCAGGAGGCCACCAATGTCGCAGGACCCAGACATTCAGACCCGGATCGCCGAAACGGTTGTGTTGCTGCGCGCAAAGCTCGGGGTGCGCGACAAGACGCTCGAGGCATCGATCCGCAAGGCCAAGCGCCGACTGCCGCGGCGCGTCTACAACCAGGCTTTGATTCTGGCCCGGGCCGAGGCGATGGCGTCTCATCCCAAACTGAGGCTGGTTCTGGATAACCCCAGGCTGATCAAGGCGTCTGACGTGGTGCAGGAACATCTGGGGTCCATCAATCTTGCGGATCGCAGATGGGGGTGGTTCCTTGGCCTGTTGGGGGGGCTGGCCTTCAACATGCTGGCTCTGACGACACTTTTGCTGGTTTTCCTGTGGTGGCGCGGCTTGATCTGACCATGGATTCTGGACTGCGCACCAAGGTCTGAACATGGTGCAAATCCCTGGGTGCGGTGACATCGAATGCACGGATTCGGTGTGAATAGCTGCGCGAAAGGCTGGTCGAGGCGAAAAAAGCGCGTATTGACCAGAATGGCCCGGGCGGCTTTGGGGGCCGGGACCTTGCCCAAAACACCGGATTTGCGCTGGGCGAGATCCAGAACGTTTTCAGAGATCTTACGCAATAAAACGGCGCCTCATGGCGCCGTTCTGTGTTGGAGGGTGGACCAGTTACAGGTTCGGATAGATCGGGAAGCGTGCGCAGAGGTCTGCCACTTCGGCCTTGACCTTGGCTTCGACGGCGCCGTTGCCGTCTTCGCCATTGGCAGCCAGGCCGTCGACCACCTCGATGATCCAGTCGGCGATCTGGCGGAATTCGACCTCGCCGAAGCCGCGGGTGGTGCCGGCGGGCGACCCCAGACGGATGCCCGACGTGATGGTCGGCTTTTCGGGATCAAACGGCACGCCGTTCTTGTTGCAGGTGATATGCGCCCGGCCCAGAGCCTTCTCGGTGGCGTTGCCTTTCACCCCTTTGGGGCGCAGGTCGACCAGCACCACATGGGTGTCGGTGCCGTGGGTCACCGTGTCCAGACCGCCCTTGATCAGCTGATCCGACAGCGCCTGCGCGTTGGCGATCACCTGCTTGGCATAGTCCTTGAACTCGGGCCGCAGGGCCTCGCCAAAGGCCACGGCCTTGGCCGCGATCACATGCATCAGCGGGCCGCCCTGAATGCCGGGGAAGATGGCCGAGTTCACTTTCTTGGCGATATCTTCATCATTGGTCAGGATCATGCCGCCGCGCGGGCCGCGCAGGGTCTTGTGGGTCGTCGTGGTCGCCACATGCGCATGGGGGAAGGGGCTGGGATGCTCGCCCGCCGCCACCAGACCGGCAAAATGCGCCATGTCCACGTGCAGATAGGCGCCCACCATATCGGCGATCTGACGCATGCGGGCAAAGTCGATCTGGCGCGGGATCGCCGAGCCACCGGCGATGATCAGCTTGGGCTGGTGTTCCTTCGCCAGCGCCTCGACCTGATCATAGTCCAGCATGTTGTCCTGCTGGCGCACGCCGTATTGCACCGCGTTGAACCACTTGCCCGACTGGTTGGGCCGCGCACCGTGGGTCAGGTGGCCACCGGCATCCAGGCTCATGCCCAGAATGGTGTCGCCGGGCTTGATCAGCGCCTGAAACACGCCCTGATTGGCCTGAGAGCCGGAATTGGGCTGCACATTGGCGAATTCACAGCCGAACAGCTGCTTGGCGCGGTCGATGGCCAGGTTTTCGGCAATGTCGACAAACTGGCAACCGCCATAATAGCGGCGACCGGGATAGCCTTCGGCGTATTTGTTGGTCATCACCGAGCCCTGCGCCTCCATCACGGCGGCAGAGACGATGTTCTCGGACGCGATCAGCTCGATCTCGTCGCGCTGACGACCCAGTTCCGACGTGATCGAGCCAAAAAGCTCGGGATCACGATCAGCAAGGGACTGGGTAAAAAATCCGGTGTCACGAAGATTGGCGTTCATGGGCGCTCCACATGGCTGGGTAAAAATCTTGCGGATTTCCTATCGGAAACGCCACATTTGCAAAAGGCTTAAAGCGACGATTTGGCCCGCTGCGGCGTCAAGACTGGCCTATCGGGGAAAGGTATGTTTGTTTCGGAACCAAATGTGCAGCACCGGAAACCGGAAAACATGAAAAAAAGAATCGCCTTTCTTGCCAGTGAGGTCAAAGTGGCGCAAACGGCCCGGGATATTCTGGTGTCCAAACACGGTAATGCGGCGCCCCGCGACGCAGATGTTGTGGTTGCTCTTGGGGGGGATGGCTTCATGTTGCATACCCTGCACAACATGCAGCACCTTGATACACCGGTATACGGGATGAACCGTGGCACGATCGGGTTCCTGATGAACGAGTATCACGAAGACGACCTGATGGCCCGCCTGGAAGATGCCGAGGAAGAGGTCATCAATCCGCTGGCGATGCGGGCGATGGATCAGTCCGGAAAGCTGCACGAGGCGCTGGCGATCAACGAAGTATCGCTGTTGCGCGCTGGGCCACAGGCGGCTCGTTTGAAGATCAGTGTTGATGGCCGCGAGCGCATGGATGAACTTGTCTGCGATGGAGCGCTACTGTCCACTGCGGCGGGGTCGACGGCGTATAATTACTCGGCACACGGGCCTATTCTGCCGATTGGCTCGGACGTTCTCGCGTTGACCCCGATCGCCGCATTCCGCCCCCGCCGATGGCGTGGTGCATTGCTGCCGAAAATCGCGAAGGTGCGGTTCGATGTGCTGGATGCGGACAAGCGACCCGTTATCGTTGCCGCTGATTCCGTAGCTTTCCCAGACATTGACTGGGTCGAGATCCGATCCGATCCCACGATCTCACACCGCATTCTTTTTGACCCCGGGCACGGTTTGGAAGAACGACTGATTTCCGAACAATTCACATAAATTTTCGTTTCTGCGAGCTTTTTTGAGCCTGTGTGAAGCAGTTCACAGGGGATTTGCTCACAATTGGATAGTGTGGACTTGCCCGGAGAACACGCCAAGGTGGGAGTGAGTGGCCACCTGAACGGCGTATTCGAATGATTGCGCAGATTTTGCGCTGGCGAGGGTGGGTGGTGCTACGCTCGTCATCAGAAATCCGGGCTTATTTTAGCAGTCGGGCCCCGGGTACAATGTCCCGGGGTCTATTTTTTGCAGCCACCCTGCAACTCTGTCTTTTCCCAAAGCGGCAGGCACATTTGCCCCACGCGTGCCTCGATTGCCGCGGCCGCATCCACCGCCAGATCTTCGCGCCAGCGCTGCGCGGCAATCTGAACACTGATCGGCTGAGGACCCTTCGGCAATTCAGCCAGCCGGGCCGGGACACATGCCGCAGGCAGGCCCAGAAAGTTCATCGCATAAGAATATACGGCGCACCCCAAAACCTCGTGCACACCCTCAGCGCCTTCGGTGTCTCTGTCGGGTTTGAAGAACGGTTGTGGCAGGAAAGGCGACAGCACCAAAGGGTAATCCTGCAAAAACCGGGACCATTCGCGCGCATAGTGGCTTCGTTTGGCCAGCATCCGAACCATCTCGGTTTCGACAATTGGCGGGAATTCCTGAAAATACACCGCAAAGATATTCTGAATCGTTTTCGAACCAGCGGCTTCGATATCTGATTTCATAAGCGTCAGCACTTCGCCCATCAGCGTACGATAACCGATTCGACCGCATTCAAAAACGTCAGGCGGGTCAATCTCTTGCACCACATATCCCGCATCAACCAGCGCCTCTCGTGCCGTGTCGAGTGCTTTCTCGACCTCGGGGTGCAAGGCATAGCCGAATGTGTTTTTCGTAAAGGCCACCTTGACGGGCGCGTCGGGGGCAGGGCCACGCCAGGGCATCGGCACGTGAAACGGATCACGCGCGTCGGCGGCGATCAGGCTGGGCATGGACAGATGCAGGTCAGCGGCCGACCGGGTTATCAGGCCCTGAACAGACATCGACTGCGCCAGCAAACCGCGTTCGGCTTTCTGGCTTGGGTTCCATGCCGGGACGCGCCCCAGCCCGGGCTTCACCGTCACGGCTCCGTTGGCCGCCGCGGGAAAGCGCAGGCTGCCGCCGATATCGTTGCCGTGGGCCAGCGCGCCGATTCCGGCCATGACCGCAGCGCCAGCCCCGCCGGAAGAGCCGCCGGGTGAGATATGCCGCCCCCAGGGGTTGTGCGTACGGCCATACAGCGGATTGTCCGTGTCGGCGCGGAAAGAGAACTCGGGCGTGTTGGTCCGCCCGACAACAACAGCCCCGGCCTTTAGCATATTGCTCACAACCGGGGCGTCATCCGGTGCAATTACATCTTTCAGTGCGACGACACCGTTGGTTGTGGCATGGCCTTTTTGGTCAACATTCACCTTGATCGTGACCGGCACGCCATGCAGCGGACCCGTGGGTTTGCCGCCAGCCCACGCATTGTCCAGCGCTCTGGCGCGTTCCAACGCCTGCTCGCGCAGGTCTTCCACCACTGCATTCAAATCCGGGTTGACCTCATCCATTCTCTCGATCGAGGCCTGAACCGCCTCGGTCGCACTCAGGTCGCCGCGTCTTGTCAGGGTGGTCAGGTCTGTGGCGCTGAGACGCCAGATATCGGTTTGTGTCATGGGTCCTCACTGTCTTAACGTGACAGTAGGGAGGCTGCTTCCGGTTGCAAGAGAAGACACGATAAAGGGCGGCTTGCGCCGCCCTCGGGTTACTTGGCGTAACCGATTGTCTGCAAGGCCTCTCTGATCTCGTCAAGAATGGCTGGATCATCGATCGTTGCAGGCATTTTATAGTCCTGACCGTCTGCAATCGACACCATCGTACCCCGCAGGATTTTACCCGAACGTGTCTTGGGCAACCTGTCGACGACGACGGCCAGTTTGAAGGCCGCCACCGGGCCGATCTTTTCCCGAACCATCTTGACGACTTCCTGAACCACGTCGCCATGATCCCGATCAGCGCCGGCATTCAGGCACAGGAACCCAACGGGCATCTGACCCTTTAGCTGATCCGATACACCGATCACCGCGCATTCGGCTACGTCCGGGTGAGCGGCAAGCACTTCTTCCATCGCCCCGGTCGACAGGCGGTGGCCCGCGACGTTGATGACATCATCGGTGCGCGCCATGATGTAAAGATATCCGTCCTCGTCGATCATTCCGGCGTCGCCGGTTTCATAGTACCCGGGGAAGTGCTCCAGGTAGGATTTCCTGAACCGCTCCTCGGCGTTCCAAAGGGTCGGCAGGGTGCCCGGAGGCAGCGGCAGCTTGACCGCGATGGCCCCCAGTTCGCCGGCTTTCATCGGGTGGCCACCTTCGTCGAGAATTTGCACGTCATAGCCGGGCATCGGTTTCGCGGGCGAACCCAGCTTGATCGGAAGCTCTTCGATGCCCAGCGGGTTTCCAGCAATGGCCCAACCGGTTTCGGTCTGCCACCAATGGTCGATCACCGGAACCTTCAGCGCATCCTGTGCCCAGATGATAGTGTCGGGGTCAGCGCGTTCGCCCGCCAGATACAGCGCCCGCAGATGAGACAGATCGTATTTGGCGATCAATTCGCCCTTTGGATCTTCACGTTTGACGGCACGGATCGCCGTAGGGGCGGTGAAGAAGCTTTTCACCTTATGTTCAGAGATCACGCGCCAGAAGGTTCCCGCATCAGGGGTGCCGACCGGTTTGCCTTCGAACACGATCGTCGTGTTCCCGTGGATCAGGGGTGCGTAGCAGATGTAGGAATGTCCAACGACCCAACCCACATCGGATGCCGCCCAGAATACATCACCCGGATCGACGTTATAGATGTTCTTCATGGTCCAGTTCAGCGCCACCAGATGCCCGGCAGTGGGGCGCACGACGCCCTTGGGTGCCCCTGTGGTGCCCGAAGTGTACAGGATGTACGCCGGATCGTCTCCGTCGACGGGAACACATTCCGCCGGTTCAACACCGTACTGGAACCCGTGCCAGTTGTAGTCACGCCCTTCGATCAGCTGAGCAACTTCTTGTTCGCGCTGAAAGATGACGCAGAAATCCGGCTTGTGCTCGGCAAGTTCGATGGCGCCGTCCAGAAGCGGCTTGTAGTGCACGACCCGGCCAGGTTCCATACCGCAGGACGCCGCAATGACGGCTTTGGGTTTGGCGTCGTCGATACGGACCGCCAGTTCATTGCTGGCAAATCCGCCGAACACTACGGAATGGACAGCGCCCAGACGTGCGCAGGCCAGCATCGCCTCAAGCGCCTCGGGGATCATCGGCATGTAGATGATGACGCGATCACCTTTCTCGATGCCTTTCGCCCGCAGCGCGCCGGCAAGATTGGCCACGCGGTTGCGCAGCTCGACATATGAAATCTCGCGCTTGGTATGGGTGATCGGGCTGTCATAGATGATGGCGGTTTGTTCGCCGCGCCCGTTTTCCACGTGGCGGTCCACGGCGTTCCAGCAGGTATTGACCCGTGCGTCGCTGAACCATTCGTACAAGGGCGCGTTGTCGTCGAACAGAGCTTTGCTGGGTTCTTTAACCCAATCGATCCCCTTGGCTGCGTCCATCCAGAACGCCTCGGGGTCTTTCTTCCAACTGTCATAAACGTCCTGATACGCCATCTCGTCCTCCTCACAACGACTTGGTCTTTGTGTTAGGACCCAGAAAACTATCGGGCAAGCGCGTCAAATGACGACGCGTCAGTTTATCGCAAAATATTTGCAGTAATTCGCGCAAAGGCTTGCAAATTTTTGCAAACTTCTTTCTCGCCATTGGATTTTCTGCGCCGAAGAGGCCATTTTGCAAACTTGCAAACTCGACCGTGCAAAAGATCACGTCCGAGGCGAGTCGGCACAATGCCAATTCGCCATTCTTCCGCGTGCCCCAGGGTTCCCACGGAGATGCCACGACATATAGCCGTCAAAGTGTGAGAATTGTGTTAACCGCACCCCCGCGGGGGATGCGGTTCAGGGTGTCGGGCGGCCGGTTTACCCGTAATGTGCCACCGGCGTCCCCGCGATGGCAGCCATGTTCAACAATCCGCGTGCGGTAATGGATGGGGTGACGATATGCGCCTTGTTGCCCATTCCCATCAGAATGGGGCCGACTTCGATCCCGTCCGCTTTCATTTTCAGGATATTGCGCACGCCGCTGGCCGCATCCGCATGGGCAAAGATCAGCACATTTGCCGCGCCCTGTAGGCGTGAACCCGGAAAAATCCGCGCCCGAAGATCCGCATCAAGGGCCGCATCCAGGTTCATTTCGCCTTCATATACAAAGTCGCGCGGTTTCTGGTCCAGGATGTCCAATGCTGCGCGCAGGCGTTTTCCCGATCCTTCCGCCTGATTGCCGAATTGCGACTGCGAGCAGAACGCGATCTTGGGTTCGATCCCGAATCGACGAACATGCCGCGCGGCGCCAATGGTCGATTCGGCCAACTCCTCCGGTGTCGGCAATTGCCGGACATGCGTATCGGCGATGAACAGGGGGCCGTCTTCCAATATCATCAGCGACAACGCGCCGTGCGGGCGCAGGTCGCCGTCGGCCAGCACCTGTTCAACATAGTTCAGATGCCAGCGATATTCGCCGAACGTGCCGCAGATCATACTGTCAGCCTCGCCCCGATGCACCATGATCGCGCCAATGGCGGTTGTATTTGTGCGCATGATCGCTTTGGCCAGATCCGGGGTCACACCTCGGCGCTGCATGATCTGATGATACGAGCTCCAGTAATCGTAATAACGCGGATCGTTTTCCGGGTTCACGATCTGGCAGTCCGTGCCCGGGCGAATGGTCAGGCCCAGTTTTTCGCAACGGGATTCGATGACTTCGGGGCGTCCGATCAGGATCGGTGTTTCCGTTGTTTCCTCAAGAATGGCCTGTGCAGCCCGCAGCACCCTTTCATCTTCGCCTTCGGCAAATACGATGCGACGGGATGCGACGGCCGCGGCCTCGAATACGGGGCGCATCAAAAGCGCCGACTTGAAAACAGACTGGTTGAGTTTTTCCTTGTAGACTTCAAGATCCTTGATGGGGCGCTTTGCGACGCCGCTTTCCATGGCTGCCTTGGCAACGGAAGATGAGACGACGCCCACCAAACGCGGATCAAAGGGTTTCGGAATCAGATAATCCGGCCCAAAGGTCAGTTGCTCGCCCTTGTAGGCGGCAGCCGCCTCGGCGCTTGTCGTCGCGCGGGCCATTTCCGCAATGCCGTCAACGCAGGCGATCTGCATCGCGTCATTGATCTCGGTCGCGCCCACATCCAGAGCGCCCCGGAATATGAACGGGAAACACAATACGTTGTTGACCTGATTGGGAAAATCGCTGCGCCCGGTGGCGATGATCGCGTCCGGAGCAACCTCACGCGCGGCCTGAGGCAGGATTTCTGGCGTCGGGTTGGCCAGTGCGAAGATGATCGGACGATCGGCCATTTTCTGAACCATTTCAGGCTTCAGGACATTCGGGCCGCTCAGGCCCAGAAACAGATCCGCATCGCCGATGACATCATCCAGAGTCCGCAAGTCCGTTTTCTGCGCGAACTGCGACTTGTGCGGGTTCATATCCTCGGCACGCCCCTCGTAGACGAGCCCGTGAATATCGCACAGCCAGATGTTTTCCTGTTTCACACCCAGTTTCACCAGCATGTTCAGGCAGGCAATCCCCGCGGCCCCGCCGCCGGTTGAAACGACCTTGATGTCTGCAAATGTCTTACCGGCTACATGCAGAGCATTCTTCGCAGCGGCCCCCACGACAATGGCGGTTCCGTGCTGGTCATCGTGGAAAACGGGAATGTTCATGCGCTCGCGGCACAGCTTTTCGACTATGAAACAATCCGGCGCCTTGATGTCTTCCAGGTTGATGGCCCCGAATGTCGGCTCCAGCGCGCAGACGATATCCGCCAGCTTTTCCGGATCGGGCTGATCGACTTCGATATCAAAACAGTCAATGCCTGCGAACTTTTTGAACAGGACGGCTTTGCCTTCCATCACCGGTTTCGAGGCCAGCGCCCCGATATTGCCTAAACCAAGAACCGCAGTGCCGTTGGACACCACGGCGACAAGGTTGCCGCGCGCCGTATACTTTTCCGCGTTTGCGGCGTCGGCTTTGATTTCAAGGCTGGCCTCGGCAACGCCGGGCGAATAGGCGCGCGCCAGATCGCGACCATTGGCCATCGGTTTTGTGGCCTTTATCTCGAGTTTTCCAGGTTTCGGATGGGCGTGATAGTCAAGCGCGGCCTGTCGCAGGCTGGGGGTGTCAGACATTGGAGATTCAGTTCCCTCTGAGAATTTGATTTAACATTAAACTATTCGTCCGAGCTTGGCTACGTTGCGTAACAGTGCCGACGTGTCGCAGTTGCGAGCCGGACATGGGTTGAATTTTGACACAATTTTTTTACATCTAGATAACTTTGCGAAACGCACAAACACTCAGGCAAGACGAAGCAGCAATGACATACAAGACAGATGATCAGGCCCACGGCCTGTCCAACGGTCCTGGGGCCGGCACTGGACTTGCGCGGCTGACCATATGGTTTGCGGCGGTGACGGGAATTATGCTTCTCGGTGCGATTGTCATCTGGCCGGAACAGGCAGCGTTCTTCAACCAGGAAGGCGGATTGTTCGAAACGGTTTCCGCGGTTTGTTTGCTTGTTGCGGGGGTGGTGGCGTTGTGGCGATACCCGGGTGTCACCCGGCTGTATATCGGGCTGACATTCCTATTGTTGGCCGAGCGTGAGCTGGAAGCAGGCGTTTACCCTGAAGGCAGTTTGCCGTTCCTGATCCTTGACGGTCTGGATGTCGTGCTGGACGTCAATGTGGTCAGGGTCTTCCTGGCCTGCGTTATCCTGGGCGGCGTCATCTGGCATGGGGCCCCGACGGGATGGCGTGCTGTCAAACGGCGCGCTCCCTTTATGATCGCGTTCATGGCGGCCGGCTGTCTTGCCGTCATCGCTCAGCTTCTTGAGGAATATACCGGGCTGCACAGCGACGCTTTGTCGACAGTTATGAAAACGCGGCTTTTCGTCATGGAAGAAACGCTCGAGATGTTCTTTTCGATTGGCATTTTGGCCTCTGTTCTGATCGGATGGCCAAAATCGAAATCTGACGAGACATCTCATGACAAAGACAGCCGAGCCTTCGCAGACCCAAGCTGAATTTCGTTTGCCAACCCAGGAAATTCGAAACGACATCCCCTTTTATACCAAGGTGTTGGGGATGCAGATGGACATGATCTATCCCGCAGACGATCCGCGCGTCGCAGTGTTTTCAGGGCACGGTCTGCGGTTGCGGATCGAAAAAGACGCGCCCGAAGGTCCGGGAACATTGCGCATCCTGACAGATGACCCGGAACGCTTTGCAGATGGCCAACGCGTTCTTGTTGCGCCGAATGGGACCCGGATCGAAATCGAAGAGCGAAATCCGCCGCTGGTGATGCCTGAAACAGTTCATTCCTTCGTGGTGCGCAGGCTCAAGGATCAGGCTCCCTGGATCATCGGTCGGGCGGGGATGCATTATCGCGATCTGGTGCCGGATCGTCTGGGCGGATCGATCATCGCCAGCCATATCCGCATCCCGGACGGGGGCCCGGTGCCCGATATGGTGCATTTTCACAAAGTCGGGTTCCAACTGATATTCTGCATTCATGGCTGGGTGGATGTCGTCTATGAGGATCAGGGAGAGAGAATGCGCCTGACCGCAGGGGATTGCTTTATCCAGCCGCCGGAAATTCGTCACCGCGTGCTTGAGGCGTCGGACAATGTTCAGGTCATCGAGATAGGTGTGCCAGCGGAACATTTCACGGAAATCGACCATGACATGCAGCTTCCCACGCCGCATTTTCGCCCGGACCGCGAATGGCAGGGACAACGCTTTGTCTACAACCGGGCCAAGGACGCCGAATGGGTACCGTTCCGCCTTCCGGGTTACATCTGCCGCGACACGACAATTGCCGAGAACACCAAAGGGGTCGCAGGCGTTCAGGTCGTTCGCAAAGGGCAGGGCGATACCGAATGGGCCAGCCACGATACGGACATTCACTTTACCTTCGTGATGGACGGAGCGGTCACACTGGAAGGCGAAGGACGCGAGCCCTATCGGCTGGAGCAGGGAGACGCCTTTGTCATCCCGCCCGGGATGCGCACGCGCTTGTCCTCGCCCTCGGACAACATCGAGTTGCTGGAAGTCACCTTGCCCGGTACGTTCACGACAACACTGGGCTGACTGAAAAACATTGGCTGGGGGCTTCAATTCCTCTGCCTTTTTACTTAACGGTCCAAATTTCTGACCAGATGATCAAAAAAACGGGGAATCGCCATGTCGCTCAAAGACGCTGCCTTGTCAGTCCGCGAAAACGCCTATGCGCCTTATTCGAATTTCAAGGTTGGCGCAGCGCTTCGATCCTCCTCGGGTCAGGTCTATTCCGGTTGCAATGTTGAGAACGTGGCATATCCCGAAGGCACTTGTGCCGAGGCCGGTGCAATCGCCGCGATGGTTGCCGCGGGCGAGCAGGAACTGACCGAGGTCTACGTGGTTGCCTCCAGCCCTCAGCCTGTGCCGCCCTGCGGTGGGTGCCGCCAGAAACTGGCCGAGTTTGGCAAGCGCGATGTGAAAGTTACACTGGCAACCGTGGACGGTGCCGAATTCGAGACAACCATTGGGGATTTGTTGCCGGGCGCATTCGACGCGTCTCATATGGAGGATGTCTGAACGCATGGATGCCCGCTCGATCATAGCAAAACTGCGCAGGCAGGAGGTGCCCGGTCGCGAGGAGCTGATCTGGTTTGCGCAGGGGCTTGCGGACGGAAGCGTCAGCGACGCGCAGGCCGGGGCTTTTGCCATGGCCGTCTGCATGGGCGGTTTGGGCCCTCGGGGACGTGCGGATTTGACGATCGCGATGCGCGACAGTGGAGACGTACTGACCTGGGATGTGGACGGACCGGTGGTCGACAAGCACTCGACCGGTGGTGTCGGGGACAGTGTCAGCCTGGTTCTTGCCCCGGCGCTTGCGGAATGTGGGGCGTATGTCCCAATGATCTCGGGCCGGGGCCTGGGGCACACCGGTGGAACGCTTGACAAGCTTGAGGCCATCCCGGGGGTCAGCACTCAGATAGGGCAGGACCGTCTTGCGCAGATTCTGCGCGATACCGGCGCGGCCATCGTCGGGGCGACGGGCCAGATCGCGCCCGCAGACAAGCGTCTTTATGCGGTGCGGGATGTGACCGCGACAGTCGAGAGCCTGGATCTGATCACAGCGTCGATCCTGTCCAAAAAGCTGGCCGCCAGCCCGGACGCTCTGGTTCTTGACGTCAAGGTCGGCAGCGGCGCTTTCATGAAAACGATGGAAGATGCCCGCAAATTGGCCACCGCATTGACCGAGACCGCCAACGCAGCAGGGTGTCGCACGTCGGCGGTGATCACTGACATGAATCAACCCTTGGCCCCGGCGTTGGGGAGTGCTTTGGAGATCGCTGAGGTGATGAAAGTGCTGACCACGTCGGATATGTCACCTTTGGCAGACATTTCTGCCGAGTTGGGGGGCGTCTTGCTGACCGATGCAGGAATGTGCGGTTCGGTCGAGGAGGGGCGTGACAAAATCTTTGAAATCATCCGTGACGGACGCGCCGCAGAGCGATTTGGTCGCATGATGGCAGCTGTTGGTGGCCCCGTTCAGTTCGTCGAGACCTGGGCTCGGTTCCTGCCTGAGGCGAATGTCATCCAAGAGGTTCCGGCCCCGCAGGACGGCTTCATCTCGGCCGTCGATGGCGAAGCTCTGGGTCTTGCCGTGGTTGCGCTGGGCGGTGGCCGTCAGGTCGAAAGTGACGAGATCGACCCCGCCGTCGGGATATCCAGTATTCTTCGGCTTGGCGATCGCGTGTCCAAAGGCGCGCCGATTGCCGTGATCCATGCTGCGCGGGAAGATGCCGCGCGCCGAGCCGCAGAAACCGTGCTGAGCGCGATTGAGATCAGCGATACGGCTCCGACGCTTCCAGATCTGATCCACGAAAGGGTTCGCGTATGAGCCGTGCTTTTCTTGTCGTCATGGATTCCGTCGGAATAGGCGGTGCGCCTGATGCCGATCGTTTTTTCAATGGCGACGTCCCGGATAGTGGGGCAAACACGCTGGCTCATATCGCGCAGGCCTGTGCCGAAGGGCGGGCCGAAGACGGTCGCTCGGGTCCTTTGAACCTGCCGAACCTCGACGCACTGGGGTTGGGTGCGGCTGCGCGACTGGCGTCTGGGGACGCAACCCCCGGATTGGACGCCGAACCCAATGGGTTGTGGGGCTGCGCGCGCGAGCATTCGCCCGGCAAAGACACGCCCTCGGGCCATTGGGAGCTGGCAGGTCTGCCGGTGCCCTGGGATTGGCACTATTTCCCGGATACGGTTCCAGCTTTTCCTGCGGACCTGAGCCGCGCAGCGGCCCAGGCCGCCGGGACCGAAGGCATCCTTGGCGATTGCCATGCCTCGGGCACGGCGATCATCGCTGAACTGGGTGCCGAGCATATGCGAACCGGCTGGCCGATCTGCTACACCTCAGCCGACAGTGTGTTTCAGATCGCAGCCCATGAAGAGAGTTTCGGGCTGGACCGTTTGCTGGGTATGTGCCGCGCGCTTGCCCCGCGCTTGCACGAGATGAAAGTGGGTCGTGTCATTGCGCGCCCCTTTGTCGGCACGCCAGAGGCGGGCTTCAGACGGACAACCAACCGCAAGGATTTCGCCATTCAGCCGCCCGCTCCGGTTCTGACCAATTGGGCGCAGGATGCCGGGCGGAAAGTGCACGCAGTGGGCAAGATCGGCGACATCTTTTCCATGCAGGGTATCGACACGCTGCGCAAAGGGTCGGACGCTGAACTCATGCAGCACCTTTCAGATCTGGTGGATGACGCCGAAGAGGGCAGCCTGACTTTCGCCAACTTTGTTGAATTCGACAGTCTGTACGGCCACCGCCGCGATATCAGCGGTTATGCCCGAGCATTGGAATGGTTCGACCACGAGATCGGCGAGATTCTGCCCCGGCTCCGCCCCGGCGACCTGTTGGTTTTGACCGCCGATCATGGCAATGATCCCAGTTGGACCGGGACAGATCACACACGTGAACAAGTACCGGTTCTGATTTCCGGGTCAGGCACGGGGCAGATCGGCCAGGTGGACTTTGCCGACATTGCCGCCAGCATCGCCCATCACCTGAACATTCCGGCGCAAGGACCGGGAAGGAATTTTCTATGAGCGTCGCCGACCTGCCGAAAATAGAACTGCACCTGCATCACGAAGGCGCCGCGCCACCGGCGTTCATTCGCCAGCTTGCGCATGAAAAACGGGTGGATCTGAGCGGTATCTTCAAGCCGGACGGATCTTATGATTTCCGCGATTTCGCGCATTTCCTGAATGTGTATGAGGCCGCCTGCGAAGTCCTGAAAACGCCTGAAGACTTCCGGCGGCTGACATTGGCCATTCTCGAAGAAAGCGCCGAAAATGGTGTCGTCTACTCTGAGACTTTTCTGAGCCCCGATTTTTGTGGCGGCGGCGACCTGCACGCCTGGCGGGACTATCTGAACGCCATTCAGGACGCGGCGGACGAGGCCGAGCGCAAGTTTGACATTACTTTGCGCGGTGTCATTACCTGTGTGCGCCATTTCGGTCCCGATCAAGCCAAGCGCAGCGCCTATTGCGCGGCAGAGACTGCGGGCGACTGGATCACCGGTTTTGGCATGGGGGGAAATGAATCCGTTGGCACTCAGGGCGATTTCAAATGGGCTTTCGACTGCGCACGCGAGGCCGGGCTTCGCCTGACGACACATGCCGGAGAGTTCGGCGGCCCTGAAAGCGTGCGCGATGCCGTGCGCGATCTGGGGGTCGAGCGCATCGGACACGGTGTTCGCGCCCTCGAGGATCCAGACCTTGTTCGCGAACTGGTCGACCGGGACATCACTCTTGAGGTCTGTCCTGGATCGAATGTGGTTCTGGGGCTTTTCCCCGATTTTGCGGCCCACCCGATTGCGAACCTGCGCGATGCAGGCGTGA
This sequence comes from Ruegeria sp. YS9, assembly GCF_024628725.1. Classification (NCBI taxonomy): domain Bacteria; kingdom Pseudomonadati; phylum Pseudomonadota; class Alphaproteobacteria; order Rhodobacterales; family Roseobacteraceae; genus Ruegeria; species Ruegeria sp. YS9. The sequence continues at coordinate 816,973 of NZ_CP102409.1, forward strand.
AGGTCACGGTATCCACAGACGACCCCCCGTTTTTTCACACGACCATGCGACGGGAATATGAGATGTTGAACGCAGCCTTCGGCTGGGAGGCCGAAGATTTTGCGGCCCTGAATCAGACCGCCCTGGAAGCGGCCTTTTGTGATGATGATACCCGTGCGCGGGTCAAGAAAAGACTGGAGAACACATGAGCGAACATCTGACCGTCGTCGATCACCCGCTGGTGCAACACAAACTGACGCTCATGCGGGACAAGGGGACCTCGACCGCCGTATTCCGGCAGTTGCTGCGCGAAATTACGCTGCTGCTGGCCTATGAGGTCACGCGCGAAATACCGTTGACCACGCGCCATATCGAAACACCGATGGAAGAAATGGACGCCCCCATTCTGGCGGGCAAGAAAATGGCGCTGGTGTCGATCCTGCGCGCTGGAAACGGGATGCTGGATGGGGTGCTGGAGCTGGTTCCCTCCGCGCGCGTCGGTTTTGTCGGCCTGTATCGCGACGAAGAAACGCTGAAGCCCGTGCAGTATTACTTCAAAGCACCCGAGAGCCTGAAGGACCGTTTGGTTATCGCGGTGGATCCGATGCTGGCCACCGGCAACAGTTCGGCTGCGGCGATTGACCTGCTGAAAGAGGCGGGGGCGACGGATATCCGCTTTCTCTGTCTGTTGGCCGCGCCGGAAGGTGTTGCGCGTATGAAAGAGGCGCACCCGGATGTGCACATCGTCACCGCCGCACTGGACCGCGAACTGAACTCGAAAGGCTATATCATGCCGGGTCTGGGCGATGCGGGCGACCGGATGTTTGGAACCAAGTAACCCGGATTATTCGCCGCATATGTTTTGCAGCCGGACCCAATCGCGGTCCGGCAACACCTGTTCCAGGGTACGGCCAGCCATGGGATCAGCCTCGATCAGACCCAGTACTGATTCACCGGTAATGTCCTGAGCATAGGCGTAAGGGGTAGAGGGCAGGGCGCTTTGCGAGAACATCGCCAGCAAGTCGTCGTCCGGAAGGGATGGTCGGGGCTGCGAGAGGACCTGTTCGGTATAGGTGTCAATGATCTCAGGTGTCAGTTCCCCGGTCGTCAACAACCGAAAGGCCGAGGATGCCCCGGTTCTGTCCAGCAGATCATCCAGCGGGTCCTTGAGCGCCGTCCGCGCGCGCTCTGCGATAACATAACCTGCTGCGACCGCAGGGTCTTCGTGGTCTTCTACCAGGGCACGATTCAATAGAACGGTGCCACCCGGCAGGCTGAGGCTGTCCTGAACGCCCGCGGGCAGAATAACGATCTGCCGGACGCCCGTACGACTGGCCATGCGATCCAGTGAAGCCTGCGCATCCACAGACGTGCAGGCCGGGCCCGAGACGCGCTCGATCCGCCGCAAAATCGTGTCTCCGATCTCCTGTCGTTTGATTTCGGGCACGACCGAGACAACATGGTTTTGCAACGCACCGGGCAGCCAAAACAACAATACCGCCAGAACCGCGGCCACAACGCCTCCGACGCTCATCCAGCGCAAACGACCGGGATGAGGACGAGAGCGTTCGATGGCACGTTGCAGCCGGTCGATCGCTTCAAGCATCGTGGTTTCGGATTCTCCCAGTTCCAGTGTCTCATCCGGATCGCCGTCGGGGCAAAAAACAGCCGGAAAGACACCGGGGTTCTGCCGTTCAAGCGCTGCCAAAGACCAATGCGTCAAAGCCCTGTCATTGAAATCGGAAATGGTCAGGGTGGCCTTGCCAATCGATACCACAACTTCGCGCCGCTGTTCATCGGGCGAAGGGCGCCACAGACCGGTGGCTTCGATCCGCTGGTACTGTTTCAGGGCCGTCATCTGGTTGGGGTCTGCTCGAAATTGTTTTGCCACAGCTTAGCATGGTGAAATCGCCGGGCGCAAACCTGTTGCGCAGGTATTCCGATTTGTGCTGGATACCCGTCAGGAAAAATTTGATCGCAACAAAGGCGCGGACATGCAGCAAGACACGACCACCTCTCCGGTGCTGGCTTCGGTCCTTATGGTGGCTGCAATGGCGATCATCGGCGTGATCGACAATGTTGTGATCCTGCTGGCCGAGACGGTCGGGCTGTGGCAATTCCATTTCATGCGTGCATTGCTGATGCTGCCGCTGATTGTCGGCCTGTCCCTTATGGGGCTGGGCGGGCTGAGGCCCCATCGGTGGGGAGCGGTCACCTTGCGCAGTCTTCTGATCACGACGGCCATGTTTTTCTATTTTGCGTCGCTGTCGATGATGCCGATTGCGCAAGCCCTGGCAGGGTTGTTCACCTCGCCGATTTTCGTGCTGTTGATTTCGTCCATAGCGCTCGGGCAAAAGATCGGGCCATGGCGCATTCTGGCCGTTCTGGTCGGTTTTTCGGGCACTCTTCTGGTTTTGCAGCCAAACCCGGTTGCATTTGACATGCGTTCGGTTTTCCCGGTTGCCGCTGGTTTTTTCTATGCCTTGAGTTCGATCATGACGCGGACATATTGCGCGCGTGAAAGCACGGTAGCGATGCTGGCAGCCATGGTCATTACCCTTGGGCTGTCAGGGGCCGTGGGTGCCGCCTTGTTCACAGTTGCACCCGTTGCCACGCTGGACGGGCCGGACGGCTTTGTTACACGGGGTTGGGTCTGGGAAGTGGGGCCCGCGCTGCAATGGATTGTTGTTCAGGCCGTCGGGTCAACGATTGCCGTCTTCATGCTCATCAAGGCCTATCAGGTAGGCGAGACCTCTTACGTGGCCGTGTTCGAGTATTCGGTGATGATCTTCGGGCCGCTCTTTGCATTCGTCGCACTGGGTCAGGCCCTTGATTTGATGCAAGTGTCCGGGATTGTCCTGATCGCGGCGGCAGGGGTTTTGCTGGGCTGGCGGGCCAGGCGGTCATCCACCCAGCAGGAACTTGCCTGAAACGTACAACAGCGCACTGCCAACGGATTTTGCGGCTGCAACCTCAACAAGCGGGTTCATTTCAACGGATCAGGTGCAGATGGATTCGTAAGTTCCATGCATGCTGACCGTTTCGAAAATTGCACAAAAGCCTGTTTAAGCCTTGTGAGTGTTTACCAAATCGCCCTGAGAACGCGCTGAGACGGCCTAAATTGGGCATAAATATGTCCGAAATAAGACAGTCCCGATTTTTGATGTTAGCTGTTTGGCATAGTGAGTTTGTGCCAAAGGGGGTTAGGCACGTGTCTGAAGTTACGAGTATTTCCGTATATCTTGATCAGTCGTTAGAAACTGATCCATCCGGTTTGAACCACGCCGTGAACGCGCGCCGTGGTGGCTTTTTGAACGGCACGAAGGTTGCGACAACCAGCGGGTGGAAACCGGTTGAACGCATTGCCGTCGGCGATCTGGTCCGAACTCTGGATCACGGGTTCAAAGAGGTGCGCCGCATCTCGACCAGCGTCGTGGTCATTCCTGCCGAAGAGCGCCGTTCCGAGTATTTGCCGGTTTTCGTACCTGCACGCGCCGCATATAACGGGCGCCCCGTCTGGCTGATGCCCGAGCAGGGCATCGCTCTGAACCTGTCGCAGATTGATGCCAGTGTCAGCGGCTGTTCCGTTGTCTCCGCACGATTGCTGAATGGCGTGGGTCGGTTTATGTCGCAGGCACCGGGATCGTCGTTTGAAGTCCGTTCCCTGTTTTTCGACGAAGATCAGGTGATCTTTGTCGAGGGCGGCCTGCAAGCGTACTGCCCTTCCGGCCTGTTCAACATGCGCGGCACAGCCAGCGGGGCTGGTTACGATGTCGCCGATGAAGACACCGGCACAGAGCTGGTCAACCAGATTGCAAGCAGGGGCGATATGTCGGCCCTTGCCAATCCATTGGGTGCCCTGCCTGCACCCATTCCGCAGGAACCGATATTTCCGATCCGTCCGCCCTCTGGGGTCAGGCGGCCGGGTCGACCGGGGCGTCCAAACGCACCGGTGCTGTTTTTGCGGCCCGAATGGCAGATCTAACCAAACACTGACAAAAACGATGCAGGCGCGTGAACTCACGCGCCTGCATCACTGTTTCAGGCAGCTTTTGCTTCGGGGTTGAAGCGCCCGTAGAAGGTTTGCCCCTTCTCGGCCATCTCACGCAGCAGCGGCGGGCAGGCAAAGCGTTCGCCATATTTCTCGGCCAGCTGATCGCATCGTTCGGCTGCGTAGGGCGTGCCGATGATGTCGAGCCAGCTGAGCGGACCACCGGACCAAGGCGCAAAGCCCCAGCCCAGAATGGCGCCTACGTCGCCTTCACGGATGTCTTCCAGCACACCTTCTTCCAGCGCCCGAACCGCTTCCAGAACCTGCGCGAACATCAGGCGCTCCTGTACTTCGATCAGGTCGGGCTGGTCTTTGGCAAGTGGATACTTCTCTTGAAGACCCTTCCAGTATTCGACGCGTTTGCCCTTTTCGTCATAGACGAAGAAGCCGGCGTTTGCCTTGCGCCCCAAACGGCCCTGTTCTTCCATCCAGAAGATCAGATCGTCCGAGGGGCTTTCCGGATAGGCATCGCCCATGGCTGCCTTGGTCGCACGGGCGATCTTGGCCCCCAGATCAATCGAGGTTTCGTCGGTCAGCTGAATCGGCCCCACCGGGAAGCCCAGCTGACGCGCCGCGTTGTCGATCAGCACGGGGCTTACGCCTTCGGTGATCATCCGTGCACCTTCGTTGATGTACGGAATGATGCAGCGGTTGGCGTAGAAGAAGCGCGCATCGTTGACCACGATCGGCGTCTTGCGGATCTGGCGCACATAGTCGAGAGCCTTGGCAACGGCGCGATCACCGGTTTCCTTGCCCTTGATGATCTCGACCAGCAACATCTTCTCGACCGGCGAGAAGAAGTGGATGCCGATGAATTGGTCCGGACGCACGCTTGCCTTGGCCAGATCTGAAATCGGCAGGGTCGAGGTGTTCGAGGCAAAGATGCAGTCTTCCGGGATGATCGCCTCGACCTTTTTGGTCATCTCGGCCTTTACGCCCATGTCTTCAAACACGGCTTCGATGATCAGGTCACACCCTTTCAGATGGTCCAGATCCGGTGTCGCCGTGATGCGCGCCAGCATGGCCTCTTTCTTTTCAGCCGTGACCTTGCCGCGTTTGATACCTTTGTCCAGATAGGTTTCGGTATAAGCTTTGCCTTTGTCGGCCGCTTCCTGATCACGGTCGATCAGAACGACCTCCATGCCAGCTTGGGCAGAAACCAGTGCGATACCGGCCCCCATCATGCCAGCGCCCAGAACGCCGATTTTCTTGACGCGTTGATCGGGCACACCTTTCGGACGGACCGCGCCTTTTTCAAGCGCTTCCTTGTTGAGGAACAGTGTCCGGATCATCGCCGACGAGGACGGGTTCATCAGAACGTTGGTGAACCAGCGGGCTTCGATTTTCAAAGCGGTGTCAAAATCAACCAACGCGCCCTCATAGATCGCGCTCAGAAGGGCTTTGGCCGCAGGAAACGCACCTTGAGTTTTTCCGTGAACCATGGCGCTCGCGCCCACGAAGGTCATGAAACCGGCAGGGTGGTAAGGCGCGCCACCGGGCATCTTGTAGCCCTTCGCGTCCCAGGGTTTCACCAGATCAGCGTCCTTGGCATTCAGAACCCATTCCTTGGCCGCGGCAACCGGATCGTCGGCAACCGCGTCGATCAACTGCGCGCCCTTGGCCTTGGCCGGGTCCATCATCTTGCCTTCAAGCAGTACGGGGGCCGCCGCCATTGCACCAACCATGCGGCTGTAACGGATGGTGCCGCCGCCGCCGGGGAAGATGCCCAACAGGATTTCGGGCAGACCGATCTTGGACTTTGGATTGCTGGTCATAACACGGTGATGACACGCCAGTGCGATCTCGGTCCCGATCCCGGCGCAGGTTCCGTTGATCGCGCAGGCGATGGGTTTGCCGCCTTTCTTGGTCTTGGGGTCCATGCCCGCCAATTCCAGCTTGCGCAGGATGTGATGCCCGCCCATGACGAAATCAAACAACGCCTGTGCGGGTTCGTCACCCGCTTCCTGACGGATAGTCGCCAGTGTGTTCAGGTCCATGCCACCGGCAAAAGAGCCTTCCTTGCCCGAGGTGATGACAATACCTTTGATCTCGTCGTCGCTCAGGGCCTGATCAATCAGTTGGCTGACTTCCTGAAAAGCTTCGCGGGTCAGCACGTTCATGGATTTCCCCTGGGCGTCCCAGGTAACGAAAGCGACGCCGTCCGCGTCTTTGGTCAGAGTGAAATCAGTCATTGTCATCTCCAATCTGGTCAGCCGTCAGCGGGCTGCCGTCTTTCCGGGTGAAAGAGAATCCGTTCTCATCATCCTTCACCATCATGTCTATGTCGCTGTAATAGCCGGTCTCGGTCGGGGTCCGTGTGCCCACCACCAAAAAGGTCGCGGGCGCATCGGTTTTGTTCACAAGGTGGTGGCCGTTGGCCTCACCAGCGGGCCAAGCGGCGCAGTCACCGGGCAGCATCTCATGCTCACCATCGTCATCGATCAGCACGCATTTGCCACTGAGCATGATGGCAAATTCGTCCTGCTCCATATGGTAGTGGCGCAGCGACGAAAGGCCCCGGGGCTCCAGCCGCACGATGTTGACCCCGTACTGGGTCAGCCCGCCCGCATCCCCGACGCGCTGCACGAAACGACCAGCGGTCGCCTCGGCCAGCTTGCCCGGATAGGACGAGCCCCCCTTGAACGGGATCTGAGAGAGATCCAGCTTGGGCATCAGACCCGCTCGATAATCGTTGCCGCACCCATGCCGGACGCAATGCAGAGCGTGGCCAGACCGATTTCCTTGTCCTGGCGCTCCAGTTCGTCCAGCAAGGTGCCGATGATGATCGCACCGGTTGCGCCCAACGGGTGACCCATCGCGATCGAGCCGCCGTTGACATTGACCAGGGCCGGATCGACGTCAAACGCCTGCTGGAACCGCAGCACGACCGAGGCAAAGGCTTCGTTGACTTCGAACAGGTCCAGATCGCTGATCTTCATGCCGTTGTCGGCCAGGATCTTCTCGGTCACCGGAACCGGGCCGGTCAGCATGATGGTCGGGTCGGTGCCGATCTTGGCGGTCGCCTTGATGCGGGCGCGCGGTTTCAGGCCGTATTTTTCGCCAAATTCCTTGTTGCCGATCAGGACGGCCGCAGCCCCATCCACGATGCCCGAGCTGTTGCCGGCATGGTGGATGTGATTGATCCGCTCTAGATGCGGGTATTTCAACATTGCTACCTTGTCGAAGCCGGGCATCTGTTCGCCCATCATCTGGAAGGACGGGTTCAGTGCGCCAAGGCTTTGCATGTCGGTGCCGGGGCGCATGTATTCGTCACGGTCCAGAATGGGCAGGCCGTTCTGGTCCTTGACGGTGATGACCGACTTTTCGAACCGGTTGTCGGCCCAGGCTTCCGCCGCGCGCTTTTGCGATTCAACCGCAAGAGCGTCCGCGTCATCGCGGCTGAATCCGTATTCCGTTGCAATGATATCGGCCGAGATGCCCTGCGGCACAAAGTAGGTCTCCATCGCCAGAGAGGGGTCAACGGCAATCGCCGCGCCGTCGCTGCCCATGGGAACACGGCCCATCATCTCAACGCCACCTGCGATGTAAGCGTCGCCCGCGCCGCCCTTGACCTGGTTTGCGGCCAGGTTCACGGCTTCCATTCCGCTCGCGCAGAAACGGTTGATCGCCAGGCCGGGGATCGACTGGTCCAGGTCCGATGCCAGAACAGCCGAGCGCGCCAGACAGCCGCCTTGTTCCATCACCTGCGTGACGTTGCCCCAGATCACGTCTTCGACGGCGTGGCCTTCCAGGTTGTTGCGTTCTTTCATCGCGTTCAGGGTCAGGGCGGACAGGCGCACCGAGGTTACCTCGTGCAGGCTGCCATCCTTGCGGCCCTTGCCGCGCGGTGTGCGCAGAGCGTCATAAATATAAGCTTCGGTCATGGGTCTTCTCCTCAAGCTCGATCCGACGGGTTGCCGGGCATCAGGTCATAGGGGTGTTTCCAGCCGGGCTGCTCGGACAGGCGAGTCAGCCAGGCGTCGATATTGGGCCAGTCGGCACGGTCAAAGCCGAATGGTTCGGGGTAGTAAAGGTAGCCGCAGCAGCTGAGATCAGCGTTGGTTACGCCGTCGCCGACGATCCAGTCGCGGCCTTCCAGATGCGTGTTCAGCACCTGATAGGCAGCCTTCAGGCGGCCCTGGTTAAAGGCGATCACATCCGGGTTGCGATGCTGTTCGGGCAGAAAATTGATCAGGAACCGGGTCAGGCCCGCCATCGAGCTGAGCTTGTGATTGTCCCAAAGCACCCAGCGCAGGATGTCATAGTTCTCTTCCCGGTTTTTGCCGCCGAACTTGCCGGATTTTTCAGTCACATAGGCCTGAATGGCACCAGATTGGGAGGTTTGGAAATCACCATCGACCATGAAGGGTGCTTCGCCCATCACGTTGAGTTGTGAACGGAACTCGGGGCTGCGGGTGACACCCTTGAAGAAGTCGACAAAGACAGGCTCCCAATCGAGACCGGACATTTCCAGCGCCAGAGCGGCCTTGTAGGAATTGCCGCTTTCTCCGAAACAGTGCAGTTTTATGCTCATGCAATCGCCCCTCCCGTGGCGCACGTGGCTAAGCCGGAATTGAGTATTTTTGAAAAGATGAAGGTCAGTCGGTAACCTTTGATCAACCATCTTCCTATTCAATGGTCGCGCGGTACAGGCTGGAGAGCCGATGACCGCAAAAGGTGAAGTCGTCCCTGTCCTGATGGCGAGTGCGCCCGGTGGCAGGGACGCGTCGCAGCTTCATCTTTTCATAAATACTCCCGCCGGAGGTACCCGGCATCCAAGTTAGCGGTTTGTAATAAATCGCCGCTGGCATTCACTTTTTCCGGGCTTCCAGTTCGGAATTAAAAATTCGCAGGCGATGGGTCAGGTTGTCCTCGTTGATTACGCTGTTGAAGTTTTCGAACAGAAACGACAGCGCCTCTCCCTCGTCCAGACCGGCTTCGCGCGCGAACGCTTTGAGCTTGCGATACCCGTCCTCGGTCATTGCCACGGGAAAGCGGCGGGTCAGGCGGAAACGTTTTGGCATGTTGTTCCTCCGGTAAGCTGGGTCCGGTCAATGTTGCCCGGACCCAGATTGAGATCAGAAGCTTGCCGCGTCCAGCGCCATGACCGTGTCCTCACCGGTTTGAATGCGCGACAGGTGCAACGCCGTGGCGGGGAGGCGCCGGGCCATGTAGAAGCGGCCGGTGTTGATCTTGGTCTCGTAGAACTCTTTGTCCGACGTGCCATTGTCCAGCGCTTCTTGCGCGGCCTTGGCCATACGCGCCCACATCAGGCCCAGGCAGACATGGCCAAACATGTGCATGAAATCGTAGGAACCGGACAGCGCGTTGTTCGGATTCTTCATGCCTTCCTGCATGAAATACATGCCGGCAGCCTGCAGATCCTTGGACGCAGCCTTCAGCGGTTCGATGAAGGCTTTGTCATACGCCTCGTTCTGGCCCGCGTTTTCCTTGCAGAAGGTTTTGACCATGTCGAAGAAGGCCATGACATGCTTGCCGCCATCCTGCGCCAGTTTGCGGCCAACAAGGTCCAACGCCTGTACGCCGTTGGCGCCTTCATAGATCATGGCGATCCGGGCATCGCGGGTATATTGCGACATGCCCCATTCCTCGATGTAGCCATGGCCGCCATAGACCTGCTGCGCCTGAACGGTCATGTCGTAACCTTCATCCGTCAGGAAGCCCTTGATGACCGGGGTCAGAAGCGAGATCAGCCCGTCCGCGTCCTTGTCACCCGACCGGTGCGCCTTGTCGATCATCGTGGCACCCCACAGAATGAATGCGCGTGCACCTTCGGTGAAGCTTTTCTGGTCCATCAGGTTTCGTCGGATGTCAGGGTGAACGATCAGCGGATCGGCCGGGCCGTCCGGGTTCTTTGTGCCAGTAACATCACGGCCTTGCAGGCGATCCTTGGCGTATTCGACAGCATTTTGATACGCAGCTTCGGCCTGAGACAGGCCTTGCATGCCCACACCCAGACGCGCTTCGTTCATCATGGTGAACATGGCGCGCATGCCTTTGTGCTCTTGGCCCAGCAGCCAGCCGGTGGCCTCGTCATAATTCATGACGCAGGTCGAGTTGCCGTGGATGCCCATTTTTTCTTCGATCTTGCCGACCGATACGCCGTTGCGTTCGCCCAAAGAGCCGTCTTCGTTGACGATGAACTTGGGAACGATGAACAGCGAGACACCCTTGATACCCTCGGGGCCGCCGGGGATTTTCGCCAACACCAGATGGATGATGTTGTCGGCCATGTCGTGATCGCCAGCCGAGATAAAGATCTTCTGGCCCGAGATTTTATAGCTGCCGTCACCCTGCGGTTCCGCTTTGGTGCGCATCAGGCCCAGATCGGTGCCGCAATGCGGTTCCGTCAGGTTCATGGTGCCGGTCCATTCACAGCTGACCATTTTGGGCAGGTACTTGTTCTTCTGTTCGTCCGTTCCATGCGCCAGAATCGCCGATGCAGCACCGTGCGTCAGGCCCTGGTACATTGTGAAAGCCTGGTTGGAACCCGAGAACATCTCGCCCACGGCGGTGCCCAGCACATAGGGCATGTTCTGACCGCCATACTCTTCCGGCATGTCGAGGCCAGTCCAGCCACCTTCCTTCATCTGCTCGAAGGCGTCCTTGAACCCGGTCGGGGTGTACACAATGCCGTTTTCCAACCGGCATCCTTCGGTGTCGCCGACAACGTTCAGCGGATGCAGAACATTGGTGGCAACCTTGCCGGCTTCTTCCAGAACCGCGCCGGTAAACTCGGCTTCCAGTTCGTTGTAGCCGGGTATGTCCGACTGCGAGACATTCAGTACGTCGTGCAGGATGAACTGCATGTCTTTGGTTGGCGCGTTGTAAACGGGCATGTGAAGCTCCCTTAATTCATATGTCCGGATGACAGGTCGAGGTTACTCGGCTGCCTTCTTTTCCTGTTTCATCGAGGCGATGACTTTCTCGCCCCAGCGCAACTGCTCTTTCAGATCGTCGATGGCCTGCGTCAGCTCTTCGCGGCGCAATTCCATGTCCTCCAGACGCTCGCACGCGATTTCATAGGTGCGGGTCATCTGCGTGACCTGCTGGTCGCCGACATGGTACAAATCCAGCAGTTGCCGAATTTCTTCCAGGCTGAAACCAAATCGTTTGCCGCGCAGGATCAGTTTGAGCCGCGCCCGATCACGCTTGGTGAACAGACGTTTCTGGCCTTCACGGATCGGGAACAGAAGTTCCTTGGCCTCATAGAACCGCAAGGTGCGTGGTGTGACATCATAGGTCTCGCACATCTCGCGGATGGTCATCACATCTTCGGTCATTCGTCATACTCTCGTCACTGGCGTCATGAGATATGAGTTGCGCAGTTGATACGCGCTTTACAACACGAGAGTGACGTTTACGTAATCCAGACGCTGCGTCATTTCAAAGTTGACGTAACATCCGGTCACGTAAGCATGGTCTGACGCAATTTTCTTTCCGTCACGTCATGCAGTTTTTCCCGCCAAAGCTGTCGCAATTGTGGAAACACTGCGCATTTGTTTGCGCGGATTCAGGGTGATCAATTTGGTTTTTCGGACTCGGAAGGCGCGACTATCCCAACGACTTGGCCGTCTGGTCGCGCAGACGCTTGAGTTCGTCCATGGCTTCATCCAGTTGCTGGCGCTGCTGCTGAAGCTCGTTCATCTGGCGATCCGCCATCTCGACGAACGTGGCCATCTGCGCCTCATTGCCCTGATCTTCGTAGATCAAAAGCCATTGGCGAATCTCTTCCAGGGGGAATCCGAACTTGCGGCCGCGCATGATCAGCTTCATCCGCGCGCATTCACGCGGGCCGTAAAACCGGGACCGACCTTCACGGTCCGGTTGCAAAAGCTCGATGTATTCGTAATAGCGCAGAGTGCGCGGGGTCACGTCGAACTCGGCGCACATCTCTTTGAATGACAAACGGTTGTTGGACATTCCCGATCTCCTTGTCAGCAACCTAGGCGGTCCCGATCCCGAGCGCAACAGGTGGGCTTGCCCTTTGCGGAAACAGCGGCTCATAAAGGACGGGCAGAGAACAGGACGCAAACCTATGGTCGACAAGACAGTTTTAGCCCGCCAGTTTATCGAGGCGATCCCCCACGCGCGGGCATTGAACCTCAAGCTCACGCAGATCGGCGAGGGCGAGGCAGAGATCACGTTGCCCTACAATGAGGATCTGATCGGTGATCCGCGCACAGGGGTGATTCACGGTGGGGCGATTTCCACAATTCTGGACACTTGCTGCGGTGCTGCTGTGATGAGCCACCCCTCGGCCCCCGGCGGGACAGCCACGATCGATCTGCGAATTGACTACATGCGCGCGGCGACACCGGGTCAGACGATTACGGCGCACGCCGTCTGCTATCACATCACGCGGAACGTGGCTTTTGTACGAGCGACGGCTATGGACGACGACAAGGACCTGCCGGTGGCCACGGCCTCGGGGTCTTTTACGGTTGAGGGGAAATAACATGGCAAGACCTCGTCCCGAACCAATGCAGGTGGTCAAGCAGCGACGCGATGCAGCGTTGCGTGCGCTGGTTGACGGTGTGCCTTACATCCGCTTTCTCAATATCAGCTTCGACCGGCGCGGGGATGAACTGACCGGTGTTCTGAACTTCGATGACAAGTTGATTGGCAACCCGTTCCTGCCTGCGATTCACGGCGGTGTAACCGCGGCATTCCTCGAAGTGACCGCTGTCATTACCCTTAGTTGGGAGCATTTGTTCCCGCGCATCGAAAGTGGCGAGATCGACGGAGAGGCCATTGTGACCGACCCGAATATCCGCTTTCCCAAAACCATCGACTTTACCGTCGACTATCTGCGTTCGGGCCTTCCACGGGACGCATATGCGCGTGCCTTTATCAGCAGATCCGGGCGGCGGTATGCCTCGGTCCGGGTCGAAGCCTGGCAGGACAATCATGCGAAACTGTTTGCGCAGGCTTCCGGGCATTTCCTGATGCCGCACCCCCCCAGAGATCAGAGCTGACCATGCAGGACGCCTCGGCGCCCATTACGCACAGGCGGGTGTTGAAGATCGCGGTGCCGATTGTCCTGTCGAATGCCACCGTGCCCATTCTGGGTGCGGTGGATACGGGCGTGGTCGGGCAGATGGGCGAGGCGGCCCCAATCGGGGCGGTCGGCATCGGCGCTGTGATCCTGTCCACAGTCTATTGGATTTTCGGTTTCCTGCGGATGGGAACCACCGGGATGGCGGCGCAGGCACGCGGGGCAGGCGATATCGTTGAAACCCGGGCGCTGCTGATGCGCGGCCTGATCCTGGGAGGCGCGGCAGGGCTGTTCTTTATCCTTGGGCAAGTGGCCGTGTTTGCGGGTGCGTTCGCGCTTTCCCCGGCAAGCCCCGAAGTCGAAGCCCTGACCCGGTCCTACCTGGAGATTCGCATCTGGGGGGCACCTGCCACCATCGCGTTATATGCCGTTACCGGCTGGCTGATTGCCGTCGAGCGTACGCGCGGCGTGTTCGCCCTTCAGGTCTGGATGAACGGGTTGAATATCGTTCTCGACCTGTGGTTCGTTCTTGGGCTTGGCTGGGGGGTCGAGGGAGTTGCCATTGCCACCCTGATTGCAGAATGGACAGGATTGGCATTGGGGTTATGGCTTTGTCGGGATGGGTTCGCAGATGGAATCTGGCGCGATTGGGCGCGGGTGTTCGATGCTGCCCGGCTGCGGCGCATGTTGCAGGTCAACGGTGATATCATGCTGCGTTCGGTTCTGTTGACCGGATCGTTCACGACATTCCTTTTTGTTGGCTCGGATCTGGGTGACGTGAATCTGGCCGCCAATCAGGTCTTGCTTCAATTTCTTGAAATCACCGCCTTTGCGCTTGATGGGTTTGCCTTTTCCGCCGAAGCGCTGGTCGGAGGCGCAGTCGGGGCCAGAGACAGGTATCAGGTGCGTCGCGCCTCGGTCATGGCCTCGCAATGGGGTGTTGGGGGGGCGCTGTTGCTGGGAACGGTTTTCTTCTTGGCCGGCCCGGCGCTGATCGACCTGATGTCAACTTCACCGCAGGTGCGTGCAGCCGGACGGGAATACCTGTTCTGGGCTGCAATCGCCCCGGTGATCGGAGTGGCAAGCTGGATGTACGACGGTATCTACATCGGTGCCACCTGGACCCGCGCCATGCGCAACGCGATGATTCAGTCAGTGGCGATCTATGTGGTCGCACTTTTCATACTGGTGCCGAGTTTCGGCAATCACGGCCTGTGGGCCGCGTTGATGGTTCTCAACATCGCACGTGGGGTGACAATGGGCTGGCGCTATCCCAAGCTTGAGGCACAGGTCGCCTAGAGCAGCGTCAACAGGTTTTCCGGCGGACGCCCGATGGCGGCTTTGTCTCCGGCAATTGCCAAAGGCCGCTCGATCAGGATCGGGTTTTCGGCCATGGCACGGATCAGGTCTTCGTCGGGCGAGATTTTGGCCAGCCCCAGTTCCTTGAACCGTTTTTCGCCCGTGCGCATCATTTCGATGGGCGACAGCCCAAGGGCGGATTGCGCAGCGCGCAACTCATCTATTGACGGCGTGTCTTCCAGGTATTTTCGTACAGAGATCTGCGCACCGTTTTCTTCCAAAAGCGCCAGACCGGCGCGGGATTTGGAACAGCGGGGGTTGTGCCAGTATTCGATCACAGCCAATCCTCTCGTTTGCTGCCGACAGCTTGCGATACGGTGTCAAAACCGTCACGCGCCAGCAAGTCATCCAGCCCTTCGGCGATGTCGGCAGCCAGGGAAATGCCGCCATACACCATCGCGGTATAGAACTGCACAGCCGATGCCCCGGCACAGATCTTGGCATAGGCCTGCTCGGCATTGCTGATGCCGCCCACGCCTATCAGGGGGATATCCCCGTCCGTCAGTTTGCTCAGCCGCGCCAGTACACGGGTGGACTTTTCAAACAATGGGGCGCCCGACAAACCACCGGTTTCGTCTTTGTGTACGCTGCGCAAACCGTCGCGGGACAGGGTGGTGTTGGTGGCGATCACAGCGTCCACCCGGGTTTCGCGGGCGACCTCGGCGATGTCCTGCAACTCCGCCTCGGTGAGATCCGGTGCGATTTTCAGGAAGATCGGCAACGGGCGCGGCAGCGCATTGCGCGTCTCGATCACACCGCTCAAAAGCGCGGTGAGTGCGGCTTTGCCCTGCAAATCCCGCAACTTTTCCGTGTTCGGGGATGACACGTTGACGGTCGCAAAATCCAGATATTCGGCACAATGGGCCAGCACTTTTACAAAGTCGCCGGCGCGGTCTTCGCTGTCCTTGTTCGCCCCCAGATTCAGGCCGATGACCGCGTCTTTGGGGCGGTGTGCCAGCCGTTTGGCCATCACCTCCATGCCTTCGTTGTTGAAGCCAAAGCGGTTGATGGCTGCCCTGTCCTCGGTCAGGCGAAACAGGCGGGGTTTGGGGTTCCCCGGTTGCGGGCGCGGCGTGACCGCCCCGACTTCGACAAAACCAAACCCGGCGCGGGACAGCGGGGTCAGAACCTCGCCGTTTTTGTCGAACCCGGCAGCCAGCCCGACCGGGTTCGGCAGGTTCAGCCCGGCAACGACGGTTTTCAGGCGCGGCGTCGTTACCGGCCCCGGTGCGGGTGCAAGCCCGGACTTCAACGCCTTGATCGACATCCCGTGGGCGGTCTCGGGGTCCATGCGGTGCAGGGCGGCAAGGCCCAGTTTCTCCAACAGTTTCATCCGAATGTCGCCCCGGCTTCACCTGAACCGCATCGGATCAGGCGCGACGTTTCCACCGCCGCCTGACGGTGGATCACCGCCGCCCGATAGACCGGGTCAGTGACCATTTCCAGAAATGCATGTGCCGTCGGATAGCGGGCAATGAAAACGGCATCCCATGCCTCGTCCGCCGGTCCAATCAGGGTTGCTTCAAACACCCCACGCCAGAGGATGCGCGCCCCGATGCGTTCAATGATCGGAGCGGTTTCTGCCCCGTAGTTTTGATAGGCTCGCGCTCCGGTCAGCCCTGCATTCACCAGTTCATGCGCGGTTGGGTACTGCGCCTTGGCCCGAAACTTCACCAAATTGAGCATTTCGATCGGCATGTCCCGATCCAGAGCTTTGAATGCCTCGAACTGGTCGCGGTCCGGGTCGATGTAAGATGTCATGTCATGTCCTTTGGGAACTGGTGCGCGGTGCCGTCAAAGGGCAGAGGGCGTGACCAGACGACATCGCTCATCCGGATCTGGCGATAAAGGTGCGGGAACAGGGCACCCCCGCGCGAGACCTCCCATTTCAGGTCGTCGCCCATCGCGTCTGCGTCACAGGCCAGCAAAACCAGACCATCGACACCGGCAAAATGTCTGGCTGCGGTTTCAGCGGCTTGTTCAGCGGTGGAAAAGTGGACAAACCCGTCAGCGACATCAATCTGTGCGCCGTCCGAGGCACCCTGGTTCTGCAAGGCGGCCCACTCTTCGGCTCGGAAAATCTTGTAAATCAGCATACGGACCTGATGCCCCGCGCCGAAGATGGAATCAAGTCGGATTTCTTCTTTGACTCTCTGCCGTCATGCGCGCACGATCACCACAAATAACAACTGGGAGTACCATGATGCAGACCCGAATTTTGACTTCAGTCGCGGTTCTGGGCCTGACCGCCGGAGTTGCGGCAGCCGACTACAAGTTGACAATTTTGCACACCAACGATTTTCATTCTCGTTTCGAGCCGATCAACAAATACGACAGCGGATGCGACGCGGAAGACAATGCCGAAGGAAAGTGCTTTGGTGGATCGGCGCGCCTGGTCACTGCCGTGAAAGACGCACGTGATCGTGCCGACAATTCGATTCTGGTGGATGGCGGCGATCAGTTTCAGGGGTCTCTTTTCTACACGTATTACAAGGGCAAGGTCGCTGCCGAGTTCATGAACAAGCTGGGCTATGACGCCATGACCGTGGGCAACCACGAGTTTGACGACGGCCCGGAAGTGCTGCGTGGCTTTATCGACTCGGTCGATTTCCCGGTCCTGATGTCCAATGCCGATATTCGCGACGAAGAGCTTCTGACCGACCACATCAAGAAATCCACCGTGATCGAGGTGGGTGGCGAACAGATTGGCCTGATCGGGCTGACGCCGATCGATACGCATGAACTTGCGTCGCCCGGTCCCAACGTGACCTTTTCAGACCCGGTACCGGCGGTGCAGGCCGAGGTCGACAAGCTGACGGGCGAAGGCGTCAACAAGATCATCGTGCTCAGCCATTCGGGCTATGGCGTTGACCAGCGTGTCGCGGCAGAGACAAGCGGGGTCGACGTGATCGTTGGCGGGCATTCGAACACCTATCTTTCGAATGCATCGGACAAGGCCGTGGGCCCGTATCCCACGGTGGTCAACGGTGTGCAGATCGTTCAAGCCTATGCCTACGGCAAGTTTCTGGGCGAACTGAACGTCACGTTTGATGACGACGGCAATGTGGTCGAAGCCGTTGGTGAACCCTTGATCATGGACAACACCGTGACCGAGGATCAGGCCGCATTGGATCGGATCGCCGAACTTGCTCAGCCTCTGGATGAAATCCGAAACAAGGTTGTCGCCAGCGCGGCCGAGGCCATCGAGGGGGACCGCTCTGTATGTCGTGTACAGGAATGCCAGATGGGCAATCTTGTTGCTGATGCGATGCTGGCGCGGGTTGCCGATCAGGGTGTACAGATTGCCATCGCGAACTCGGGTGGTTTGCGGGCGTCTATCGACCCCGGAGACGTGACCATGGGCGAAGTGCTGACCGTGCTGCCGTTCCAGAACACGCTGTCCACTTTTGAGATCACTGGACAGACCGTGATCGACGCACTTGAAAATGGCGTCAGTCAGGTGGAAGACGTGAAGGGGCGTTTTCCTCAGGTCGCTGGCCTGCGCTTTACCTGGGATCCCAGTGTAGCGCCGAACGAAGGGCGTATCATTGATGTGATGGTCGCCGAGGGCGATGGGTTTGTTCCGATCGACCCGAACAAAACCTACCTGGTCGTAACCAACAATTACGTCCGCAATGGTGGCGATGGGTATTCGATGTTCGAGGGCGATGACAAGAACGCCTATGATTTCGGTCCGGATCTTGCGGATGTAACCGCGGAATACCTGGCGGCAAATGCTCCGTATCAGCCTTATGTTGATGGGCGCATCAAGCAGAAGTGACTCTGTTTTCGAAAAGGACAAAAGCCGCGTCATCATGATGCGGCTTTTCTGCTTCTGCGGATCAACTGAAATCGTATTCCGGCCAGAGTTCCGAGCCCAGGCCGTCAAGCATCGGTTTGATCTGATCCGCGACCTCGCGCCAGCCCCGGATTGACTTGGACGAACCCCTGGCGGTTGGCAAGCTTGCACGCGTTTTTGCAGGCACTTCCGGGTTGTCGGAGTTTGAGGCCAATTTGCGGGTGGTGAACCGGGCAATTGACCTCCAGTTTCCCCCTCACGCCTACTCTCGTCCATGACCCGCACAAGGTTCCGCTGGTCTGGGAATTGTATTTCCTTTTCGGGTATCAGCCAAGGCACGCGTTACCCGATCCGTGTGTATCAGCGCGTTCGCCGATTTCTCGGCAAACTGCGGATCATCGGGCTTTGTCCACGAGGCTTCAGTGAAATGTGAGCAGGGCTTTCCTTACAGCTTCACCCCGGTCAAAACGAAGCCGGAAAAGGCTTGATAGTCCGAGTTCTTCTGGAACTTTTTGAGTCCCCGTGGGGTCTTTTTAGTACCTGTGGACGCTTGTCAGCCTCCCAAAAGGCCGCCGCTTTGCTCTTGTGGGATCGCGTTTTCTGGTTTTCCATGCAATCCAGTAAGGTCCTGTGTCAGAACCAGGATTGGAACGGTGGTCCATTACCATGTGCGGACGGTTCGCAATAACTCTTCCCAATGACGCGATGGCGCAGCTGTTTTCCGCGCGCCCGGCTAATGCGTTGCCAACCGTCCCGAATTTCAACGTGTGTCCGACAAATCAGGTGCATGTGGTGCGGGGTGGTGAATCAGGCCGTCATCTGGATGCGCTGCGCTGGGGGTTTTTGCCACATTGGTACAAGACGGAAACTGCCGGCCCGTTGCTGATCAACGCACGTGCCGAGACTTTGGCGGAAAAGCCCGCCTTTCGCGATGCCTGCCGATCACGCCGCTGTCTGATTGTCGCAACAGGGTTTTACGAATGGACCAAGACGGACGAGGGAACGCGCTTGCCCTGGTACATCCATCGCAGGGATGACGCCCCCATTGCTTTTGCAGGGATCTGGCAGGACTGGGGGGTGGATGAAAACCGTCAGGGCACCTGTGCCATCGTGACAACGGCGGCCAACGAAAACCTTGGCACCATCCATCATCGGATGCCGCTGATCCTTGAACCCGAGCACTGGTCATTGTGGCTGGGTGAAGCGGGAAAGGGGGCTGCTCGTCTGATGCAGCCGGGGGCAGAGGATGTGCTGACGTTTCATCGCGTTGATCCGGTCGTGAACTCGAACCGGGCCAGCGGGCCTGATCTGATCGAGCCTTTGCACGTGTGAGGGCGTGCGGCCTTTCCTTTGCAAACGCGGCAAGCTAGACCTTCGGCATGGCTCTGAACTTTCCTGATCTGACACAGCTTTATGCCCATGGTTTTGACACAGTCATCGATGTGCGCAGCCCGGCAGAGTTCGCTGAAGATCATCTGCCTGGCGCGATCAACCTGCCGGTTCTTAACAACGAGGAACGCGCCCGTGTCGGGACCATGTATGTACAGGAGAGCCCGTTTCTGGCGCGTAAACTCGGGGCCGCTCTGGTGTTCCGCAATGCGGCCAACCACATCGAGCAACATCTAAGCCACCATGAAGGCAGCTGGCGCCCTCTGGTCTATTGCTGGCGCGGCGGACAGCGTTCCGGGTCGTTCACATGGATGCTGCAACAGATCGGCTGGCGCGCGGATGTGATCGAGGGCGGCTATCGCACCTACCGCAGGTTGGTGAATGCGTATCTGTACGATGATCCGTTGCCACATCGGTTGGTGGCGCTGGATGGCTATACCGGAACGGCCAAGACAGAATTGCTGGCACTTTTGCAGTCACGCGGGGTGCAGGTTCTGGACCTCGAAGCACTGGCCAATCACCGAGGGTCCCTGCTGGGGGAAAGACCGGGCGGGCAGCCCAGCCAGAAAGCTTTTGAATCGGCTCTGGCTGGGGCGCTTTGTGCGATGGATACGGCGCGCCCGGTTGTCATCGAAGCGGAATCTTCCAGGATCGGCAGCCTGATACTGCCACCCAGCCTGTGGAACGCTTTGTGCGCAGCCCCGCGGGTGAACATTTCGGCTCCGCTCGAGGCGCGTGCCGCCTATCTCGTTCAGGCCTATGACGACATCCTGTCTGACAGCGACCGGTTGCGAGAACGGCTGTCGCCGCTGCGTTCTCATCGTGGGCACGAGGTTGTTGATGGTTGGGTGCAGCTGATCAATGCTGGTCAAAAACAGGTGCTGACCCGGGCCCTGATGGAGCAGCATTACGACCCGGCATACGCAAAGTCGCGGTGGTCTCGTTCCGTCGAGGTGCTGGCCGATATTGAGATCGCCGTTCTGAACGACGCCGGCCTGAGCGAGGCAGCGACCCGGATCGAAACCCTGCTGGATCAGCTTTGAAGACGCAGCCCCGGTGCTTCGGTGAGTTCGCCGATTGCCATGGCTGGATAGCCAGCGTTCTTGAGGTCTTGCAGGACGGTATCGGCATCCTTTGCCGCGACCGCGGCCAGCAGGCCGCCTGCTGTCTGCGGGTCGAACATCAAGGCGGCTTTGCCCTCGGCGGGCAGGGCAGGTGCTATTGCCCGGTTGTCTGCAAAAAGGGTTGACCGAACACCCCGGTCCGTCAGCTCCTGCGCGCCATCCATCACGCCCACGGCACCCAGGTCCATCATGGCCCCACATCCGGAAGCGTCACAGATGCCTTGCAGATGTCCGGCCAGACCAAACCCGGTCACGTCGGTCATCGCATGGGCCCCGGCCAATATGCGGGCCGCCTTGCCCTGCGGCTGCGCCATCTGCTGGTAGGCTGCGGCGACCCAGGCACCATTGGCCTGGCCGGCCATCTCGGCCGCCATAAGAACACCGCTTCCTATGGGTTTGGTCAGGATCAGACGATCCCTCGGTTGCCCGCCCGCCAGTGTGATCGGGGCGGATTCGCACAACCCGGTCAGTGTGAAGCCGATCGTCATCTCGTCACCCATGGAGCTGTGTCCGCCCACAATCTCGGCACCGGCGTCCCGCATGACGGCTCCTGCGATCGACATGATTTCCGACATGGTTCGGCTTTGCAGGGCAGAAGACATGCGCGGCAAGATGATGGTTGCCGTGGCTGCCTGAGGCGTGGCCCCCATGGCCCAAATATCGCCTAAGGCGTGAACAGCCGCGATACGGGTCATAAGCGCAGGATCGTTGGTGAAAGCCCGCAGGTGATCGGATGTCATGACCTGCTGAACTCCGCCTGTCTGAAGCAGAGCCGCGTCATCGCCGGGCAGGGGGATGATGTCCGGGCGAATGGGGGCGGGCTGCGATTTCAGCGCAACCTGCAATGCACCCCGCCCGACCTTGGCACCGCATCCGCCACACATCGGTTTTTCACCCAGCGCCTCGACAAGTCCGGCGGCACGTGCGCGCGGCAGCGCAGGGGGCCTCATCTGCGGCAGGTCCCGGAACTTGTTCATGAAGGTCTGGTCGATGTGGTTCTTCCATTGCCACATCATCGCTCCGCTGTAGGACAACCCAAACCGCTCACCCAGCGCTGATTTGCCGCCCAGCGAAATCAGCTTCAGGTAATCTTTCTGCGGGACATATCTGCGCATCCGCCCAGCCCCCAGCGCCGCGCGCAGATTGTCGAACAGAACCGGTGCTTCGCGCACTGCATAAACTCCGGCCTTGGGTCTGGGATTGTCCGTCAGATGGGCGCAATCACCGGCGGCAAAAACCACGGGATCGCTGGATTGCAGGTAGCTGTTCACCCGGATGAAGCCATCCTCAAGGTCCAGCCCGGTCTTTTCGATCCAGTCATACGGGCGGGCTCCGGCCGCACCTGTCACGAAATTGGCGGGAATTGTGCGCCCGTCCTGCAATGCGACGTGATCCGAAGCGATCCGGCTGATTGCCGCGTTTTCGATCACCTTTACACCAAGATTCTGCATGGCTTGCCGGATCGTCGCTGCCGCCTTGGGTTTGGTGGCGGTCAGGGCGAAGGCATTGTCGATCAGTGTAACCTGTGCTGTCCGACCTTTGGCCCTGAGCGCGTGAGTCATCGCCATGACCAGTTCAACTCCGGCGACTCCACCGCCGATTACGACGACCGAGGCAGGGCCGCTGCCTTCCAGATAAGCGGCCCACTTTGCCGCGAATGGCCCCAGTGGTTTGGCCGGTACCGCATGTTCCGCAAAGCCGGGCATTGCGGGCATGTCCGACGTGATGCCAACATTGACCGATGCCACGTCGAAACCAACCGGAGGATGCCCGGGAACATGGATTTCCTGACGATCGGTATCGAGTCCGTCGGCCGAGCCCAGAATGACCCGTGCGCCTGCAAAACGCGCCAGTTTGACAAGATCGATGTCCAGTTCCCACCGGTCATAATGCCCGGCGATGTAACCTGGCAACATTCCGGAATAAGGGGCCGTCGGGCCGGGGTTGATCACGGTCACCCGTGCCCCGGGCAAAGGGTTCATCCCCCATTTGCGCAGCAGCAGCGCGTGGGTGTGACCTCCGCCAACCAGAACCAGATCGCGGGTCAGGGGCAGTGGGGGAATATGCATAGGTTTCAATTCGCGCTATGGTCCGGGACGTCCTCGACCTGCTCGACGGCGTGGGTGGCCCAAAGCTCATCTTCGCCAGCATCCGGCAGGTCTTCTGGTTTTTCATGACGGTGTATGTGCCATTTTGCAATGAACAGGGCCGTGATCGGAGCGGTCAGGAACAGGAATAGCGTGATGAGCAGTTCGTGCAGGGACAGCTTTCCTTCCAGAAAAACAGAATGTGCGATCGAGGCCAAAAGCACGCCACCCACCCCCAACGTCGTTGCCTTGGTCGGCGCGTGCAGGCGGGACATTGGGTCTTTCAACTTGATCATGCCAAAAGACCCGACAAAGCCGAAGATACCCGAGACAATCAGGAAAAAGGCGATCAGCAGTTCCACGATGAATGTCATCCCGCCCTCACTCGATAATATTGCCGCGCAACATGAAGCGCGCGTAGGCCACGGTGGAGACAAAACCAAGCATGGCTATGATCATGGCGGCCTCGAAGAAGATCTCGGTGCCCTGATCCAGCCCATATAGGATCATCAGGGCGATGGTGTTGATCACCATCGTGTCCAAGGCCAGAACCCGAGTGCCAACCCCGTCAGCGGTGATGATCCGCCACAGACACATCATGATCGCCGCACCGAAACAGGCAAATGCAAAATAAATCGCGTAGTCGATCATTCGAAAATCTCCTTCAGGCGACGTTCATAGCGCTGCTTGATCTGGTCTCGCACCTCGCCAGGGTTCGGTGCGTCGAGGCAATGTACCAGCAGGTTGTGCCCCTGCGCCGAAAGATCGCAACTGACGGTGCCGGGAGTCATCGTGATGGTCCCGGCCAGAAAGGTGATTGCTTCGGGGGTGCGCAGCTCAAGCGGGACACAGACCCAGTTGGGCTGGCGGTCATCATTGCGCTTGAACAGGATGATCCGGGCCACTGTTACGTTTGCAACCACGATATCCCAAAGCACCACCAGCATGTATTCCACAACCATTGGCCAGTTGCGCACTTTGGGACGATCCGGCCAGTATGGCTGTGTGATGAAAGGAATGATGATCCCGAGGATCAGGCCAAAGACCAGAGAGTTCAGCGAAGGCTTGTTCGCCAGCAGAATCCAGACCAGCGTCAGCAAAATCGTCAGGTGTGGGTGCGGGAAAATCCGGCGCAGCAGTTTCATCACTCTTCCCTTCCCAATACGGCAGAGATGTAGTTTTCAGGCGTAAACAACTGCTCTGCGGTTTTGCTCGTGTACTCCAGAGCTGGACCTGCGAACAGGGTCAGCAGGATCAGACCTGCCACGGCCCCGAACACAGCCGTAAAGGCAAGGCCGGGTTGCGGTTCGGGGGCGGCGGGAGCAGGCGCCTCATCGCCTTCGGCGGTTTCATCGGCTGTGACAACCTCAGCGTCGTAGCTTTTCCAGAAAATCAGCGTCCCGGCGCGGGCGAGCCCGACGATGGTGACGAATGATCCAATCAGGATAACCGCCCAGACCGTGGTGGCATCGGATGCATCGCGCGAAGCGTCCAGAACCAAAAGCTTGCCTACAAAGCCGGACAGCGGCGGCATTCCAGCCATCGCGATGGCGCCGACAAAGAACAATGCAGCTATCAACCCGCTTTGCGGCATCGGTGGCTTGGGGGCTATGGCACCTCCCTGCCGTTCCATGATCAGGTCAGCAATGAGAAACAGCAACGCGGTCGCAAGTGTCGAATGAAAAACGTAATAAAGGGCGGCTGCCGTCGCGCCGGGCGTGAATTGCGAAATCGCGATCAGCAAAGTACCCATGGACGCGATGGCGCAGAAGGCAACCATGCGGGCAATATGCTGCGATCCCAGAATGCCGACGGCACCGACCGCAAGCGTCAGCAGCGCCGCAGGTTGCAGCCACTCGCCAACCAGACCCTGCGTGACTTCGATGTCGGGGCCGAAGGCCAGCGTGTACATTCGCAGGATCGAATAGGCCCCGACCTTGGTCATGATTGCAAACAGGGCCGCAACAGGCAGCGGAGCGTTGGCATAGCTGGCGGGCAGCCAGAAATGCAGCGGCAGAACGGCAGCCTTGATGCAGAAGACCAGCAGCAACAGTACTGCGCCAACCCGCAGCAATGCGGTATCTTCGGCCGGAATTTCTGCAACGCGCACGGCGATGTCCGCCATGTTCAGCGTGCCGGTCACGCCATAGATCGTACCGAGGGCAAACAGAAACAGGGTCGACCCCAACAGGTTATACGCCACATACTGCACACCCGCTTTCAACCGCACCGCGCCACCGCCATGTGTCATCAGGCCGTAAGAGGCGATCAGCAGAACCTCGAAGAACACGAAAAGGTTGAAGGCGTCGCCGGTCAGGAAGGCCCCGCAGACGCCCATGAGTTGGAAATGGAACAGCGCGTGGAAATGCTTGCCCCGGTCATCCCAGCCCGACGCAATGGCATACAGCACGATCGGCAGGGCCAGCAGGGCGGTCAGCAGAACCATCATTGCGGACATGCGGTCCAGCACCATGACAATGCCAAAGGGGGCGGGCCAGTCGCCAAGCTCGTACACCTGAATGTCCCCGCCCGAGGCCTGAGCCGTGATCGTCAGCGCAATCCCAAGCAAAGCCACGACACCCGCGACCGAGAAGATACGTTGCAGGTCCAGGTGGTATCGCAGGACCATGATGATAAACGGGGCCAGAATCGCGGGCAGGACGATCGGCGCAACGATCCAGTGGTTCATGCGTCATCTCCCGGCGCGTCAACACTGTCCTGGGCGGTCATGTCGATATGGTCGTCTTTGGCGGACAGGTATGCGCTGAGTGAGATCATCACGATCACGGCGGTCATCCCGAACGAGATCACGATAGCCGTCAGGACCAGCGCCTGTGGCAGAGGGTCGGTATAGGGCACGTCCTTGTACTTGTTCAGAACCGCTGGCGCGTTCAGCGCCAGTCGTCCGGTCGCGAACAGGAAGACGTTCACCGCGTATGTGATCAGAGACAGGCCGAGAATGACCGGAAACGTCCGGCGGCGCAGGATCAGGAAGATCCCGGCGGCAGTCATGATGCCAACGGCGGAGGCTACGAGCGCTTCCATCAGGACTGCTCCTTCTCTTGTTTTTCTTCCAGAAGATCATCCCGCAGTGGGTTGATATCCATCGGGAATTCCTGAGCCATTCCCGGCTGCCACGCAAAGCGGGACAGGCTGTCCAATGCAAGCATGACCGCACCCAGAACCGCCAGGAATACGCCTGTATCAAACAGCATGGCGGTGGCCCATTCGAACTCCTCCAGCGGAGGCCAGTCGATGTAGCCGAAATCGCTGGTCAGGAAAGGACGATCGTTGAACCATGCACCCAGTCCGGTTGCTGCGGCGATCAGAACGCCCCAGCCGATGGTGCCGTGGTAATAGAACCTCTGCCGCTCGATGGCCCAGGTATAACCGCTGGCCATGTACTGCATCAGGTAAGCGATGGCGACGATAAGTCCGGCGATAAAGCCACCGCCGGGCTGGTTGTGCCCGCGGAAGAAGATGTAAGCCCCGACCATAAGTGCGATCGGCATCATGACGCGGGTGACAACAACCATCATCAAGGGATGAGAGTCGCCGGATTGAGGCCAGTGCGGTTTGCGGTTCAGCAGATAGCTGCGGACGTTGGTGCTGAGCACGGATTCCGTCAGCGCAAAGATGATCAGTGCAGCGATGCCCAGAACGATGATCTCGCCAAAGGTGTCAAAACCCCGGAAGTCGACAAGGATCACATTGACCACATTGGTGCCGCCGCCGCCTTTGTAGGAATTGGCCAGATGGAACTCTGAAATCGTCGGGAAAGCGAAATCGCGCATCATCATCGCGTAGATCAGCGCACCGGTACCAAGGCCCGCGACCACGGAAATCGCCGCGTCCCGCCAGCGCCGCGCCGCCGAACTGTCCCAGGGCGTTTCGGTCGGCAGAAAGTTCAGCGACAGCAACAAAAGGATCATTGTCACCACCTCGACCGAGATTTGCGTCAAAGCAAGGTCAGGGGCCGAGAGATAGTTGAAGGCAATCGAAACGATCAGGCCGACGACACCGATCAATACCAGCGACAGAAGACGATTCCGGTGGAACCACATGATGCCCAGCGTCGCACCCACAAGGCAGATCCAGCCAATGATCGGAATGATCTGAGCCGGCAGCGGAACGCGGGTTTCAATACCAATTGTCCCGGTCGAATACGCGTAATAACCCAGGCCAACGGTAAAGGCGACAAAGATGATGGCATAGCGGCTGAGGACCCCGTTGTGCAATTCATCCGTGATCCAGCGGCTCAACCTGGTCAGCGCTTCTATGATTGCTTCGAAGATCTGTTTGGCTTCGGGGCGGGGCAGGGCGTTCCAGATCTGCTCACCCCGTTTGTGCAGCGCCAGCAGGAACAGACCGCCCAGAGTCGCCACGACCGACATGTAAAGGGCCGGTGTGAAGCCATGCCAGAGTTTCAGCGAGTAATACGGAAGCTTCTCGCCGCCAATCACTGCGCTTGACACCACTGCAACCAGAGGTCCGACAATGGCAGCGGAATAGAGGCCGATCAGGATGACAAGTACGACCAGGAATGCAGGCGCGATCCACAACCCAACGGGCGGGTCATGCGGATGAGCCGGATAGTCTTCCCTCTGTGGACCAAGGAAAACGTGACTCACAAAGCGGAAGGAATAGGCAGCCGAGAACAACGCAGCCAACAGCGCCAGCCCCGGCACCAGGTAATGAGAGTGAAGCCATGTGGTATGCACGGTCTCCTCAAGCATCATCTCTTTGGACAGGAAGCCGTTCAAGGGCGGCAGCCCGGCCATCGAGAGGGCGGCAATCGTGCCAATGGTGAAGGTGATCGGCATCAGGTGGCGCAAGCCGCCCAGCCTTTTGATGTCGCGCGTGCCGGTCTCGTGATCCACGATCCCGGCGGTCATGAACAAGGCGGCTTTGAACGTCGCGTGGTTGATGATGTGGAACACGGCAGCGACGGCTGCAATCTTTGTGCCAAAGCCCAGCAGCATGGTGATCAGGCCCAGATGCGATACGGTCGAAAACGCCAGCAATGCCTTCAGATCGTCCTTGAACAACGCGATAGACGCGCCGATCAGCATGGTAACCAGACCCGTGGTGGCCACGATATAGAACCACGCATCCGTACCGGCCAGAACCGGCCACATCCGTGCCATCAGAAACAAGCCGGCTTTCACCATGGTGGCAGAGTGCAGATAGGCCGAAACCGGTGTCGGCGCGGCCATGGCGTGCGGCAGCCAGAAATGAAACGGGAACTGCGCCGACTTGGTAAAACAGCCCAGCAGGATGAGGATCAGCGCCGGCATGTAGTAGGGTGAAGCCTGGATCAGTTCTTTGTTCTGCAAAATGACGCTGAGGTCGTAGGACCCCACGATATTGCCGAGGATCAGCATCCCGGCAATCATCGCCAAGCCGCCAGAGCCAGTGACAGCCAAGGCCATGCGCGCGCCCTGACGACCTTCGGGAAGGTGCTTCCAATAGCCGATCAGCAGGAATGAGCTGAGCGATGTAAGTTCCCAGAAAATAAGCAGAAGCAGGATATTGTCGGACAGGACAATCCCGACCATCGCGCCCTGAAACAGCAAAAGATAGGTAAAGAACTGCCCCATCGGGTCTTCGCGCGACAGATAGAACCTTGCATAAAGGATGATCAGCAACCCTATGCCCAGGATCAGCAACGCGAACAAAAAGCCCAATCCGTCCAGCATGAAATTTGCGTTCAGACCCAGCCCCGGTATCCAATCGAACCGGGCGGTCACCACCTCTCCGCGCATCACTGACGGGATATGAATCAACAAGCCCATCAGGGCCAGGAATGTGGTCAACCCGGCGGCGGAGGCGGCTGCGTTCCGGCCTGCCCGGATCAGCAGGGCGGGAAAAACAGCGCCAAGGAAGGGAAGGGCCGCGATAAGGAATAGGGACAAGTGCGATACTCCGATCTGGGCGGTCAGTGTGAAGCCAATTTTGTAAGGATATTTTCCCGACTGTCCAGATATTGTAACTTTTTTACAGAGTCCTAATGGCCCGGTCAGGAATTCTGCCATGTTGCGAAAAAATGACGCGATCTTGATGCGGGTCGGAGTTTTTCAACGCCCCCGTTTCAGACCATCTGTGATAGAACAAATCTCAGCGAACAGGAGGCTGAATCTTGGCCGAGAAAGTGAACCGAGCCCGAAGATGGATGTTGATCGGCGTTTGTGCTGCGATCGCAGGCGGGTTTGCGATCAGGGAATACCGTTTGATCCCCGAAGACCACGGCGGCGGCCGGATCAGCGTAGCCGTTGCTCATGAACAGGCATCAGACGGGCGCATTCTGCTGGTCGATATCCGCACGCCGCGCGAATGGCGGGCATCCGGAATTGGCGAGGGTGCTGTGCCGCTGGACATGCGGCGAGAAGATTTCGTCAATGCACTGGTGGAATTGACCGGCGGCAATCAGGCAGCGCCAGTGGCGCTGATCTGCGCGCGCGGTGTGCGTTCAGCACGCCTGAGCAACCACCTGATTCAGGCTGGATTCACCAATGTGATTGACGTGCCAGAGGGTATGCTGGGTTCGGCCGCAGGGCCGGGATGGGTTCGGGCCGGATTGCCGGTGCGCAAATATGATGAGGATGCAGGATGATCCGGCAGTTCAGCCTGGCTTTGGCCTTGTCAGTGACCGGGCAGAGCGCTTTCGCGGGGTGTGCCGGCCAAGAGGATACCTGTGAGACTCCCATGGGAGCCTACCACATCGAACTGCCCGATGCGGACAATGCGCCCATGGTGGTGTTCCTGCACGGGTATGGCGGCAGCGGGTCGGGTACGATGCGCAATCGCGGGATGGTCGAACCGCTGTTGAAACGCGGGTATGCGGTGATGGCCCCTGAGGGGCTGGAACGGCCCGACCGGGGCGGAATCAAAAGCTGGAATTTCTATCTAGGCTTTGGGGATCGGGACGAAACCGCCTTTCTGACCGAAGTGGTGCAAGACGCGGCAAAGCGGTTTGGTATCGACGCCGACCGTGTCTTGCTGGGCGGGTTTTCCGCTGGCGCTTTCATGGTGAACTATCTGGCTTGCAAGGCCCCCGATGCGTTCTCGGCCTATGTTCCGGTGTCCGGTGGTTTCTGGCGCCCGCACCCTGATGCCTGCAAAGGTCCGATCCGCATGTTCCATACGCATGGCTGGACCGACAATGTGGTGCCGCTGGAAGGGCGCCTGCTGGGCGGAGGGCGCTTTCAGCAGGGGGATATCTACGCGGGCCTGGAAATCTGGCGTGATGCCAACGGTTGTGTCGATCACAAACCGGCCGGGTTCAGCACGACGGGTGAATTCATGCGCCGCCGCTGGACCAATTGTGCCGAAGGCAGCGCGCTGGAATTTGCTTTGTTTCCCGGAGGGCACACCGTTCCCGCGGGCTGGGCCGACATGATGGTCGATTGGTATGAAGGGCTTCCCGGCAGCTGATCACTCGGCCGGGGTCATGTTGCCTTTGCCTTCGACCAGTCGCTTCAGTTCATCGCGATAGCGGCGCGCTGACCGGGTAATGGCGGGTTCGCTGAAATCCTCTCGCATTCCGACCATCTTGCGGGCGGCACCTGCCGAGACACCGCTGAGCGCCGACAACGGGATAGCCAGCGCCAGGCTGACGGCGATCGGGGCCAGCCAGATCGACACCAGACCGGACAGGATACCGACGCTCAGCGCCACTCCGCTTACGGTTTCAAGCGCGTGGCACAGGATCAGCGTTCGCAGACCATAGGTGCCACCGTCGCGGGCCTGTGGCGACCAGCCGTGCTGAATGCCAAAAGCCGTACGGAAAACAGCGATCATCTGTTGCACCATCAGGATCGGAGCGTAAAGGATCGACAACAGAACCTCGGCCAGGAAAGAGCCGAGGAATTTGCGCCCGCCACCGAAATCCGCATAGCGTACACCGCTCAGCGGCAGGGCCAGAACGCCCAGAACCTTGGGGGCCAAAAGCATCGCGTACATGACCAGAATGATCAGCACGTGACGGGTTTCCGACATCTCGGGCCATTGCGGGAACAGAGGATTGTCGGGGCTGAAATAATGCAGGACAGAGGCATCCTGACCCTGACCGATCAGCGCCCACATCAACAATAGTGCAAACCACAACGGGGACATCAGATAGCCGACTGCGCCATGGAACATGTGGAACCGCGACACGGCACGGAATCCGGAAGAACCCAGCAGTTTCAGGTGTTGCAGGTTGCCCTGACACCAGCGGCGGTCCCGCATGGCGTGATCGATGAGGGTGGGCGGTGTTTCTTCATATGACCCGCGTATACGCGGCAGGAAGCGCACGGCCCATCCGGCACGGCGCAGCAGGCCGGCCTCGACGAAATCGTGGCTCATGATCAGCTTGTCCTGACCGCTGAACGAACGCAGCTTGGGCAGTCCGGCGCTGGTGGCAAAGGCCTTGGTGCGGATAATCGCGTTGTGGCCCCAATAGTTGCCCTCTTGCCCGCACCAACGGGCCAGACCTTCGGCAAAGGCGATGCCATAGACGCCATTTGCGAATTGCTGCATCCGGGCAAAGACCGACTGCGCGCCGATCAACTGCGGATAGCTTTGAATCAAGCCCGCACCCGGATCGCATGCCAGTGCATCAGTCAGGCGATGGATCGCGCGCCCGGTCATCAGGCTGTCGGCATCCAGCACCAGCATGGCATCCCAATCCGCGCCCCAGCGGCTGACCCAGTCGGCAATGTTGCCCACTTTGCGATCGGTATTCTGTTCGCGGCGGCGATAGTACAGCTCAAGCCCAGGTGCCAGCGTGGTGCGCAGCGCCTCGACGCTGGCCTGTTCCTGCGCCGCAATCTCGGGGTCGCGCGTGTCCGACAGAATGAACATGGCATAATGATGTTTCCCGCCGCGTGCCTGAAGATCCTCCAGCATGGTGCGGGCATTGCCCAGTACGTTCCAGGGGACCTCGTTGTACACCGGGGTCAGCAGGGCCACCCGCAGGGGTTGCGCTGCGGTCAGGCGCTCGGGACGTTCCTGTTTTGCCAGCGATACCATGCCCAGCAAAACGGTGCAGACGGTGAAGGAAATCCAGAAGAAGTTGAACGAAATCAAAGTTAAAAGGATGCCTTCAATCACGTTGATGCCTTCCGCACCGAACCAATCGCTCATGACCCATAGCAAGGCCAGAGTGGCGGCCATTGCAGGCGAAAAGGCCAGTGCGCGCCAGAATCCGGCAGATGATTTGTGTTGACCGGAAGGTGCATCCGCATCCCGGAACCGTGCGCTGAAGTTCTGCGCAGGCATCGCCAGGGGCGCCTCGGGCGGCATGATATGCAGATCGCTGCTCATGTGGTCCAACGGTATAGCCAGACCTCTGAGGCAGGCTGTTTGTCTTTCAGCAACTGCGCCCGCAATTCCACATGGTTACGCTCGCCGGGCTGGAATGAGAACGCCAGACGCAGGCCACCGGTATCCGGGTTGCGTTGCAAGACGCCTTCCGAGGTTTCCGCATGGGGGGAATCCACGAAAATCGTGATCGCGTCTATATCCGCGAACAAATCGCTTTCTTCAAAGTCGATGACGGCCAACCGGCCTTCGCCAAAAGTGTTTTCGCCCATCGCGGTGTTGATCACGCGTGGCATCGGTGTGCGCTGGGGTTCTTCCCCCCAGATCAGGCGATAGGACAGGTCGACCTGACTGCCTGCCGCATAGGGTTCAGCGGGCCGCCAATAGGCAACGATGTTGTCATAGATTTCCTGATCTGCCGGGATCTCGACCAGCGTGACCGAGCCTTTGCCCCAATCTTCACGGGGCTCGACCCACAGGCCCGGGCGCTTGTGGTAATTGGCTTCAAGATCGGCATAGTCCGAAAACTCTCGTTTGCGCTGCATCAGACCAAACCCGCGCGGGTTTGTGTCGACGAAGGATGAAACCTGCAAGCGGGTCGGGTTGGCCAACGGACGCCACAGCACTTCGCCTGCGCCATTGCGGATCAGCAGGCCGTCGCTGTCGTGCACAGCAGGGCGGAAATCGTCGAACCGGCTGTGGTTGGTCTGGTCGAACAGGAACATCGAAGTTCCCGGAGCGATGCCCACATGGGACAGGTCTTCGCGCGGGAACAGCGTTGCCTCGATATCCATGATGCAATCCGCGCCCGCCGTGACGTTGAAACGATAGGCGCCGGTCACGCTGGGGCTGTCCAGCAATGCATGCACGACCATGTTGCGTTGGCCCGGTTCGGGACGCTCCAGCCAGAACCGGATGAATTCGGGGAATTCCTCGCCATCCGGATCGCCGGTTTTCAACGCCAGACCCCGCGCGGACAGTCCGTAAACCTCATGCAGGCCAATGGCGCGGAAATAGCTGGCCCCCTGCCAGACGCAGAATTCATCTGTCTTGCCGGGGCGGTGCATTTCAGTGCGCAGGCGCAGGCCCGAGAAGCCCAGCGTGTCATCGATCGGCAGTTGCGGCAC
This sequence comes from Ruegeria sp. YS9, assembly GCF_024628725.1. NCBI lineage: Bacteria > Pseudomonadati > Pseudomonadota > Alphaproteobacteria > Rhodobacterales > Roseobacteraceae > Ruegeria > Ruegeria sp. YS9. Next base: position 850,210 of record NZ_CP102409.1, read on the forward strand.
GTCTTCGGACTTGTCGAACATTTCCAGATCGAAGGCGACCGGCTTGGTCATGCCGTTCTCGACCGTCTCCACCTTTACGGTGCGGGGGAAATACAGGCCGGGGGTGAAGAAATCGACATTGAATGGCGTCTCGGTTTCATACCACAGCGCCCGATCAAGTCGGAACCGGATGGAGCGGTATTGCTGATAGGTCAGGTCCTGCCATTCCTGCGGTACCATCTCGCGTTCCACATAGGGGCGGCTGGCCAGATCGCGGGCCATTTTGATCACATAGTCGCGGTCAAAAGGCGTTTCACCGCCCGTCGCGTACGCGGTCGGGGCAAAGGCCAAAGCAGTCGTCGAGACGAGGAATGCGCGGCGGGTGAATTTCATTTCTTCGACTTCCAGGGTTGTGACTTGAACCAAGCTGCCAGATAGGCAACGCCGATGATCATCGCAAACCCAATCATGTTGGCGACAAAGACAGTGGCGACATCCCGCCCAGCCTGATCCAGCGCGACGCCGATCAGCCGGGCCGCGGCCATGGAAAACACAAAGACGGCAAGGGATTGCTGGCCGACTTTGGTGACAACGGCCAGCAGGAATTGCCAGATACGTGCGCCCACACCATGGCCTGTCGCGATCAGACGGTGGCCGTGCTCGCCCGCTGCAACCCATCCCAGATAGGCCAGCGACAGAAAGTGGACATATCGCAGAAGGCCGAACTCGGTCTTGCCGCGCAGCTCTTCGGTCAGGGGCCAGCCCTTGCGGATCATTGCGCCAAGCTCGGGCGCAGCCGTATTGATCCAGGTGAAGACCTTCCAAGACCCGAACGGGGCTGACAATACGACAAAGGCAATCGCCACCCAGATCAAAGATTTCGACACGGGCGGGGCCGGAATCCAACCGCGCATGAAGGCAAAACCGGTGAAGAACAGCAATTGCCAGCCAAAAGGGTTGAAGAACCACTGGCGCGCGGACCAGGGTTCAGCGGGAAGGGCCAGCGCGCCGGTTTGTGCGATGAACCAGATGGCCACGCAAACTGCCGCCATCAGCCAGAAACTGACGCGATGGAGCGCCATGTAAAGCGGCATCAGCGCCAGTACGACCAGATACATCGGCAGGATATCGAAGTAGTTCGGAACATAGGTCAGAGTGAAAATCCCGACCATTTGCGGCGCTGGATCATTGAAGAAATGCTGTAGGTTCAGCGACGAGACATAGGTTTTCTCGAACGCGCCAGTCTGATCCAGCGCGGCCATTGTCATGGCAACAAAGAAGAACAGGGCAATATGTGCCCAATAGACCTGCCAAATGCGGTACGCGACACGTGCGGTTCCCATCCACCAGCCTTTGCGCAGAAATGCACCTCCAAATGCGATGGCCGAGGCCATGCCCGAACAGAACACAAAGATCTCGGTTGCATCGGAATAGCCAAACCGCGCGGGAATCCATTTGGCCCAGGGATCGTTTGGAATATGGGCGATCAGGATGATGAACATCGCAATGCCGCGATAGAAATCCAGACGCGGATCGCGCGTGCTGGCAGGGGCAGCGGCCGGGGCCGCAGCGGGTACATAATCAGAAGCGGGCGATATGGTCGCCATACGTTTTCTGTCCTTCTTGGTCTTTTTGTTATTCTGCGGGAACGCTTTGTGCGTCACCGCTGTCGCGGGCCGCGTCGATCAGGGCGCGGCGCGCGATGGCATAATTGTCTTCGCCCCCGGCGCGCTTGGCCCGGCGATCATCCAGAATACGCTCGACTGCATCGAGGCGCCCGGCCCGAAGACCGGAATCGATGGTAATGCGTTCAAATACATCACGTTGCGCATGGCTGCCACCGGCCAGTTGCATGGAATCGCGTGCCGTCAAAAGATGATCAAAGGCCGTGGCGTAATGACCGTCACCAAAGGCCTCGAGGCCCATGGCAGCGGCAACACCGGGGTCTGCCATGCGGCGGGTCATGTCGTCATTGGCGCGCGCTGCATCCTTGTTCATGCGGCTCAGCATCTTGGCCGTGGCGTCGGCGCGGTTATCGCCGGTCAGCGCCAGCATATAGTGTAGATCCGCAAAGATCAGGCAGCCGTCTTCTGTTCGTGCGGCACTCAGATCAGCCAGTTCTTCCCAGCGGTTCCCAACATCTATGCCTTCGAGCTCAAGCCGAGACAGAAGTGAAGTTGCGTTCGAGATGTCCCGGTAATCGTCGGTTTTGTCCTTGCGAATATGGGCGTCATACAGTTCCATCACCTGATCGACCTGACCCAGATCCAGATGCATCAGCGCCTTGTGCCACCACACGTGGTAACGGAAATTGTTGCAGTGGGACCAGGCGGCCTCACGCCCGGCCAGCCAGTCAAGGCCCAGCTGCGCATTGCCCGTCATCTCATGGACATGGGCCACCGCGTGCAGGCCCCAGGCATCATCGGACACCATCCACAGCGCCTGACGGCCCGCGATTTCGGCCTTTTCGTAAGCGCCTGTTTCTTCCAGTGCGAAGGAATGACAGCCCAGCAGATAGCCGCGCCCCGGATGATCGGGTTCATAAGCGGGCAACACCCGCTCGATCGAGCGGCGCATCCCATTGGCGTCACCCAGGACAAAGCGGGTTGCGTGGCTTAGTTTCATCGCCAGCGTGTCCTGCGGGTGATCGCGCAGAATCGTTTCGAATTTCTGAACCGCCTGCGTCTGTTGCCCCGCCAGATAGAGGGCAAGCGACTCCACATAAAGACGCTCACGCGTGGTGACGGGCTGGCGTTCCATCGCCGCGTGGGCAGCAGCCAGCGCTTCGACGGCAACGGCCATCATCTCGCGCCGCCCAAGCAGCGCCATGAACAGACCTTTGATCGCATGACCCAGCGCGAAGTCGGGCTCGAGTTCAAGCACTTTGCCCAAATGCTGAGGCGTGACAGCGGCATGAGCCATGAACCCAAGCAGAACACCATTCCACGCTTCGACGGCCGCCGGCTGGGTCAGGGTGTTCATCTGTCCGAAAACGTCTTGTTTCATGCTTGGGTCCAATCTGATTGCGATATTTGACACTGTTCGATGTAACAGAGTGTGCAAGAGCGGCGTAACAGTATCGACGCTGCTCTCGAATTGGTGAAATGACGTGTGCGAAAAAGACGAAAAAAACCGCCGATTCAAGGGCATGTTTCAGCGACTTGCCGCCTAATTGTGCAAGTATTTCAATCCTCGAACGGGTTTTTTGCGCTCAGAACGGCCGCGGTATCGGCTCCACAGACCGGTGGAGCGTTTCGATATGTTACAGGCGTGCGAGACAGGTTCAGAGGATTCCCGATCAGGTTGACCTGACCCGGCTGGGCCTGCATGGCAATCTGCATTCGTCTTGCGGCCACCTGTTCCGTGTTGAACACCTGATCCAGCGTCTGAACCGGGCCGACGGGCACTTTGACAGCTTCGAGGCCGGAAATGACGGTCTGGGTGTCCAGCGCCTTCACTGCGGGGCGAAGGATGGAATTCAGTGCATCACGATGTTCCAGACGGGCCGGGTTGGTCGCGAATCTCGGATCGCCTGCCAGTTCAGGAGCATTGATTAAGGCGCAGAGCTTTCTGAACTGGCCGTCATTTCCAACCGCGAGAATCACGTGCCCATCAGCGGTTTCGTAGACGTCATAGGGGACGATATTCGGGTGCCCGTTGCCGCGTCTTTGCGGAACATCGCCTGACGTCAGATAGTTGACGCCTTCATTGATCAGCCAGGCAATCTGAGAATCCACCAGCGCCAGATCGATCTGCTGGCCTTCGCCGGTCAGGTCGCGGTGGCGCAGCGCGGCCAGGATACCAACAGTCGCATACATCCCGCACATAACGTCGGCGATGCCAACACCCACTTTCATGGGGGCGCCCTCGGGGTCTCCGGTCAGCGACATGATCCCGCCATAGCCTTGCGCCATCAGGTCATAGCCGGGCTTGCTGGCATTCGGCCCGGTTTGACCGTAGCCCGAGATTGAACAGTACACGAGGCTTGGAAACTCTTGCGACAGGGTGGCGTAGTCCAGCCCATACTTGGCCAAGCCGCCCGGTTTGAAGTTCTCGATCAGAATGTCCGCGTGTGACGCCAACCGTCTGATTTCCGCCTGACCCTCGGCCGAGGAGATATCCAGCGCGACGGATTTCTTGTTGCGGTTGGCCGACATGAAATAGGCGCTCAGGTCCGAGCGGTTGCCCTCGGCATCGCTCACGTAGGGCGGGCCCCATTGCCGCGTGTCATCGCCCCCGGTTGCCGGGTTTTCGATCTTGATGACGCTTGCACCCAGATCGCCCAGCAGTTGCGTGCAGGTGGGGCCTGCCAGAATCCGGCTAAGATCCAGAACCTTGACACCCTTCAACGGGCCTTCAGATGCGGCCATCATAGCCTCCACGCTCAACTTCTGCAGCAATCACCGTAAATGTCTCAGCCTTTACAGCAGCTTCCAGTGCGGTACGCAACTCTGTCCTGTTATGAACCGTATGGCCATTGCCGCCAAAGGCCCGGCCCATGGCGGCAAAGTCATGATGGCCGAAATCGACGCCCGTGTTGCCCATCTGCCGCTGGCGCTGTTTCAGCTCGATCAGGGCAAGGCTGGCATCCACGAAGACCAGAAAAATCGGGTTGCCGCCCATTTCAGCAGCAGTCGACAACTCGCCCGCAACCATAAGGAACCCGGCATCGCCCGAGAAGCTGATCACCGGGCGGTCCGGTTCGGCCAGTTTCAGGCCAATGGCCATCGGAACAGCGCAGCCCATGGTGCAGAGCGCCGAGGATTGGATCAACCCGCGTTCTTCGTTGCACGCCCACATCTGGCTCAGCAGAATGCGATGCGCGCCACTGTCGGCCGTGGCCAATGTTTCAGGCGGCAGGACGGCACGGGTTTCGGCAATGACGGCAGCGGGGCCCCAGCTTTCATCGGCGGGGAAGGCCTTTGCCAGCGCGGCTTTGACCTGCGCGGGTTCGTTGCCCGGCCATGTTTCATGGGCCGGGTTGCCTTTGGCTATTGCCTCCAATGTCTCGCCCGTGTCGGCGACAAGGTTCAATCCAGCCTGATGCATGTAGTGGTCGTTGACCACGGCAGAGATATCGATGACGCGCTTTTCTTCCGGATCCCAGATCTCACGCCAGCCGGGGCGCATTTCGATCGGGTCATATCCCAGACACAATACCAGATCCGATTGTTCGATCAGAGGCACAAGATGCTTGTCAGCCAGCGGCGACAGCCCCGCGCCACCCAGACAAAGCGCGTGATCCTCGGGCACGACGCCTTTGGCCTTGTAGGTCGTCACGAAAGGAATACCAAAATGTTCCAGGAACGCCTGTACCACACTGCGCGAGTCGTCATAGAGGACATCCAGGCCGATGATGGCGATGGGGCGTTCGGCCTCGGCCACCCAGCGGCGGGCCTTTTCCAGGCATTCGCCACCGGGGCTGACCGGCGCAACCTTGGCCAGCCGGCGGCGTTTCACGCCGGTAACAGGCGTATCGGCAACCGAGATCGGGACATCGATATGAACCGGGCCCGGTCGTGGCTGCATGGCCAATGACACCGCCTTGTCAGCAATGACATCCGCGCCTTTGGCTGTCAGCGTATAAGTGCCTTTGGTGATCGAGCGATAAACCCGGCTGTGATCCATGACCTGATGGGTATAGGTCAACGCTTCGTCGGCATCGACGCATCCGGTCAGAACGACCATCGGCACACGATCCTGCAAAGCGTTCGCCACCACATTGATCCCGTTCATTGCACCCGGACCCAGGGTGGCCACCAGAATCGCAGGTGCTCCGTCGCGATGATGAACGGCCTCGGCCATGAACCCGGCAGAGTTTTCGTGCTTGGTCAGATGAAAGGTGATCCCAGCCTTTTCCAGCGCATCGACCAGCGTCAGGACCTCGCCCCCCGGCATCCCAAAGGCGTGACGACAGCCCGCTTCATAAAGACGTTGGGCCAGAAGATCCGCAGCGCGGGGCGAGGGGTCCTGCATCAGTCATGCTCCGAGAAAACTGTTTCGAAGCAGATTGCGGAGGACGCCTCTGGACGCAAGGCGGTTCACGGCAGTGTGACTATTTGACTGCGCGTTCAGCGATCGATTGAAACTTTGTGTCAAGCTCGGCGGCAATATTCAGCAGGTCTTGCCCACCTTCCGGGGCGTAAGGCGCAAAGACAAAGCTGGGGGTCTTGTAAGACAGGGTCGCCGTCCCGTCCTGGTTCTCGGTTACGTAAAACCGGATCGGAGCCTCGATCATCGCGTGGACCGAGGTCTCCAGAACCCGCACGGCGTAGTCATTGTTGAAGGCCCCGATCACGCGATTTCCGGGAATCGAAATCCCACGTGCTGCCGCCGCTTTGGTCGGGCCCGCCTGTGTCACGACGATCAACCCGTTTTCCTTGATCGCGGCTTTGGTTGCGTCAACCAGTTCTGCATACGGTTTCTGGGTTGGGTATACGGCCCAGCCCTCGGGCGCATTCTGAGCCCACAGAGGGAAAGCGATCAGGCAGAGCAGGGGAATGAGAGCTTTCATCAACGCGTCTCCGGTATCTTGCTTTGACCTGTGTGCCAGACTTGAGGGTTCTGCGCAGTCACGAATCCGTGTTCACCGCGCGCTGCTGCCCCCCGCGTTTCTTCAGCAAGTAGATATCCATGATCCAGCCATGGTCGGCTCGGGCGCGGGCGCGTGTGTCAAGGATCCGCTGCGCGACCTGGTCCAAAGGGCCGCTGATCAGCAGTTCTTCTTTCATGCCCACATAGGCCCCCCACCAGATGTCATACTCTGCCATCCTGAGGGACTGGAACGAGCATTCCCCGTCCAGCATGACGGCGACTTTCGAAGCGGCTTCAGGCCAGCCTTCATCCCTGATACGGCGTCCGGTGGTCACGACATAGGGTGCGCCCAGATCATTGATCGGGATCGCATGAGCCGCGGTCAAAGCCTGCAAGGCCGTGATGCCCGGGATCACCTTTGTGTTGGGCCTGGGGTCCAGCCGCGCCGCGATTCGCAGCGAACTGTCATACAGGGACGGATCGCCCCAAATCAGCAGCGCAATGTGCTGCGCCTCCGGGTGGGCCGCGATCGCCTCCTGCCAGCGCAGTGCAATGGCGTCATGCCATTCGTCTACGCCGCGCAGATAGCCGTCATCCGCCCGGCGCTTGGGAATGTCAAAATAGGCTATCCTTGGCGGTGTCTCGGTTACCCGATCGATGATGTCCTCTCGCAGCCCGGCCAGATCAGCTTTGTTTTCACCCTTGCGCGGGATCAGGATCAGATCGGCCGACCTGATCGCCTGTGCACCCTGAAAGGTCACATGATCCGGGTTGCCGGTGCCGATGCCAATCAGGCTCAGGTCAATCATCTTCGCACTCCGCCAGCGGCCCATAAAGGATCAGGGCCGGAGCTGTGCCGATCTCGGATTTCAGCTGTTCGGCCAAGGCGCCGATGGTGGCGCGCGTCAGCTTCTGATCCGGGGTCGAAACCGATTCAGCCATCAGGGCGGGCGTATCCAAAGGCAGGCCGTGTGAATGCAGCGCTTCTGCCAGAAGCGGGAAAGTTCGTTTGCCCATGAATACGACAGTGGTGGCCTGAGAATCGGCCAGTGCGGTCAGGTTCAGATCGTCCGGCAACGCGCCGCTGACGTCATGTCCCGTTACGAACTGCACCCGCCGTGCGGTCAGACGACGCGTCAGAGGAATGCCAGCGGCAGCTGCGGCGGCCACGGCAGACGGGATGCCGGGAATGATCTCGAATTCAATGCCTGCATCACGAAGGGCAACAAGCTCTTCTTCCAGGCGCCCGAACATGCCGCCATCGCCGGACTTCAGCCGCACGACATGCTGGCCGGTCTGGGCGTAGTCCACAAGCAACCGGCTGACATGGTCCTGCTTGGGGGACGGTCGACCAGCCCGTTTGCCCACGCCCACAAGATCCGCGTCTTCGCGCGCGTGGCTCAATATCGGCCCGCTGCTGAGGTCATCGAACAAAACCGCATCGGCCTTTTGCAGGCGATCCACGGCCTTCAGTGTCAGCAATTCCGGATCGCCAGGGCCGGATCCGACGAAAGAGACAAATCCGGTCATTCAGATGCCTCCGCAATCAGGTGAAAGAACGTACCGGTGACATTGCCCCGAACAGAGCCGGTCTGAGGTCCTTCTGCGCCTTCGGCATCGAACACACGGGCCAGCGGCGCGTCAGGCTGATCCACGATCGAGGAATAGTGGAACTCATGCCCGCGCAGCGCCGTATTCTGTGCAAATCCCGGCATCGGGGCCAAGAGTTCCGCTTTGCGATAGCCCAGGTTGAATTTGCGTTTTTGGTACGACGTCACCAGCCCCAGCAAGCCAGCCATTTCATGCCGCACGCCATCCTTGTCGATCAGCGCATGACCCAGCGCCATATACCCACCGCATTCGCCATGCACAGGCCTTGTTTCCGCGTGCTTGCGCAGACCCGCAAGGAACGTTTGGGCAGCAGCCAACGTCCCGGCATGCAGTTCCGGATATCCGCCGGGCAGCCAGACCAGATCGGCATCCGCCGCCGGCGCTTCGTCGGCCAGAGGCGAGAAGGGCAGGATTTCGGCCCCAGCTGCGCGCCAGCCTTCCAGCAAATGTGGATAGGTAAAGGAAAATGCCGCGTCCCGTGCCAGTGCAATCCGCTGGGCCGGAGGGCGCGGCAGCGCGTCTGACGATGGCCCAATGGGGCCTGAGGAAGCCGCCCGTTTGATCGCCTCGAGATCCACATGTTCGCGCAGAAATGCGGCATAGCCTACGATGGCGCTTTCCAGATCCGGGTGTTCGACGGCCTGGATCAACCCCAGATGCCGCTCGGGGAGGGTCAGATCGCCTCGGCGCGGCAGCACACCCAGAACCGGCAGGCCGGCGCGTTCCATCCCCAGCCGGGTCAGGCGCTCGTGCCGGGGGCTGGCGCAGCGGTTCAGGATCACTCCCGCAAAGGGAAGATCGGGGTTGTATATCTTGAACCCCAGCGCTGTGGCCGCCGCAGATTGCGCCTGACCGCCAACATCCAGAACCAGTACGACCGGCCAACCCATCCGTGCGGCAGTCTCGGCGCTTGACCCATGACCCAACTCGCCCGGCTTAGCCACGCCATCGAACAGGCCCATCGAGCCTTCGGCCACCACGATGTCAGCGCCTTCGGCCTGAGCTGAAATTGCGTTCAACAGCGGGTCACCCATCGCCCAACTGTCCAGATTAAACGAAGCCCGCCCAGCCGCTGCTCGGTGGAAGGCGGGGTCAATATAATCCGGTCCGCTCTTGAACGGTTGAACGGTCAGGCCATCCTCGGCCAGCGCTCGCAACAGGCCCAGCATGACCGTTGTCTTGCCCGTGCCCGAGGACGGTGCGGAGATCAGAAGGCCAGGAGGGTTAATCATCACCATGGCTCCAGCTTGACCAGGGGCTCTCGGCGCTTTGCGGGCGATAGCGGCGGTCGTAATCTTTCGAATACAGACAGCTCTCGTCGAAACCTTCGCCCGCCAGGGCCGGACCGACCATGATCAACGCAGTCCGCGAGATGCCGTCGTCCAGGGCTTCCTTGAGCGTTTCCAGCGTCGCGCGGATGATCCGTTCATCCGGCCAGCTTGCGCGATAGACCACGGCGACCGGACAGTCGGCCCCATAGGCCGGGGTCAGATCGGCAATGACCTTGTCCAGATTGCCGATCGACAGATGAATGGCAAGTGTCGCCCCTGTGCGTGCGAAATTCTCCAACGTCTCGCCTTCGGGCATGGAAGATGCACGGCCCGGGGTCCGGGTCAGAACCACGGATTGCGCCAGCCCGGGCAGAGTAAGTTCGGTTCCCAAAGCCGCCGCAGCCGCCGCAAAGGACGGAACGCCCGGAGTTACGCTGACCGGGATGCCCATTTCCTTGAGGCGGCGGATCTGTTCCCCCATCGCCGACCAGACCGACAGGTCGCCCGAATGCAGACGGGCCACATCCTGGCCGGCCTGATGTGCGGCCTCGATCTCTGCCATGATCTGATCCAGGTCCATTGGCGCGGTGTTCACGATCCTTGCGCCTTCGGGGCAGTGGCCGAGGATTTCTTCAGGAACCAGGGAACCTGCATAGAGGCAAACGGGGCAGGATGCGATGATGTCGCGTCCACGCAGTGTCAACAGGTCGGCAGCGCCCGGTCCGGCGCCGATGAAATGAACGGTCATGTCTGTCCTCCGATGGCAATGGCGCAGGTCGCCAGCCGGTCGTCTGAAATCTGTCTGGGTGAAAGCAGCCGCGCGCCCGGGCCAAAAAGCTTTCCGGCGGCGGCCAATGCGGATGCTTCGGCCACGCTTCCGGTGCCATAGGTGGCGCGGCTGCGGGTCGAGCAGGTTAGCGTGCGTTGACTGGCCAGATCGGCGGCGGCAACGAAATGCAGTGGAAGGGACAGTTCTTCGGCAAAAACTGTCAGGGCGGAATGACCTTCCTTGTCGGCAACGGATGCCAGGGCGGCGACATCGTGGTTTGCGGCCGCCGTGTCAAATACGGCGCGCAAGCTGTCAACCGTGGCGGCGGACGAGAATCCCAAACCGGCAACGATCATAGCGTCACGCTCCACTGCACCACCGGATAGGCGGATTTCCAGCCGCGGCGCGGTCCAAGCGGCGCCGACTGCGCGAGTTCGATCCGCAGGAGTTCTCCGCCCAGCTTCTCATGCCAATGGGCCAACGTGGCCTCGCTTTCCAAAGTCACTGCATTGGCAACCAGGCGCGTGCCGGAAGGCAGGTTCTGGTGCAGCCAGTGCAGCAGGTCTGGATCAAGCCCTCCTCCGATGAACACCACGTCGGGGAATTCCAGCCCGTCCAAAGCGGCGGGCGCGGTGCCATGGATGACATTCAACCGATCCTGACCCAATGCATCGGCATTCCGACGAATGCGCTCAACCCTGTCAGCACGGGGTTCTATGCTGGTTGCGGTCAGGGTCGGATCACACATCAGCCATTCGATGCTGATCGAGCCGGTGCCCCCTCCGATATCCCACAGATGCTCGCCCCGTTGCGGAGCAAGCGCCGAGAGTGTCAGCGCGCGGATCGGGCGTTTGGTGATCTGCCCGTCCGTCTCGAAGATGGCGTCCGGTTTACCAGACGCCTTGGACAGGGCAGGTCCTGCACCGGAAACCTCCAGACCGACGCAGACCGGATGGTCGAACGTACCCAGCAGCGCCTCGGTCAAGGTGACTGTTCGGGTGTTTTCGCGCGGACCACCTAGGGCCTGCATCACATGCAGGGCCGAGTCGGCAAAGCCTGTCTCGGTCAGATACCGTGCCAGTTCCGCCACCGCCTTTCCGTCACGCAGCAACAGGATCGCGTGCGCTCCCGGTGCCAGATGAGGACGCAAACGGGTCAGCGGCGCGGCGTGCAGGCCGAAGGTCAGTGTGCTTTCCAAAGGCCAGCCGAGCCGGGCAGCGGCCAGCGAGAAGGTGGATTGGCCGGGCAGGGCAGCCCATTCACCGGCATCGAAATTGCGCGCAATGACAGAGCCTGCGCCAAACCAGAACGGATCGCCCGAGGCAAGAACAACGGTCTGCCGGCCACGCAATCCTTTCAGGATCGGCAGCCCATCCGAGAACGGCACAGGCCATTCGACACGTTCCGCCCCAGTTTCAAGCAGCAACGACAGGTGACGGGGCGGCCCCATGATCACTTCGGCCCGGTCCAGCACTTGACGGCCGGATGGCGACAGGCCATCAAACCCACCTTCGCCCAATCCAAGAACGGTCAGCCACGGAGATTCAGACATGACAAACCTCCTGATCCTTGGCGGCACGACCGAGGCCAATGCGCTGGCCAAAGCTGTTTCGGAACAAGGGATTGCGGCTGTGTATTCCTACGCTGGACGGGTCGAAAACCCGCGTCCGCAGCCCTTGCCGGTAAGGGTTGGCGGTTTCGGCGGTCCGGAAGGTCTGGCCGCCTATATCCATGAGAACGCCATCACCCATGTCGTGGACGCGACCCATCCATTTGCGGCCCGGATGAGCCGGAACGCGATTGAAGCATGCACCGCGACGCGGACGCCATTGGCCGCGTTGACACGCGCGGCGTGGACACCGCAGCTCGGCGACAACTGGTATCGCGTCCCGGACCTTGCAGCGGCTGTCGACGCGTTGTCCGGCGAAGCCCGGCACGTTTTCCTCGCCGTTGGCCGTATGCACCTTGAAGACTTTGCCGCCCAGCCCCAGCACCGCTACCTGCTGCGTCTGGTGGATGACCCCGACACTGTGCCCTTGCCGAACGCAGAGGTTGTCGTTGCCCGAGGGCCGTTTACCGAAGCTGACGACCGGGCGCTGATGCAGCGCCACGGCACGCAGTTGGTCGTATCCAAGAACGCAGGCGGAACGGGCGCGCGCGCCAAGCTGGACGCGGCGCGGGCGCTGGGCCTGCCCGTGCTGATGATCGACCGCCCGGTTCTGCCGAAGCGGACCGAGCTTTCGCGGGTCGCACAGGTTCTGGACTGGCTGCTTCATCCCTGATCCTTATCAGGGGTGAAGCGCGGCGTGTAGACGATCGGTGCGCCGTTGCGTTCGATCACACGGGTGCGGGATGACCCCACGATCACCACGGTCTGCATATCCGCCATGTCGGGCGTGGCTTCGGCCAGTGTCGAAATACGCATCTCTTCATCGGCCCGCGATACGGCGCGGGCGAACAGGATCAGACGTTCGGGCTCACACTCTTCACGCAGGATTTCCAGCGTCTTTACAAAGCCTTCCGGGCGGGACTTCGAGCGTGGATTGTAAAAGGCCATCGAGAAATCCGCCTGTGCAGCAAGGCGCAGGCGTTTCTCGATCAATGACCATGGTTTGAGGTTGTCGCTGAGGTTGATGGCGCAGAAATCATGCCCCATCGGGGCGCCCGCGCGCGCGGATGCAGCCAACATCGCCGTGATCCCCGGCAGCACATCGATCTGAAGATCGCGCCATTCCACGGGGCCGTATTCCAGCGCTTCGAAGACGGCTGCCGCCATGGCAAACACGCCTGGATCACCCGAGGACACAACGACCACGCGTTTGCCTTCTGCGGCCATTTGCAACGCGTGTTGCGAACGGTCGATTTCGACCCGGTTGTCACTGGCATGCAGCGTAAGGCCCGGGCGCTCGGCAATACGCGCCACATATGGGATATAGCCCACAACATCGGTGGCTTCGGCTAGCGCGGCCGTTACTTCCGGCGTTACAAGCGCCTCGTCACCCGGCCCAAGACCGGCAATTTTGACCCAGCCGCTCATGGTCGCCGCCCCTGACCGTGCACGACGATGATCGAGAAATACGGGGTAATCTTCTCGCAGGCTTCAGACAGCTTGGTCACCGTCTGGTTTGGCATCTGCGCATATTCCACGATCCATGCCCGGTCATACAGGCCAGCGGTCTTCAGGGCGCGTTTCACCTTGTCGATGTTGCGCCCGATTTTCATCACGACCAGTGCATCGGTTTGAGCCATGCGTTCAGCCAGCGTGTCTTCGGGCAGAGTGCCAACCAGCACGGTCAGAACGTCATCACCCCAGGTGATCGGGTCTCCTGTCGCTGTCCAGGCGCCGGACATGCCGGTAATGGCGGGTACAACTTCGACCGGCGCGTCTTCGCGCAGGCGACTGTAAAGATGCATGAACGAGCCATAGAAGAACGGATCACCCTCGCACAGAACAACCACGTCCTCACCCTGTTCGGACAGGGCCCTGAGATGCTTGGTGCAGTCTTCGTAGAACGCCGCCAGCAATTCGTTGTAGCGCGGATCTGTGACCGGGATCTCGGTGGTCACGGGATATTCCATAGGGAACTCGATCGCACCTTCGGGGATCATCCCGTTGACGATCTTGCGGGCCTGGCCGCTGCGACCGGGTTTGCGGAAGAACGCCACATGCTTTGCATTGCGCAGCAGGCGATCAGCCCGGACGCTCATCAAATCCGGGTCGCCGGGGCCAAGGCCCACACCGTATATGGTGCCCATCTTCATTCCGCCCGGCTTGCGATGGCGTTGACGGCCGCCACCGTGATGGCGCTGCCGCCCAGACGACCTTTGACGATGCAGGACGGCACCGGTTGCGCCTGCCACAGCGCATCCTTGGATTCCACCGCACCGACAAAGCCAACCGGGCAGCCGATGATCGCGGCAGGGCGCGGGCAATCCGGGTCTTCCAGCATGTTCAGCAAATGGAACAGTGCGGTGGGCGCATTGCCGATGGCGACCAGCGCGCCCTCCAGATGCGGCCGCCACAGCTCCAGCGCAGCGGCGGAACGGGTGTTGCTCATCTCGGCGGCCAGCGGGCGTACGCGTTCATCGTGCAGGGTACAGATCACCTGGTTGTCGGCGGGCAGGCGGAAGCGGGTGACGCCTTCGCTGACCATGCGCGCATCGCACAGGATCGGTGCACCGTTTTCCAAAGCAGCGCGGGCCGTTTGCACGAAGCCGGGCGAGAAATGCACGAACTCTTCCAGCCCGACCATACCCGCGGCGTGGATCATGCGAACGGCAACCTGCTCTTCATCGGCATCAAACCGGGCCAGATCAGCCTCGGACCGGATGGTGGCAAAGCTTTCCTTGTAGATCGCTGCGCCATCGGTTTCGTATGTATAGGGCATCAGGTGAAGTCCATGGTCATGAGTGTTTGGGGGTCAAGCCCGCGCTGGCAGGGCTCATCCCCCGCGCGGCCCTGTTTGACAAGATCAAATCGTCCGTTATCGCCTACCAATGTGATGTCCGCAGTACCCATGCGAGCGCATCCCTTGCTACAGCCTGAAACATGGAGGCGTCCGGAAACCCGCGAAGCCAACGCCCGGGCGATGTCGCGCGTCTCTGCCTGCGCCTGCGGGCAGAACGGCGCGCCGGGGCAGGCGTCGGTGGTCATCAACGGATCGGTTCCATCTTCGACAAAGGCCGGGGCAGGTATCGCCGCCCCGCCTTCCAGCAGGATCAGCCGCCACGGGGTGACGCGCAGGGCGCAAGCACCGCTATCTTCGATCAGATCATACAGCTTGCGCGCCGGCAGCGACCCAAAAGCCGCGCCGTACAGAGCACCCAGTTCGCAGGGGCCGGGTTGAAGCCTTGCGCCAACTGATCCGGGCGCACAGCCTTGCCATTCCTGTGGAAGGGAGTCGATGACACGCGCCATGCGGCGCCTCTCGGGCGTGTAGGTTTCAGCAAACCACATTGCCAACGCGATCGCGTGGTCAATGGCGTCGGTCTCGGTCACGCTCCGCCCGGTTTCGCACCCGTCAGCGCGCAGGATCAGGCCGTCCGCACCGGCTTCCAGACGAATATCCGCCGAATCCGACGCCAGCAGACGTTCGGGGCCCGTGTCGATGGCAAAGCCGAATTTTGCGGGCAGGGCCGGCAGCTCCGCAAGCCGGTCGATCAGGTCACGGGTCAGTCGAGCGGTCAAATCGCCCGCCTGATAGAGCGGTGTAACCAGAATATTCCGGCGTATCTCGATACCGGGTTCCGCATCCAGCAGGTTCAGCGCGGCAAGCTCTTTGAGCAGGGGCTGGTGGTCTTCCTCTTCCACGCCCCGCAATTGCAGGTTGGCGCGATTGGTCAAATCGATCGAGCCGTTGCCAAAACGGTCCGCCAGATCGCACAGTCCCAGAGCCTGATCGGCGTCCAGACGCGCCAGCCGGGGCCTGACCCTGACGACCAGACCGTCACCGGACATCATCGGACGATGGGCGCCCGGGCACCAGCCCTGAACAATCGGAGCACTCATCTCAATCCCTCCAGATCAGCCCGGATGGAATTCCGGCGCGTGTTCCAAAGCCCGGCCTCAAGCAGCGCGCGGAACCGGTCCTGCATGGCTTGATGAGCTTTGGGATTGGCCTCTTGCAGGAACGCGTCCACCTCTTCGTTGCCCAGCGTGGCATCATGGTAGAGGTCAAAAAGATGCGGTGCGACCGTGCCGGACAGATGCGCGAATGAGGCCATATGATCCAGCGTTGCCGCGATTTCAGCCGCCCCCCGGAAACCATGGCGTTGCATCCCGGCGATCCAGTTGGGATTTGCGGCCCGGGCGTGGACGACACGGCTGATTTCTTCGCGCAAAGTACGGGCACGCGGATTTTCGGGGTTGGTGTTGTCCAGATGGTAAAGCTGCGCGGTTCCGCCGGCGATCTTCTTGGCGGCGGCAAAACCCGCCTCGTGTGTGGCATAATCGTTGGCCAGAAGAAGATCGGTTTCGGTCAGGTCCTGCAAGTGGACAAAACTGTCTGCATTTGCAACGCGTTGGGTGATGCCGTCCTTGTCCTGCGCGATGTGTTCGCCTTCCAATGCAAAGGAACTGGCCTCAAGCCACGCCTCACCGGCCTGTGCACGGGCCTCGTCGGTATACACCTCGGAAAGCTCGGTCATGTTGACGCCATAGCTTCCGGGCGCAGGTCCATAGACACGCGCTGCCGGCTCCTGCCCGGCATAGGGGTTCCAGTCCGTCGCTTCATCGCGCGCGGCCAATGCGCGAACCGCTTGGCCAAACAAAGCGGACAGCGTCGGGAATACATCCCGGAACAGGCCCGAGACCCGCAAGGTCACGTCCAGGCGCGGGCGGCTCAGGTCAGTGATCGGCAGAACCTCGATGCCGGAAACCCGCTCGGACCCTTTGTCCCATACGGGTTTGACGCCCAGCAGGTGCAAGGCCATGGCAAATTCCTCGCCGGCCGTGCGCATGGTGGCTGACCCCCACAGATCGACGATCAGCCCTTTTGGGTAATCGCCTTCTTCCTGAAGATGGCGTCGCACCAGTTCCTCGGCCAGTTTCACGCCTTGGGCATAGGCCGCACGGGTCGGGACCGACCGCGGATCGGTGGTGTAAAGGTTCCGCCCGGTGGGCAGAACATCTGACCGACCACGATAGGGTGAACCCGAAGGCCCGGCATCGATCCGTTTGCCTTCGAGCGCTTTGATCAGCGCGTCGCGTTCCGCATGGGCTGACGGGGCCGGATCGAAATTGCCCGTCACCTCGGGCACGCGCCCGAAGATGTGCAGCCCGTCGCCAAACTGGCTTTCCTTGATGTCACAGACAAAGCGGTCGATGCGGGTGATCGCTTCGGCGGTGCAGGTTGCCTGATCAAGGCCGAGATCGCTTTCCAAGCCAATGGCCTGCGCTTCACCACGGATATCTTCCTGCAAGCGGTCACGGCGTTTGGGGTCAAGCCCGTCGGCGTTGGAAAACTCATCCAGCAGCGATTCAAGCCGCACCATCCGATCCGGCGTGCCGCTGTCCTTCATCGGCGGTGGGATGTGGCCCAGCGTGACGGCTCCGATCCGGCGCTTGGCTTGCGCGGCCTCGCCCGGGTCGTTCACGATAAACGGGTATATCACCGGCAGATCGCCGATCAGCGCCTCGGGCCAGCAAGCGGCAGACAAGGCGACCGATTTTCCGGGCAACCATTCCAGCGTTCCATGTGCGCCGATATGGATCAGCGCATCCGCACCCAACCCTTTGCGCAGCCACAAATAGAAGGCGACATACCCGTGGCGCGGGGTGCGCGAGAGGTCATGATAGTCGTCATCCCGCAGCTCGGGCGTGCCGCGTTCGGGTTGCAGCGCGACCAGCGCCTTGCCGCGTCGCATTGCGGTGAAATGGAAGGCCCCATCGGCACAGGCCGGATCATCTTGGGGCGCGCCCCATACGGTGTGCAGATCGGTGCGCAGGGTTTCGGGCAATTCCGCGAGCGCATCCAGATAATCCCCGAGCGACAACGAAATCCGGGCGTCCAGAAGAATGTCGGCAATCGGTTCGCCAGTCGCGATGTCATAGCCTTCTTCGTCAAGATCGGACAGCATCGCCTCGGCCGAGGCCAGCGCGTCAAGGCCAACCGCATGGGCCATCTGCCAGTCTTTGCCGGGATAGGTGGACAGGACCAGCGCGGGAATCTGATCTGCCTTGGGTTTGTCGTTCAGTGCAAGCCAGCCCGATACACGGTCGACGATCGCTTCGATCCGGTCCGGTTCGGGCCGATGTGCAAAGCGCGCGTATTCCAGATGCGGATCACGTTTGCCTGGTTCCTTGAAAGACGCGATTCCCGCCGAAATCCGCCCATCGACCTCGGGCAGTACCACATGCATGGCCAGATCGGCGGGGGACAGCCCGCGTTCCGCCTCGGCCCAGGCTTTGCGGCGCGAGGTGGCGAGGGCGACCTGAAACACCGGCACTCCTGCCGCGTCCAGAGGCGATGTTCCCGACGCGCCTTTGCCCGAAAATGAAGTGGCATTGACAATGGCGGATGGGTTCAGCGCAACAACCTGGTCCCGCAACCAGTCGGCGGCTACAGGCGCCTTGAGCGACGGGGCAAACAGGCCCACCGCCTCGAACCCACGGGCGCGCAGGCTGCGGATCAGGGCCGCGATCGGGGCGGTGTCCGCCGAGGTCAGGTAAGCGCGGTAGAAGGTGACGAGGATGCGTTTGGCGTTACCTTCGAACGCGGTTTCCACCGGGATTACGCCGCGATCCGGACACCACGCGCCACATTCGGGCAAGGTCTTGGCGCCCATCACCGGCCCGGCATAAAGCCCCGCCGCCAGCGCCATCTGCGCCAGCGCCGCCTGTGCCGCGACCTCGCCGCCGGTATCGCACAGATGCGCCAGCCGCCGCAGGGTGGAAACGGGCAGGGTGGAATAGTCGTCCAGCCGCGTGTCCTCGCGCCCGTCGGCGGGCAGCACCGCCAGCGCGATGCCTTTGGCCTGTGCCAGCGCCAGCACCTGCTGCAACCCGTAGGACCAGTAGGGAACCCCGCCGATCAGACGGATCAGAATGCCCTTG
Source organism: Ruegeria sp. YS9 (assembly GCF_024628725.1). Classification (NCBI taxonomy): domain Bacteria; kingdom Pseudomonadati; phylum Pseudomonadota; class Alphaproteobacteria; order Rhodobacterales; family Roseobacteraceae; genus Ruegeria; species Ruegeria sp. YS9. Next base: position 868,928 of record NZ_CP102409.1, read on the forward strand.
GCGCCCTCCAACGTCTGTTCGACATAGGTATCGACCGACAGGGGGTGTTTCAGCGCCGTCAGGTTGGCCAGCCGCAACGAGGGCATCCGCCCCTCGGGCCCGCCACCACGATGCCAGCCCGCCGCGAAAGCACCCAGGTCGCTGTCCGAAAAGGACAGCACCACCAGATCCGCCGGGCTCTGGCCCAGATCGGTCGGGGTCTCGGTTTCCTCGAGCCCGTGACTTTCGCGGAAGACGACGTGCATGGGTCTTACTCGGCAGCCTCACGCACACCCACGAGGATTTCGCGGATTTCCGCCTCTTTGATATCGTCATGCTCGGCGATGACGACCAGACGCGAACGGCGTTCTTCGCCGGGTTCCCACGGACGGTCATACTGGTGCCGTACCCGCGCACCGACCGCCTGAACCAGCAGGCGCATGGGTTTGCCCTGAACGGCAGCATACCCTTTGACCCGCAGGATGTTCAGCTCGTTCGCCAGACGCTCGATATTGGCCACCAGTTGGGTCGGATCGGCTTGCTCGGGCAACTCGACGATGATGCTTTCGAAATCGTCATGCTCGTGATCATGGTGGCCGTCGTGATGCGAGGGTCGGGCGTCCATGTCATCCTCGGCGGCGGCTTCCAGACCCAACACGACGCGAACGTCCACGGCACCTTCGGCCACTTCGACCACGGGCAGGGGGCGCGGCGCCTCGGCTGCGATGATCTCGCGCGCCTTCGCCACGCCTTCGGGGCCGGCGAGGTCGGGCTTGGTCAGCAGGATGATGTCGGCGCACGAGATCTGATCCTCGAACACCTCGGACAGGGGCGTTTCGTGGTCGATCGAGTCATCGGCCATGCGCTGGGCGTCCACCGCTTCGACATTGGGCGCGAAACGACCGGCGGCCACGGCCTCGGCATCGGCCAGGGCAATCACGCCGTCCACGGTGATCCTGGAACGGATATCGGGCCAGTCGAACGCCTTGAGCAATGGTTTGGGAAGCGCCAGTCCCGAGGTTTCGATCAGGATGTGATCCGGGCGCGGGTCCAGCGCCATCAGAGCCTCGATGGTGGGAATGAAATCATCGGCCACGGTGCAGCAGATGCAGCCATTGGCCAGTTCCATGATGTTTTCCGCCGGGCAATCCGGGATGGCGCAGGATTTCAGGATGTCGCCATCGACGCCTACATCGCCGAACTCGTTGACCACGACAGCAAGGCGCTTGCCCTGCGGGTTCTGCATCAGGTGACGCACCAAAGTGGTTTTGCCCGAGCCAAGAAAGCCGGTGATCACTGTGACGGGGAGTTTTTCGAGGTTCGACATGTCAGGCTCCAATCGGGGGAATGCGCGAGGCACAGTTCTTGCGAAAATGTTCGGGGCGTTCGCGCCATTTCACCAAACCATCTTCAGTGGCCAGATACTTGGTCGCACCGTCGACAATGACGTCGACATGATCTGTTTCGCTCAGGTTTTCGTACACGAAGGTCCAGCGGCCCGGCCCGCCGCGCAATACGATCGAACAGCCTTGATCGCAGTTTGACAGGCATTCAACGGCTTTCAGGGTGACACCGTCGGGCAGGTCCGCCTGTTCCAGGGCCTTGTGCAATAAAGCGCCCGGGCGTTGCGCGTCATCTTCGACAGGCAGGCCGCGACGGCAGGTGGTACAGACCAGCAACTCGACTGGTGCGGTCTCGGTCATGTCTCTCATCCCCCCAAATCCTCTTCGCGGGGGACGGGGTTTCATGCGGGCCACGATTGGTCATGGACCCGACACCGGAACACCCCGCCCGGTTTCAACTTCGGTTGTTGGCAGGTCTCCCGGCTTGCGGATGCCAGAGGCGGGCCTCTGTCGGATGTCCCGCCTTCCCGGCTTTCGGGCCAGTGGCATTGGGCATCCTCTCCGTTCACGGTCGCGGGGGCGGCTGCGTTTGGCGGCATGACCGTTGACGCATTCCCTTTTCATCGGCTGTCACCGACACCAACGAAAGGGACATGCGGCACCGCTGGCCTGCTTGTCAAGCGAGTCGCGCGCAACAATGATGCAGAGGAGTAGAAAGCGACCTGTGGGCGTCGATGGGCGGCATGTCGTGCGGGGTTCAGCCTGAGATGGGCCCAGAGACCAACGGTATCTCTGCCAGGGTCGTACACTGTGGTGAGCGGGTGGCTCAAGGGAACCTGTCCCGATGATGGGAAAAGAACACCGAATACCCCGGATCCTCTCGCGCTAATAAATGACGTTGATCATGAGCAGCGAGACGACCAGAAACAGCACAGTCATGATCCCTCCGGACCGCACGAAATCCATCACCTTGTATCCTGCCGGCCCCATGATCAAGGCGTTTACCTGATGGGTTGGGATGATGAAGCTGTTCGATGTGGAAATGGCGACGGTCAGGGCAAAGACGGCCGGATTCCCGCCAGCCGCTATCGCAATCGATACCGCCAGAGGCACCAGCAGAACCGTGGCCCCCACATTTGACATGACCAAAGAAAAGGCCGTCGCCAGAATGGCGATGCCGGTTTGCAGCGACCATAGCGGCCAGCCGTCCAGAATTATCATGATCTGCTGGGCGATCCACGCAGCGGTGCCTGTGTTCTGTACGGCTTGTCCCAACGGTATGAGGCAGGCGAGCAGGAAAACGGTGTTCCAGCCGACCGCGCGGTATGCCTCATCCACGCTGAGCACACGAGTCAACATCATGCCCACCGCTCCGGTAAGAAGGCAGAGTGAAAGCCGGACATCCGTGAACAGGATCAACGACAGCGAAATGGCGAAAAATGCCAGGGCCCAGCCGACTTTTTGCGGCCTCAGCTCGTCCTGTGGAAAGTCCGTTGTCACAACGACGAAATCCGGATCTCGTTTGATCCGCATCAGGTTGTCCCATCTGGTATGCGCCACGAGCATGTCGCCCGCCTGAAACTTTTCGAGCCCGATCTGAGTGGATTCGTGATCCTCGGTCTCGACATGGCTCAGCGTCTCTTCGCCGCGGTGAATGGCCAGCAGCGACATCCCGTAGGTCTTGCGAAACAAAAGCTCGCGGGGGCATTTGCCGATCAGCTTGCTGTCGGGCGTGATGACCACCTCGGCCACGCCTGCATTGGTTGGGGCGAACTCTTCGACGAAAACGTCCAAGTCGGGAAGAACGGTCAGCCCGTATTTCTCGGCGAATTTCTCGACCTCCCAACGGCGGCCGACGATGGCCAGCCGACACGGCGCTGCAATTTCCGCTGTCAAAACCTGAACCATCGAGGTTTTGCCGCGATAGAAGGTGGAAATGATGTACAGGTGGTTTTCGTGGTTGATGTCGGCCAGAATCTTGCCGACCAGGGGGCTGTCCTCGGGCACCACGACTTCGAACACATCGGCTTTGAGGCCATAGACCCTTTGCAGGTATTCCTGTGTCCCTTGTCCGGTACCCGTATTGTCAGGCTCTTCAGCCTCGGGCAAAACCCAGCGTCCCAACAGCAGAAAGTAACCAATTCCGGTCAGGATCAGAACCGCACCGATCGGCGTGACCGAAAACAGGCCGAAGGGCTCCATTTTCTGAGAGGTCGGCAGACTGTCATTTGCCGTCAGGATCAGATCGTTCAGCAGGATAAGAGGAGACGACCCGACCATTGTCATTGTGCCGCCCAGAATGGCGCAGAATCCCATCGGCATCAGCAGGCGCGACAGCGGTATACCTGACCGTGAAGATATTCGGCTGACAACGGGAAGAAACAGAGCAGCGGCGCCGACATTCTGCATGAACGAGGAAATGACGCCAACGGTTCCGGAGATGATGGGAACGACCCTGCCTTCCGATTTGCCGCCGTATTTGAGGATGACGGCAGCCACCTTGTTCATGATCCCCGTCTTGTCCAGACCAGCCCCGACGATCATGACCGCTATGATCGAGATGACGGCATTGGATGCGAAGCCGTCGAACAGAAGGGTGACATCCGCCAGATTTCCCAGCCCGGGCGCGTAGCTGAGCAAACCTATGAGAACCAGAACCAATATGGCGGAAAGGTCGATCCTGATGATCTCGGAAACGAACAAGAAAACGGTGAAAGCCAGAAGGGTGCAAACGACCCCCATCTCGAAGGTAAAGGCAATGTGTTCCACAATACGTCCAGAACTTTTTCTTTGTTAGATTCCTAGTTCATCCTTCCCTGCTTGTCATGAAGTTTCGTTTTTCGATCGCCTGGGGACATTATATTTCTCAAGGAATAGCGGTTTGAGTAATGGTAAAGACCTTGTTTGACGAACCTGTCAGATAGAGGCGTTTGCCAATTCGCATGAGGCAGCCCCCGAACCTGGCATGAGAGGTGCAGTCCTCACATGGTCGAAGCAGAGCAAACGGAAGGGGTTGAAACACGACCCGGACAACAGACGATCCGGAAATGTGAAAGCCCGCAGCACACGACTTGCCCAAGGGTCTTTTGCGGTTGCCCGAACAAGACCAGAGCTGCGAGCAAAAGCGGCTGTCAGCCCGCGCAGCAGGACAGCTTGCCAACGTCTTTCTCAAATGTCTGCGCGGCCAGTTTCAGGCCCTCGACCGTCGTGAGGTATGGAAAGATCATGTCACCCAAGTCGTCGTAGGTCATACCCATTTTCAGAGCCATCGCAGCGGTCTGGATTGTGTCTGATCCTTCGGGCGCGATGATATGGGCACCAAGCAGTTTCTTGCTTTGTTTGTCCGCCACCAGCTTGATCAGGCCGCGCGTATCGCGGGCCGCAAGCGCGCGTGGGACGTGCTCCAGGCCCAATACGGATGTGATGACGTCATGGCCCTGAGCAGCAGCCTGCGCTTCAGTTGCACCGACGCTGGCGACTTGAGGATCTGAAAAGACCACAGAAGGCATGACGCTATTGTCATAGCTCAGCGAGTTTCCGTTCATGGCATTCTTTGCCGCCAGCTTTGCGCCATAGGCAGCCATATAGACGAACTGGTCATTGCCGGTTACGTCACCAGCGGCATATACACCCTCGCGGGAACTGTTCATCGCAGGATCGACGATTACTCCGCCTCTTTCGTCCGTCGCAATCCCTGCGACATCAAGCGCGAGGGATCCGGTGTTCGGGACGCGCCCTGTCGCCAGCATCAGTTTTTCTGCATCCACTGTCACCGGCTGGCCGTTTCGGGTGGCGTGCAACCGAACTACGCCATCCATGGCTTCCAACCGGTCGTAGGACAGGCCATCAAGATGCAAGAAAGCGTGCCAGATCACCAGCCCTATGCGGGCAGCGAGTTCGTAGCGATATTCTTACAGATGTTCGCTTTTGCTCATAAGACGGAGGGATAGGCCACCGGAAATAATAAACACCATGTCTTGAAAGGCTTAGGTAGGATGACTGCATCATTGTAGGTGTGTCCCACTTTGTGTCACACCCGAGCACCACAGGGCTAAGTCAATGATTTAGAATAAAATGGAGGCGAGTACCGGAATCGAACCGGTGTACACGGATTTGCAATCCGGAAAATTTCGTTGATTTAAAAGGGCAAGATTGTAAACGTACTTGTTTCGTTCAGGGTCACTTTTCAATAGGTTACGAGGCCCAAGTAAACGGTTTTTCACAGGCTCTTGCTCTGGCGAAAAGGCAAAGAAAAACCGCTGAGGGGGCGGCCACCCACCTCAACGGCATAGAAGAATATTTCCGTCTCCAAACATATGGCATTTCCGGTCTGACCTCAACCCAAATGGCGGTGAGATCATGAGCTGGCGCATCGCAAATGAATGCGCCGAGCGTCGCTTTGGCAGCGCCGCGCGCAAGCAGATCATCATGTTCTTGGCCGACAAGGCGAGCGATGACGGCTCTGGCATCTGGTGTTCCAAAGGGACGATCCAGCGCCACACAGAGCTCAGCGAGAGCACGGTCAAGCGCACCATCATCGACTTCCTGCGCGAAGGCATTCTGATCGAGACGGGGCGGCGGCACTGCAAGAATGGCTACACCGTCATTTACCGCATCGTTCTTGAGCGCGTGGCCGCGCTCGAGCCCACGGCTGAGCCCGACATCGACACGGGGGTCACTGTGAACCCCGTCCAGCCTGAACCCGGTACGGGGTCCACGGTGAACGGGGTACGGGGTTCACGGTGGACCCCAAACCATCCTAAAACCATCCATAAACCACCTACGCGCAGGCGCGAGGCGGCGGAGGAGGTTGACGATCTTGAATCTGAGAAGATCTTGGCGGCCTATCCCGAAGACAGGATCCGAGACAAACGAACTACTCTGCGCTTGATCGCTGCATCATTGAAAGCCGGTGTGGAGCCCGATGACCTTCTGCTGGCGGTCAAAGCCTATGCCAAGGAAAGCGAAGGCTACACACGCAGCAAGGTCTGCTTCTCAGACAACTGGTTCAAGATGCGCCGATGGGAGAAGGGACTGGCCCAGATACAAGCGGATCGTGAGAAAGCGCGAGAGTCCGAAGCCAAAGGACGCGCCAGCCTCGCCGAGTGGATCCATGAGCGCCATCCCCTGTGCCGCCACATCACCAACCGGCAGATCGAAGATTTGATTGCGTCAAAACTGGTGACGCCCGAGCAGGTGCGCGCGGCGGGGCTGCAGGCATGACTTTCGAAGGAAGGCAACGCAATGGTTTCGTTCGAGCAGACGAGTTGTATGAGTGCGGTGAGGCAACGAGGCCATGTTTCGTACTGGTAACCTTAATTCTCTCGATGTTATGTAGAGATAACATAAACCTTGGTGCGAGCTGGGGTGTTGGATCGTCAGGTTAAGCGATGAAATTTGACATTAATGTTTTCTCAGCGTAACATATTTGTGCTTAGTGTCACTTGGAGATATCATTATGGCTGTTCCGATCAAAATGCCCAGGGCGGCGCGTAAGGAGCTCGTGGCACTTGGGGAAAACATTCGTGTTGCACGACTGCGCCGCAAACTGACCGCTGAGATTGTTGCGCAGCGTGCTGGCACAACGCGGCAGACCATCGCCAAGATCGAAAGCGGCAACCCCGCAGTCAAGATCGGCACTTACGTGGCCGTGTTGCAGGCGCTCGGCCTTCTGAAAGGTTGGGGGGATATCGACGATCCGGTTGGCGAGCAGATGGCCCTGGATGACCTCCCGCAGCGTGCGAGACTGAAAAATGGTTGAGGTCTGGATCGACTGGAAGGGGCTGAAACGGGTCGGCACGCTCCACCGCACAGCGGGGCGCGGCCGAGAGCGGGTGTCCTTTACCTATCATGACGGCTGGCTTGCCGACGAAAATGCCTTTGGGCTTTCGCCGGACATGCCTCTCGTCAGAGGGCAATTCGTGCCTGAGGCAGGGCAGGACATGCTTGCACCGCTTGGGGATTCTGCCCCTGATACCTGGGGCAGAACGGTCATGCGGCGTTTTGAGGGTCGCATGGCAGAGGCCGAGGGGCGACGTCCGAGAGTGCTGCAAGAAACCGACTACCTGCTTGGCGTGAATGACGAGACCCGTTTGGGTGCGCTGCGCTTCAGGGTTGAAGGAGTGTTTCAAGCGCGCGAGGGCATTGGCGTGCCTGCGCTCGTGAGCCTCGGGGATTTGCTTCATGCGTCTCAGCGCGTTCTGCGCGGGGAGGAGACTGCTGAGGACCTCAAGATGCTGTTTGCACCGGGAAGTTCTCTGGGTGGCGCACGGCCGAAGGCCAGCATCCTTGACCAACACGGCCGTCTGTCCGTCGCCAAGTTCCCGAAAGAGACCGACACCTATTGCGTGGAACGCTGGGAGGCCATAGCGCTGGAGCTGGCAAGGCGCGCTGGAATTACGGTCTCGGATCACACGCTTGAGATGGCTGGCGACAAGCCTGTTTTCCTGTCCCATCGGTTTGACCGGAACGAGGACGGCAGGATCCCGTTCATCTCAGCTATGGCGATGCTGGGCGGCAAGGATGGCGAAAGCTACAGCTATTTGGACCTAGCCGATATCATCACTTCAGAAAGCGTAACGCCCGACCAAGACCGCGAGGAACTCTACCGGCGGGTTGCCTTTTCCATTCTCGTGACGAACCTCGATGACCATATGCGCAATCACGGGTTTCTGCGTGGGCGTGGCGGATGGCATCTCTCACCAGCCTACGACATCAACCCTGTGCCGAACCAACCGCGTGTGCTAAAGAGCTATGTCGACGATGACAACCCGGATGCCAGTATCGCCCTGCACCGCGTGCAACATGACTCCTATCTTCTCGAACGCGGCGAGGCAGATCGCATCATTGCCGAGGTGGCCGAAGCGACTATTGCTTGGCGTGATGTTGCCCGTGCCTTGGGGGCTCCGGAGCGAGAGATCAGGGAGATGGCAACAGCCTTCGAGCACGAGGAAGCGGATCTGGCGCGTGCGTGAGCTGGGGCCGCTGTTGAATTAGATTGACCGAAAGCCGTTTGGCTGCAGCGAGATTTTGAGGTCCTTGGCCATTCCGATGCGTGATGACGTGGCAGGTCGATTTTGGAGTGCCGAACTCAGACCCTCAACGCTGTGTTTCTGATTGCTGAACATAAGCGGGCAGCCGTGCCGGACGCGGGGCAAGCCCCGCTTCAACAAGAAAATTCCCCTGCGCCAGCGCATTCCTCGCGAGGCAAGTTTCTCGCTGACAGCCCCTGGGTGCCAGCTTTGGTCATGTTCATCGAAACACTCAAAGTGAGGATCAAAAATGGCTACTCAAACTCTGAAACTGAACGTCAAATCCGGCGAAAAAGACGGCAAGAACTTCTGGGACCGCTGCGGCGTCCTCTTCGTCAACACCGACGACAGCGGCAACATTACCTCGATCAACGTCAAACACAGCATGTTTCCCGACGTCGAAATGGTCGCCTTTCCGCGCCGCGATGAAGATCCAGTCACCGAGTGACCTCAGTTCCAGGGCGGGTTCTCCGCCCTGGCCTTCATCGGCGAAAACAAGGTTGCCAGCTAGGTTGCTTCGTCTTGAGAGCGGACCTGCCGGTTCAGGCGCGTAAGCGGTTCGCTGAAAGCCGTTTCCAGTTTTTGGATATGAGCCGCAAGCCAACCAATCATCTCGGGCCACGCTTCTCTGTTGAAGCCGTCAAAAGGTTGAGCGTAGACGATGCGGCTTGCCTTCTTATCGTCCATGCGCCGCCAATCGAGTTCGGCCCCAAAAGCTGTTTCGATGGCATCTTTCTGGCCATAGAGCTGATCGAACAACCATTTGTTCTCTGCGGTTTCAGAGCGCTGCAAGCTTATCTCGACCCGCGCTTCATCTCTCGAGAAGATCATCTGATAGGGGCAAGACCGGGTCCCAGATCCTGCGCTGAGCCAATGATCCTTGGTCGGGCTGATATTCTGGTAAAGTGTAACGCCGTCGACACGCAGCTGTTCAAGGGCCGCTTCCCAGAAGTCCAAGCGCAGTTTGTGTCGCTTTTTCTGCGTGTCCTGGACGGCTTTCTCTTCGTTTTCTTTGCTCGACATCCCGATCATGAAGTCCGCCGCCTCAGGCGTGGGTATGATCTGTTGAATGTCGACCATCAGCTCGTCGCCAAACGAATACGGAGTCACCTTAAAGCACTGTGCGCGAATTCCGCGGCTGAGGAGCCACAGGACTGTTGCCGTGACCTCGCGACGAAAATTCGCTGCGATGAATATCATCCTTTGGTCATTGCCTGGGTTTAGAACGGTCTCTTCGAGCTCTTCAACTTCCATGAACTCGCAAATCCGCACGGCCGCATTGCCGCCGCCCGCATAGCGGTCGAGGTATTGCTGATAGATGTCGACGATTTGCGTCTTGGTCAGGCCGGAGACGTAGGCGGTGTACTTCAGCGCCTGCCACGTCACATCTCTCCCGCTGTCATCAAGCTTGTTCTCGATCACAACGAGGTTGCCGTCCTTGTCGAGCGCCAAGAGATCTAGGCGTTCTCGGGTTTCATCAAACCCGTCGAACTCTTTCTGAATGATCAGCAATTCTTCACCGAGGGCGTCAGGCTGGTTGGCCAGCCACTCCTGCAGATGGTCGCGCTCGCGCAGGTTCAACTCAGAAAAGCGCATTTGGGACAGGCGGGACAAACGGTTTTGGCTTAAGTCAACTCGGAACATCACTCACCTCGAAAATCGGAGAAATCTATAATCGCAACACCAGCCAGATCATGCTTGAGAATGTACTGCGACATAAAAGTACGGTCGCGGATGCGCTCAAAAATCTGACGCCTATCCCCTGGCATCGAGCGATCTGCCTCGCCAAAATCAATGCCCAGTGCGCCCATAGCGTTACAGTTGCCGGACGGTGTGAATAGGCGGTGCCAGGGCTTTGAGTGCTTCTTCAACTTGCTTAGAGCGTTACTCTTTTCTGCTTCAACTTTCTTTGCACACGCGATCGAGCACCCCCAATAGCTTCGCCCCCGATAGGGGTGTTCGCCGCCCCCATTGAGGAGGCTGGAGTTAGTGCCGTGGTCGTGGTTGAAGAAAACATAGAGCGGGATGCTGGTCCCCGCGTTGGCAATCAATTTTGCCGATTGCCCCGATTTGGGGTCTAGACCGCCATAATCCGTTCCTTTGCTGGCGTGATACAATCTCTTGGCCTGGACACGGAGGCCCAGATCGCACCACGGCGTTCGCACGATCCATTCCCAGTCGGCACCGTTGATGCCTTCCTCGGTTTTATTGAACATCGTGACGCTCAAGCCGTGTTTGGCATGATCGCGGGCCATGCGAAGCAAAAGCATTTCGGTAAGAGTCTCTTCCTGAAGTGATAAGCCCTGCTTGAAAGCATGACCCTGTTCGTTCCAAACCCACGCGGCGCGTCGACGCAAATAGTCGCGAAGTGTTATGGGGGCAGCCATTGTCAAACCTCGACAGAAACCGAGTCAGAATCGTCGCTTTTCATTTTGTCGATGAACCACTTCACGATCCCAGGAAGTTTATCCGTGCCGCCAGTCAACGCGGTGACGCCAAGGTTAATTGCCTGCTTTCCAACTTCATTGCCTGCACCTTTAACAGCATGCTCAAAGAATAGGCGGACAAGGTTCTGATTGTCTTGAGCGTGCAATGCTTCTTTGTGTTCATTAAGCTCCGTTTCGATCTTCTCGCGCGCAGATTCCGGCATCACCTCAAATGCAATTGCCAAGAACTTGTCGCCGGAGAGCACTAGGATCGAGCTGTTAAAAGATGAGTCGACGATCCCAAAATCTTTCTGAACCAGATCCTTTGCAAACTCTCGAAGAAATCCATCCTCGATCTGGATGCGGACCTTATTGTTTTCAAAAAGCTCTTCACCTTCCTCACGCACGCGATCCGTGATGATCTTGCGTAGTCGTTTTCGGGCCGTGTCTTCATTCGCGAGGTGGCGAAAGGAAATTTCGTCCATCATGGACCGCATTTTGCTTCTTGTGGCACGCAACTCCTGAGACAAAGCAAAGGCGCTCGGCGGCTCTTCCCAGGACCAACTTTCACGATGCTCGATCAACATGCGCAATACTAGTAGGTCGATTTCCCGTTTCGGCATGGTCGTGTAGCCATTCTCTAGGTAGGTTTCGAGAAAGGCTTTGGCGAAGGCCTCAAGGTCTATTTCTTCGGTCAGTTTCATTGGTCTGTTCCCTAAATCTATGCGCTCGAACTCTGGCCATGATGAAAAAACTGTGGTGACGCTGTAAAGCGTCGCAGCCTGATGGATTCGCAGGGTGCTTTTGCGAAAGGCGAGAAAATTTTATCTCGCTCAAATCAACGTGGATCAAAGGCTACCCCTCAAGCACGGCTAGTTGCCCCGAACTGCAGACATGAGCTCAGAAAAGTCTGACACAACATCATACTTTACCCGGTCATTCGGGACGCTGTTCGCAATCTCCTCGAAAAACTTTCTGGCGCACTTGATTTTTTCTCGCTCCAACTCGCGGAACTTGAGGGACGGCTGGGAGCCCTTTGTTTCCGCAACAAAATAGATGTGCTGCACGGATTGCTCTTTGAAAGCTATCGCCCAGTCGGGATTGTAGTCACCGACGGGCGTAGGGATGAGAAACCCCTGCGGTAGCTTCGAATAGACGACGATTTCATCGCTTGTATCCAGATCTTCAACAAATTTGCGTTCGACCCCAGAGTCGACCACCGCATAGTCATAGATGTGGTTTCGCAACTTCCCGACGGCCTGCGTCAGATCAGTGCCACTCTGGGTCGCGGGGAAAATATCGGTGTCGTATCTGTCGGCAGTTGCATCATAGGTCAGATGCTCGATGACAGTCGTGGCCTTCTGCTCTTTGATTATGCGTGAGGCCTCAGAGATGAACTGTTCAGGGTTGGCCTGGAACGTCGAGAACTTCGCAGCGCTCATTCCGGTCAGAATTTTCCCGATCGTCCCACGCGTCAAGTCTGCTCCTTCGGCAAGTTTGCCGATGACATCATATGAAACCAGCGAGTGGGCAGAGCTGCTTTCCTCACTGCGTATAGCCGATTGCTTGAACGCAGCTCCGGTGCGAAGCTGAGCCTCAGTCAGCTCATCCGAAAGTTTGCCTTCGGTGACGACGTATTGCAGAGGCGAGACAACGAGATCCCGGTCCAAAGCATCGATGCAGCGTCTGACCAGGTCATTGGAGTCAAATTCGACCTGATAAACAGCCTTGCGGTTGATGCGCTGCCAAAGTTCCTGAAACTCCTTCTTTTCGAAGTTCTTGTTTCGCGGGATTGCTTTGGGCTTGCGGCCATCGCCCATCATATTCTCGAGCTGGCTTCCGTTGAACACGGTGTCGACCAGTTGCAGGATCTGTTCCTGTTGGTCCAGCAGTTCTTCGGGCAACGCAGCCAGCGTGCCCGCCTCACGCGCGTCATGATACGCTTGAGTGATGCCATCATTATCATCGATGTAGTCGTTCTTGACGAGATACCGCTCGATGCGTTTGGCCATGTCCTTGGTTACAGTGGTTTCACTGCCATTGACCGTGATCGACTTGCCTTCGAAGTACTCGGCGTTCGCTTGGCGCGGGCGCTCCGACAGGTTTTCAGCGATTTCCTTCTGAAGCCCGCCGACAAAGTCTTTATAGCTTTCGCTGGCCACCACGGTCAGGACGTTGATGTCATGCACGGTTGCCGCGTGATCCATACGATCGCCGTTTTTGTTGACCGAAATGCGGAGGCCCCGGCCAACCTCCTGGCGACGCGATATGGTGTTGTCGCTGTGCTTGAGCATGCACATCACAAAGACGTTCGGGTTGTCCCAGCCCTCGCGCAACGCGGAGTGGGAGAAGATGAACCGCGTCGGTTCTTCGAAGGAAAGCAGCCGCTCCTTGTCCTTCAGGATCAGATCGTAGGCTGAAACGTCATCCGTCAAACCGGCGAACTCACCACGCGCTTTGACCTTTGGATCAACCAGCTTGCCCTTCTTGTCGATCGAGAAATAGCCGTTGTGGGTCGCACCGACGTCGATGCTGTCCAGGTGCTTTCGGTAAGCCTCATCCTCCAAGGGCAACTCGCCGAGGTATTCGGCTTTCAGTGCTTCGTATTCTTCCTCGAAGACACGCGCATATTCGCCTTTTTCGTCCTCAGCGTCGTAGTCCCGATACTTTGCCACCTCGTCGATGAAGAACAGGGACAGCACCTTGATGCCCTTGGCGAACAGCTGCTTTTCACGCTCCAGATGGGCCGCGATGGTCTCGCGGATCTGAATGCGGCGAATGTCACGTTCGGTGATGTCACCACTGGCTTCACCGGCCTGCAAAACCGCGCCGTTGGTGAAATGCACCTCGTCCACGCGTGCGTCGATGTCAGAGACGACGAAATCCCGGTACTGATCGAGACCCTTGGATAGATCGAACAGGTTGCGACCTTTTTCGACCTTGCGCAGCACCCGCTTGATGCCGGAGTTGGTTTTGACCTCCATCTCAACCCGCGCTACCGGGTCGCTTTTGGAGATCTGTATGCCTTCCAGATAGAGATACGCATTCGTTCCGGTCAGACCCTTGGCCTGAATGCCGCGCACTTCGATCTTCTTGACCAGCTTCTGGCTGAACGCGTCGACCGCATCCAGGCGATGCACCTTGTTATGGATCGTCTTGTGGGTTGCGGAGTAGCGCAGGATGAACAGCGGGTTGAACTTGGGCAGGGCGTTCTGGGTTGCCGTGCCTTCCATCTTCTGCGGCTCGTCGAGGATAAGGATGGGTCGGTTCTTGGCAATCACGTCGATGGGGCGGCGCGACTGGAAATCATCCAGCTCTTCGTAAATCCGCCGGTTGTCAGCGCCCGACGCGTTGAACGCCTGCACGTTGATCACCATCACGTTGATGCCTGCGTCCGAGGAAAAGCTCTCCAACTCATGCAGCCGCTTGGAGTTATAGATGAAGAACCGCGCCTTTTTGCCGTAGCTTTCGACGAAATGCTCTGCCGTCATCTCCAGCGACTTGGCCACGCCTTCGCGGATCGCGATTGACGGCACCATGATGATGAACTTGGACCAGCCATAGCGTTTGTTCATCTCGAAGATGGACTTGATATAGCAATAGGTCTTGCCCGTGCCGGTCTCCATCTCGATGTCGAGGTTGATGGCCGCGCCCGCCTTATAGCTGGCCTTCTTGGGCTTGCCCTTGTCATCTACAAAGGTGCTTAGGCTTTCGGACAGGGGCAGGTTCTGGCGCTGCTGCACCTTGCGGATGTTTTCCAGCACTTGGCTCGCAGGCATGGCAATATCAGCGTTGCGGAAGCCGTCTTCATCCGCCCGCATCTGCGCGCGGACACCGGGGTCGATCCGATAGACTTGCGCCGCCGTGTTGGGCTGACCTTCGAAACAATCGACCACGGCCTCGACCGCCGCTGTCTGATAGGGTTGCGACTTGAACTTGATCTTCATGGGGTCAAATCGCCTTCACTTCGGTCTCAGGCGAGATGGCCTTGAAGATCTGGCGCACGTTGATCTTGGTCTGGTCGTCGGCAAAGCCTGTGTCCTTGAACACGATCCGCATGGGGGCGTGGCCTGCCAGCTCTTTGACGAGGTCCTCGGAAATACCATCGTCGAAACAGGCCATCAGGGCGGTGTCGGCTACGAAGAAGACGGTTTTGCCCTGAACCGTCTCGCGGCGGATGGGCAGGGTCAGGTCAACGCCCCAATCGAGCAGAACTTGGAACAGCAAATCCTCGGCCGTGCGGTCGGGTTTGATATTGTCCACGCGGGACAGCAGATCGGCCTGAGAGGTTTGATCTGGTGTGTAGAACACATCGGCCATGTTGGAGCTGTCGATCTTGAGCACGCGGAAGCCGACATCCTTGTTCCAATCGGGGTGACATTCGCCTTCGAGGATTTTCTGCCCCGCGCGGCGGATGCGTTCTTTGGTGATATCTGATATTTTTTGGAAGCCGGCCCGATATGTTTCGGTGTCTTCCGGGACGTCCTCTGGAATCTGAACCGAAAGGCTGTTTAGGTTCAGGCCGCTTGCTGACCCGATATCCATCGTAAAATGAGCGGTTGTGCCTGATCCAGCAAAGAAATCCATCACTGTGTCGCCATCAGAAAGCGGCACAATAGAGGCCAACTCTTTCAAGAGGCGGAGCGGTTTCTTGCCGCTACGGAAATCAATTCCTCCTTCATGGCGGCAGTTTCCAAAGTCGGCTGCTAGATCGAGATAGGTGACAATTGGTTTTTGCTTCAAAGAGTCAGTCTCTAGTTTTCCAGAGGGAACGCCTTGGTAGTATTTTCCTTTGGTAGCGCCTTCTCTCTTCGGACCTGTGAAATATCGATAGTCCAGTTGATCGTCTCCGATACCCCAAACCTTGTAGAGTACGCCAAGACCATCATCTGCAGCACGTCCTCCTAGGTAGTCTCGAAAAAAACGGCCAGAAGAGTTTCCGTCAAGAATTGTTCCAGTAGCCCAAATTTCTTTCAATGCAGAGGCGCTTGGTTCGACTTTGTTTATTGAGAACGAACCCGGTTCAAATACGTCGACTCGTTTGCCGCCCAGTTCGATAGTCTGCGGTTCGCCAACTTCAGAGACGTTCCATTCAAATTTGTCGTAGCTGTAGTCTTCTGTTGGTTGAACCAACGAAACGTGTGCTCGTGACTTGGCGTATACAACGATATTTTCGACAACTTTTTGGAAGAGCATATCCTCGACGAGCGTCTTACCCTCATATCTCACTTTGATGGTGTAAGTAGCTAAATGGTTCTCATGGCCAAAAACGTCGTCGCAGACCTTGGTCAAATTCGAGAGTTCATTGTCGTCGATGCTTGCAAAGAAGACCCCGTCGTCTGCCAGAAAATTTCGAGCCAAACGAAGTCTTGGATAGATCATTGAAAGCCAGTCGGAATGGAATCTACCGTTGCTAGTCGGGTTGGAAACTAGCCGGTTTCCTTCACCGTCCGTTTGGTTCGAACGCTCGAAGTATTCGTCGGTTTGTTCCGCAAAATTGTCTCGATAAACGAAGTCCTTCCCGGTGTTATACGGCGGGTCGATGTAGATCATCTTGACCTTGCCCAGATAGGTCTCTTGCAGCAGCTTCAGCGCCTCTAGGTTGTCACCTTCGATGAACAGGTTCTGGGTGGTGTCGAAATCCACGCTTTCGTTGCGCGCGGGGCGCAGGGTTTTGGCGATGGGGGCGTTGGCGGTGATCAGCGCTTCGCGCTTGCCCGGCCAGTTCAGGTGATAGCGTTCCTGCGGCCCCTCGACGATGCTGTCGGACAGCTCTTGGCGCAGCTGGTCAAAATCCACCGCCAGTCGCAGCTTGCCATCCTCGCCCGCCGCTTCGGTCACGCAGCTGGGGAACAGCGCGCGGATATTGGCGATGTTGTCCTGCGTCAGGTCAGGGCTGTGCATTTTCAGCTTTTCGATCTCGTTACTCATTTCTTCCCCTGCCTATTCCGGCTTTTTCAGATGCTCGAAGTCCGCCTGCGCCTCACGCAGTTGACTGTGCAGTGTCATTTTGATGTTGAATTGCGTCTCGCGTTTCAACCTGGATTTCAGCTGGCTGATCTCACGCTCTTTGGTTTTGAGGGCGTGCGTCCGGTCCATCCGCGCGCTCAAGGATTCCGCCGTTTGCGGCACAATCGGCATGAGCGCCGTCAGGATCTGTTCATAAAGCACGCCAAGGTTCAGCGCCACTGGCAATAGGCTGCGGGGCGTGTCGATGGGAAGCCAGTCCGAGCGCAGATAGTCCGAGAGCACCCATTTGGCCGCGTCCGCCTCTGACGGGCGTTTGTGGGCGGCGGCGATCTGGATCTGGCCGTCCTGTTCCAGTTCGAACAGGATCGGAAAGGGGATGGCGCGGTCGATGGCTTTAAGCACGTCGTCTTGCACCGCGCTCGATTTCAGCGTGACGCGGAAGACCTGTATCTCTGGCACGGATTTGGTGGCAGGCAGGTTGATCGTTTCCGGGGCCAGCTTGGCGCGCCATGTGATCTGGTCAACTTGGGCGACGAATTTGTCCTTGAGCGTTGTGGTGGCCTGGACGCGGTCATAGATCCGCGTCTTGGGCACGACGCGCTTCAGGAGCGTTGATTTGGGGTAGTCGTAGAGCGCAGTCATGCGGGATCCCTCACGATGATGAAGGCGAGCAGTTCAAAGTCATCGAGACCGGCGATGGTGTGGGTCAGCGCGGTGGTGTGGCCACCGGAAAAGAGGCTGTCGAGGTCACGCTCTTCCTTCACCTCGATCATGGATTTGATCGCGTCGCTGAGCAGTTCGGAATACTTGCCCATCTCACGCCCGTCGCGGGTTTCGGAGTTGAAGGCGTCGCAGAGCGCCTTGATCGGTTTGTCCAGACCTTTGCTGCTGGAGCGGATCAGGTCGAGCAGGCGCTTCACCTCGGTATGGTCGGCGATGACGTTCGCGTCGTTGTCGAGGTAAATCAGGTAGTAGGGGTGCAGCCGGTTCTGCTGGTTGACGTTCACATCAGGGTGGATGTTGCGCAGAGCGAAGATCACACCAGGCTGCAAGCCTTTTGCGGGGTTGGACGGGACGATGGCGTGCAGGCCTTTTGGTTGGCCCGCCAGATCGCCATGTTCCTTGGTGTAGTTCAGGAGGTCCATACGGAAGTCGTTCAGGCCCAGGTCTGTGATGGAAACGCCGGTTTTGACGTCTTCGAGCTCGATCACTTCTTCCTGCAGGCGCTGTAACTGGTCCTTGCGATAGGCGACGTCACTGCTTTTCGCCGTCAGCACGTTGTCTTCGCCGGTGCCAGTGAGGTCGACGATGTGCATCCGGTTTTCGACCCGTTCCTTGAGGTTGATGTACTCGTCGAGCGAGATGTCGGGCCAGTAGTTGACCAGCTGAATGGCGGTGTTGGGCGAGCCGATCCGGTCAACCCGGCCAAAGCGCTGCACGATGCGAACCGGGTTCCAGTGGATGTCGTAGTTGATCAGGTAGTCGCAATCCTGAAGGTTTTGCCCTTCGGAAATGCAGTCTGTTCCGATCAAGATATCCAGCTCATCTGGCACCTCCGGCATGATCAGCGCCTTCTCTTTCGCCCTGGGGGCAAAAAGGGTCAGAACCGACTGGAAGTCATAGTGAGGCTTCAAGGTCGTCTTGGGGTTCCCTGAGCCCGTGACGATGCCTGTCTCGGAGCCCATCGCGCCTTTGAGGGTGGGCGCGACGTGGCGATAAAGATATTCGGCGGTATCCGCGTAGGCGGTAAAGATCAGAACCTTGCGATTGCCTGGATTCAAAGGCGACGCCATCTTTTTCGTGATGACGTCGATAAGGTGCTGGAGCTTAGCATCCTCTCCAACGCCAACCTTGTTCATCTCGGTCAAGAGGCCTTGAATGATCTCACGGTCGCCGCCCAAGTCAGCTTTCCACGTCGGGATATCCATATCAGCGAGGTCGATTTGGATCTTCTTGCCGATTGTGAATTCGCCAAGTCCCGACAGGTCGTCATCGTCGGTATCCAAGTTGTCCACGTCATTGAAGACGTCTTCGATCCTGCCATTGCCGCCACTCGCCTCGAACCGGTCGATGGCCTCCAGCATCGCGCCGATGTTTCGGTCAAGCGCGCCAAGTGTGAGACGGAATGCCTCTACTGAGCTTTCAAGGCGCTTTAGAAGGTTCGTCGTCATCAGCGCTTGCAGGCTGCGCTCGCGATCGGCCTGGCGCAACGTACCTTTGGAGCCTTCTGTCTTGGTGTCGTAGAGCTCTTCATATTTTCTAAGGCGGCTCGGTTGGATGTAGTTCACCGGTGCGTAGACAGCCATTTTTAGAAGGGATAGGTCGCTGTAAATCTCGTCAAATCCCACGACATCTTCGCGGAACGTGATCGGGAGGTGATGGGAAATTGGCTTCTTACGCTCGGGGAATTGCCCGATGTCGGCAGTGTCGTAGAATTGCTCAATATGCTTACGAGAACGCGCAATTGTCACCGAATCCAGGAGCTCAAAGAAATCAAGATCCAGCGCTCTAAGAATGGATTGCGCCGTGCGTTCCGCTGGAGGGAGCTCCGACCAAGTATTGAAAGCGGTTTGAGCCTTCCGGAAAATCTCTTCAACACTGGATTTGGTCTTTAGGTTTCGGCTCAAAGTGTCCGAATGCCCCTCGTATGCCAATGCGAGCTGGTTGCGTAGGTCGGTGAACCTGTTGTTAACGGGGGTCGCGGAAAGCATCAGAACTTTTGTCTTCACGCCGGATCTGATGACCTTGTTCATCAGCTTCTGGTACCGAGTTTCCCGATCTTTGTAGACGTCGTTGTTTCGGAAGTTGTGAGACTCATCGATGACGACCAGATCATAATTGCCCCAATTGACCCGATCGAGCGGGATGCCCAGAGACTCGCCGGATGTTCTGGAAAGGTCAGTGTGGCAGAGGACATCGTAGTTAAAGCGGTCGGCCGCAAACAGGTTTGTCTTGAGGTTCGTGTTGTAGTTCCGCCAATTGTCAGCAAGCTTTTTTGGGCAGAGAACCAGAACAGATTTGTTCCTTAGTTCATAATATTTGACTACCGCGAGCGCAGTGAAGGTCTTTCCCAAGCCGACGCTGTCCGCAAGGATGCAGCCGTTATAGGTTTCCAGCTTGTTAATTACCCCAGTTGCAGCGTCTCGTTGATAGTTGAACAGCTTGTTCCAGACGAGGCTGTCCAGGTACCCTGTTTGGTCATTGGGCAGTACATCCTCATCGACCTCCTCAAGGAACTCCCTGAAGATGTTGTACAGGATCAGGAAGTAAATCCTTTGCGGCGAATTCTCCTGGTAAACGGCCTCAATGTGCTGAAGGACTTGATCCGTCACATCTTGAACGTTTGCGGGGTTGGCCCAAACCTGATCAAACAACGAAAGATAAGTTTTTGCCGAAAGGTCGTCCTCGAAGGCATGCGTGAAATTCGAAACAGCGTTGCCAGGCTGGTAGCCCAAATCAACGGCGGAAAATCCACTGATAGGCGAGAAAACCTTGTTTCCCTTGCGCGCTTCGATGGTCGCGAATTGCTGCATCGGGGCGTCAGTAGCGTTGGATTTAAAGGTGGCTTTCCTCCGGATCCAGTCTGCGCACTGTTTTGCAATGGCCTTTTGAGTTAATTTGTTCCGAAGATGAATCTCAAATTCTGTGCCGTAAAGAGCGGTTTCCCTGAGCTGTTTCGGGATAAAGAACTCTCGTTTCTCTTTCCTTGAACGCCCGAGAGCTTCGTTCGGAATAAACGTCGGATCTGTCAGTATGAACTCGAGCTCTTTGACGCTTTCCAGTTCATTCCGCAGTGCTTCATATGCAAAGATTGAGAAGCAACTGGCCGCCACCCGGATTTTCGCACCTGCTTCGGACCCCGCTTTCAGCTCATCTCCCAAGAGGACAGAAATGTTGTCGATGATTTTCAAAAGATTGCCCTGAATTCGAACGGTTTTTTGTAAACGTATCGCGTAACGGCCTGTGTTCACAGCCCAAATTCAACCTATGTACACGGATTATCTTTCGGATCATCGCCAAGGCTGTTTGACGATCAGAAGTGCCGCAACAGGTCGTTGCGACACGCCAAGCTGATGTTCGTCTTGTTTCGAGCCCACGCCTAATCGCGCGGGCAACATCTCCCAGTAGACTGCACCGAGGCTCAACGGGCCGTTGGCCCGCTCACCCCGGTCCAGGCATCATTCCTTTTGTTTGGTCCGCCCAACATCCCTGACCGTGGCGGTCAACCTTAGTCCATCCCCAAAATCAGCCACCAATTTCCCCTGTCTCACAGGCGAGCCATTCCTCGCGCGGCAAATTGGCGTCCGATTTTGACGCAGACATTTTCTTCGCAAATGTGGCCGATTGACAGCCCCGTTCAGGGCCGTGGGTCGGGCTTTGCCCTCTCCCACTCTGTTCCGCCGAATACATGCGTATTCGGTCAGATCAGGTGGCCGAGGCGCAGCCCATCGGCGGAAAGGGGGCGCGAAGCCTCACCCGCGTCACTTTGATCGAGGAGGCCACAAATGGCACCAAAGTTTGATGTTTATGCCCATGTCACCGACACCATTATTGCAGAGATCGAGGCGGGCACGCCGCCATGGCGCAAACCGTGGACAGGAAGCGCGTCCGGCGTTGCCCTGCCGATCCGACACAACGGGGAGGAGTATCGCGGAATTAACGTCCTGATGCTCTGGGTCATGGCGGCCAAGCATGGTTATGTGTCCAGCCGCTGGATGACCTACAAGCAGGCTCAGGAGCTGGGTGGACAGGTCCGCAAAGGTGAAACGTCGTCGACCGTGGTCAAATACGGGACGTTCACCCGAGAGAACGAGCAGGGCATTGAGGAAGAACTGCCCTATGCGCGCGCATACCGCGTGTTCAATGCCGATCAGATCGAAGGTTTGCCGGAGGAGTACTATATCCGGCCCGAGGCCCCGCGCGATCTTGGGACGGCGGAAGATCCAGCGCTTGAGGCGTTTTTCAGCCGAACGGGGGCGGAGATCCTCACCAGCGACGACCCACGCGCTTATTACAGCCCCGCCAAAGATCACATCCACATGCCGCCGATTGCCACGTTTCACTATGCGTCACGCTATTATGGGACATTGGCGCATGAGTTGATCCATTGGACTGGCAGCGAAAAGCGGCTGGAGCGGATCAAGAAATTTGCGAACCGCGAGGCCTATGCCTTTGAAGAGTTGGTGGCGGAAATCGGGGCTTGTTTCCTTGGGGCTCAGATTGGCGTTCCACCGGAGTTTGACCAAAGCGCCGCCTATGTCGAAGGGTGGTTGAAAGCGCTCAAAGAGGACAAACGGGCGATTTTTCGCGCGGCGTCCGAGGCGCAGAAGGCCGCCGATTTTGTCCTAGCAGCCGCTGATCAAGAGAAAGCGACCGCAGCATGAGCGGCCGCGCAATCCTGCCCCAGATGACGTATCGCAAATGCGGCACGTCAAACCCGGTGATCT
This sequence comes from Ruegeria sp. YS9, assembly GCF_024628725.1. NCBI lineage: Bacteria > Pseudomonadati > Pseudomonadota > Alphaproteobacteria > Rhodobacterales > Roseobacteraceae > Ruegeria > Ruegeria sp. YS9. Next base: position 891,124 of record NZ_CP102409.1, read on the forward strand.
TTCTCGCGCCGGTCATCGTGAAAGTCAGTGGCACCTGTATTTGCTTGGATTGCGCAGAGGCGCGCAATTGGCTGGATCCGGACGGAAACTTGAAGGCCGGTGTTGAACTTTGAGCACCTGCGGCCCGCCTCATGTGGCGGGGCGCGAGGTCAAACTCAACGCGGTTCTTTTGAGCATTGTGGGGTTTCCCTCTCGGTCGTAAGGTGCCGAAAAATATGATTTTCAGAAGGAATTCCAGATGCCTCTTTTTTCACGGTTCGGCGCAAAGAAGAACCCTTCGGATCACCCAATGTTTGAAAGACTTCGCGAGCTGCTCTCCGATGAACAATGTGACCATTATTTTGTGATGGCGCTTTTCTCAGACAAAGTTCAGGTGCCCCTGTCTCATGGATTAAAGGTTCAGGAAGCGCTCTCATTGGCAAGAGAGATTTCGAAAGCCACCGGCGTCACTGCAGAAAAGCTATACGAAGACATACAAGAACAAAGCTGATCTCCAGACAGGCTTAGAAATTGTGGCCCGTGCTGCTGCGCACGGGCCGCCCTGAGAAACGGACTGTGCGGAGGATCGACTGGCTTTCAGCCCGCTCACCTCCTTCAGGCTTCTTTCAATTTGATTGGTCCGCCCAACATCCCTGTCGTGTCCCGTCAATGGGCAAGCGCCGCGCGGGCGCGTCGTCAAAGCCTGCAACCCGTGTCCTCGCGCGGGGCGCGCTGCGGGCCGCACCAGTTGCGGGCTTTGACCCATTGACTGGCCGCGCCAGGGGCGTGGGTCGGGCTTTGCCCCCCACCCACTCTGTTCCGCCGAATACATGCGTATTCGGTCAGATCAGATTGGCCGGTGTGCAGCCCATCGGCGGAAGGGGAGCCAAGCCCCGACCGCAGCACCCAAAAGGAGGCCACAAATGGCTCACAAATATCAGCCCCCGAAATTCTGGACCTGCGACTGTGATCGCACTACCGGCGGTCACATCATCGACGGGCTCTATAGCACCTGCGTCTATTGCGGAAAGCATCGGCACGAGCTGAAAGAGATCGTTGTTCCGTCAGGTTTGGGCGGTGTGTTCTGCGTCGAGATCCTCAGCGTCGAGGGCGATTGCGCCAAGGTGAAGGTGGCCAAGAGCTCGAACGGCTTTGACGCGCTGCCGCCCTTCACTGTGCCGTTCAAAGACATCGCCCCGCGTTGGAAGCACAAGGCGGGAGAAATCTGATGACCCCAGACTATCGCAGCGATGATTTCGCGACCGCGCGTCTGGAAGATACCGTCAGCTTGCGAAGCGCCGCCAGAGAGGCGCGCGCCACGCTTTACGCGGTGTTGAACCGGCTGGAGCTGAACGATCTGGACGGCGAAGAACAGCCTTTTATCGACGATTGTCTTGGGGCTCTCGCAATCCTTGAGGAGGCGTTGCGATGACGGCGGAAGAAATCAAAGCAGCAGTGGACGCGGGCAACCGCGTTCACTTCACGGTTTGGGGCGAGTTGTCGGCATCGGCTTGGTGGTGGGGAGGGTTCTTGTGCTCCTTAATCCTCTGCTCCAGTCGAGACGGAAAACTCGAAACCTCAGCTGCAAACCTAATCGATTTTGGGATTTTGGGTCGCACCTCGCCTTTTTTGTCAGAGGCGGCACATTGAGCCGCATAGGAGGAAAGAATCCGATTAGCTTTCTTTCTTTGCCTTCCCACTTTTTGGCGGAACGGTTTGTGGTACCCGTTGCTTTTCGCATCCATAAGTGGGTTCCGACGCTCGTCGTTACTGACGCTAGGCCATTCAATGCCCAAAATTCTGCAGCAGGCACACGATAGGGAAAAGTGCTCTAGAAAGTCATCGTTCGTCGGTGCGTTTTTGGGCTTCTTGGCTTTGGCTTTCTTCTTGCCTTTCTGCCGCTTGGTTCCAGGCATCGGAGAAAGCGGGTCATAAGACCAACCCCGCCCGCCAGGGTAAATGATTGTGCTACCACCTGAATAGCCGCCGCGCCCCATCTCGAACCTCACAAAACAAAAATCAATACCGCCAGTGTAGCGCTGGTCTTTGTCAGCGCAAGTATTGGCGGTCGCAGCCTATGGCTGCTCCAAACGGAATACAGGCAGTTGATGCAATATTATAATATTGAATCAATTATAGCGAAATGCCATAACAGGGCTGCCTGTATGATGCTGGCAAGAAATAGGGGTGATTACTTCACATGGGCCGACCGCGCGCACCACGGCACAAACGACTGACGCAGAACCAGCGTTTTGCCATCGTGCGCAAGCGTGCCGAGGGGGTGCCGGTCGAAGATCTGGCCCGCGAATTCGGCGTCACGACCCGCAGCATTTTCTACACGTTGAAAGCCGATCAAAGCCGCAAACTTGATGCGCGCGTGCGCTCTGAGTTGGTGAATGTCCGGCTCACACCGAAGGAGCTTGCGGGCTTTGATGCGGTGCTGACGCGGCATGATATCGCCAGCCGGGCGGAAGGGCTGCGTCGGCTAATCCATGCCTCGAACGATCTCTTTGTCCCTGATGATGAACTGGCCAATCAGATGCAGGGATTGTCGGCCTCTCTCAATCGCACCGGCAACAACATCAACCAAATTGCGCAGCGCCTGAACGAGGCAAAGCGCCAGGGAAAAACGCCGCCCTATGGCAACTCTGCCCATGGCCAGGTTCGTGCTTTGGCCGGGCTGATCTTCGATATCGCCGACCAGGTTCAAGACATGGCGCAGCGCCGCCGAAGTGCGCTGTCTGGCGAGGTTGCTCGCGTTCTGGGAGGCTTTGCCGATGGCCCGGAATAGCGCCGTTGCCGCCGCGCAGGAGGCCTTCTTCGATCGCGACTGGAGCCGCATTCGCGGCAGCGTGCCGCGTGCCCGCGCGAAGCAGATGGCGCGCGCCGCCATGGGGCATTCCCCCGCGATCTTCAAAGCCATTCGCGACGGGGGCACACACAACAAAACACAGCTGCGCAACCAGCTGGAATACCTGACCACCAAGTCGAGCTTCATCGTCGACAGCCGTGGTACCTATGACGGCCAAAGCGTTCTGTCAGCCAAAGAGATCGAGCAGGTCACACGCCGATTTTCAGCGCAATGGAATGAGGGGTTTCATCCCAAGCTGGGACATACCTCGCACCTCTTGATGGCGTTCCCAATTGGCACGCGTGGCGAAGATGTTGCCGAGATCACGCGCGAGATTTGCGAACGGTTCTTTCAGGGCGAAGGCAGCCACTTCGACTACATCGCAGCCGTGCATGAGGACCGGGATCACCCGCACGCGCATATCGTCCTGAACCGGCGCAGCAAGGACGGTGAATTCTTCTTTCTGAAAGAAGGGCACCATTTCAACTACGACAGTTTTCGCGAGGCGATGGTGGAGGTGTCAGACCGCTATGGGCTGCGCCTTGAGGCGACGCGAAAGCTCGAGCGTGGGGTCACGACGAAGAGGCCGAGCGATGTAGATCAGCGTCGCGCGGAAGCCACGGGCCAGAAGCTGACCGAACGTGACCGCGTGGGGCCGGAGCTTGACCGTGCCTTGGTTGAGGTGGCGCAGAACGCGCGGCTTTATCGCGGCCTGGCTGCCGAGGCCTCGCGCGAGAACCAGCATGACATTGCAGCAGCCTTGGACAAGGCCGCGACGCTCTTGGCGCAGGGTAAACCAATTGAAGCAGATGGAAAGGTATATGGCATGGCCGAAGAACAGCATTCGTTTGATGAGGTCGTGGATGCCTTTCACGACAAGATCCATCAGGTCGAACGGATCGTCGCGGACGCTCCGGTTGAACGGCGGGCGGCGCTCGAGCATGAGCTCAACGACATCTATCGCTCACTGTCACATCTGAGCCCAATGGGAACGCAGTCCCACACCTTGCTCGAAGACGCGTCCCAAAGTGGTATCTATTCGGCCGCGAATATACGGGCCGAGGCCCAAGGAGCTTTGCAGGCTCCAGCTTTGGCAGAGCGTCTTCAGCAGGCTTTGAAAGGCACCGGCATTGACGCGCAAGAGGTGACGCGTCGTGTCGAAATAGGCGCGGGCAATGCCGCGCTGGAGCGGCAATGGCTTGGACAGGATCTGAAGGTGATTGCCGAGAAGGAAGGCTATGACCTGTCTCGCGCCGATGAGCTTGAGAAAGCAATCGATCGCCTCGACCAGGTGCACGGTGATCTGGGTCGTTTGTTGGCCGGTGCTGACGTTCTCAAGGATAGTGGGTCGGTGGAGGCTGACCGGCAGGAAGCCATCACCGACCGGCTTCCGCCGATCACTGCTGAAATCCTGAGCCGTATGAGGGACGACCCAACCGCAGATCCATTCCGCAGCGATCTGGAGCGCGAGACCTTGAGGGCCGAACTGGAGGATCTGGCCGGAGAAGAAAACACCCCGGACTTGGCAATTGGCGATGAGACTGCGTTGGAGGAACATATCGAAGACCGCCTGGACCGGCTTTATGCGGCCAAAGCCTATCTGCAGAGTGATGCCGCTCTGGCGAGCAGCGTGGCGATGGAGCACGTCCTCGACGAGATCGCCAATGAAGAAATCGACGTTCAACGCGAGCGGCATGTCGATAGCGATGGCGAAAAGGGTGTGACGCATGGGTAAGACGCGGATCGCACTCGGCGTCTTGAGCTTTGCTCTTCTGGGAGCGGTGTTGGGCTATGTCCTGGCGTCGGCCTTTCTGACATTCCGCTGGTTTGGGGTCGGGGCGGACATCGATTTTCTGATGTTGGCACGCAGCTATGGGGTTCTCCGAATGACCCATCCGGCCGATATGCAGATTGTTCACCTGATCGTGGGGGGCAATGCAGCAGCCGGTGTTTTGCTCAGTGCGATCTTGATGAACGACGCGCTGACCAAATTTGGGGAAACCCACTGGCAGCACATGTCAGAGATGAAGCGGAACGGCTTTTTCGGCAAGCCTGGCCACGGCTTTGTCCTCGGCAAAATGGGCAAGCCTAAGAGTCGCAAACCCTTCGTGATGTCCAAGGTGTTCCCCCATGCCCTGATCGTCGCCCCGACCGGACGCGGCAAAACGACGGGGTTCGTCATCCCGAACCTGCTTACCTATCAGGGCAGCGCGGTGGTGTTGGACGTGAAGGGTGAGAACTTCGAGGCGACGGCGCGCCATAGGGCCGCGCAAGGCGACAAGGTGTTTCGGTTTGCGCCCACTGATTGGAAGGACGGCCGCTCGCACCGGTACAATCCTTTGCTGCGAATATCGGCGCTGGAAAACGTCGACCGCCAACAGATGGAGCTGCAACTCCTGGCCTCGCTGTTTCTGCAAGCAGATAACGACCGCGTCCAAGGGCTCCTCGACGGCGGTATCGATCTGTTCGTGGCGGCAGGGCTTTTGGCGTTCGAGCGAAAGCGGCCGACCCTGGGCGAGATCTATCGCATCACCGCATCAGGCGGAGACAAGCAGAAAGAGTACCGCCGCCGTGCAGACGAGGTGGTCAATCCAGCCGCCAAACTGATTTTCATGCGCATGGCCTCGACCAACAACGACACGCTGACGTCTTACCTGTCGCTTCTCATGACCTCGGGCCTCAAGCAATGGTCGAACCCCGCCATCGATCGGGCGACCGCAACGTCAGACTTCGATTTTCGCGACATCCGAAAGACGCCGTTTTCCGTCTATCTGGTGGTCGAGCCGCTGATGGTGAAACCGCTCGCGCCGCTGATCCGCCTGTTCTTCTCGGACTTGCTGGCATCGCTACAAGACCATGAACCTGGCAAGGATGAGCCTTGGCCGGTGATGATTATGCTCGATGAGTTCAACCGCCTCGGCAAAATGCCGATCGTTCTGGACAGCATTGAAACACTGCGATCTTACCGGGCGAATCTCGCGATCGTCACACAGACGATCCCAGCTTTGGATGAGATCTACGGCGAAAATGCCCGGCGTGCCCTGCAGGGCAACGCGGGCATCAAGCTCTATCTCACGCCCTCAGATGAGAAGACCATTGAAGAGCTCAGCAAAGCCGTCGGCAAAACCACCAAACGGGTTGTGACCCGCTCGCGCTCGGTCGGCCGCAACCCATTTACCGGGCGCAGCATGTCTGAACGAACGGAAGAAACCGCGTTGCTGCCAGAGGATGAGGCGCGGCGCATGGATCTTGATGACATCGTTCTGGTGGTCGACGCGCAAATGCCCGTCCGCGCCAAGCGGATCAAATACTATGAGGATCGGTTTTTTAAGCAGATCTTCGACAAGCAGACCGGCGATCTGCCGTACCCCACAGCCGGGGACCAAATGCGCGGGCTGCAGGGGCAGATCAAGGCACTGGAGGCGAAGATCGGGGCACTTGAGGTGCCGAGAGCGGTTTCAGATGACGGGTCTGAGGGTGGTGGGAAACGGCGTGATGAGATTGATAGTCTGGCCAGCGAAAAGCGGGGCGAGCCGAACGAGGGCAAGCCAAGTACGGATGAGTATCGGGCAGGTGCCGAACGGGTGGAGAGATTTATGGAGGAGGCAGCTCGCGGATAAACGGGCGGGAAGCGGTCCTTCTCTGCTACCTCGAACCCGTCAGCTCGAAAAGCTGGAAGCCGACGTTCAATCTAACCCAATCACTGTCTCCACTCTGCATCGCCGCGAGGCGCCTAGTACCCGATGACTTCCCCCAACACTTCTCCTGCGGCGCCGTCGGGTGGGCGCGTATCTGCGATCGCGGCAAGCGTCAGCGCTAGGTCGACCGTGTGGACGCGGCGCGAGACCCGCTGAGGCGCGAGGCCGAACCCGGCAAAGGCGATGGGCACGTGGGTGTCATAGCGCCAGGGCGAGCCGTGGGTGACAGTGACGGATAGGCCGTCGAAATCGTTGATGAACCAGCCGGGGCTGGTGACGAGGTAGATGTCGCCCGAGCGGTCGGGGTTGTAGTTGTTGGCCACGGCCCGCATCAGCGCATTGTCGGGCAGGGCGCCCGTGCGAATGCGCGATGAGGGCACGGCGAAGGCGATGCCTTCGAAGGCCGAAAGCTCTTCGGCGATGGCGGTTTCCAGCGCGACAAGGTCAATGTCTGTGCGGCTGTGCACCTCGTCCGAGAGGGTGAGATAAGGGTGGTCATAGCCCGCGATCAGCGGACCGGTCAGGCCAAAGCGTGCGCGGATGCGGTCGGCGGCGGGTTGGGTCGCCCAGTGCTCGGGGTTGACATAGCCGCCCATCTCTCCCAGCTCGGCCAGGTATCCCGGCGCCTCGGGCGTGCCGTGATCGGCGGAAAGGGCGATCAGGGTGTTCTCAAGCCCGATCTCGGCGTCGATGAAGGCGAAGAGATCGGCCAGGGTGCGGTCAAGCCGGATCAGGTTTTCCTCGGCCTCCAGGCTGGAGGGTCCGAAGCCGTGGCCGACATAGTCGGTCGCCGAAAAGCTGACCGACAGGTAATCGGTGATATCATCCTGGCCCAGCCCCTCGGCTGTGATCAGGGTCTTGGCGAAATCGGCGGTAATCTCGTCCCCGGCAGGGCTGAAGGTGAGAAGCGTGGCGAAATAGGGGTCGTTCTTCCACGACAGCGGGTCGATGGTGGAATAGGGGTGCGGAAAGGTGCGTCCGAACCCGGCAAGGTCGGTTTCCCATTCCTGATCGTCGCGGTCACCGAAGAGGTAGCTGTCGATGGGATGGGTCAGCTCCCAAGAGGTGTTAAGGTAATTCTGCAGGAAATCCTTGGCGTTCCAGTCGGTCACCCAAGAGGGGTAGCTGTCATAGTAGTAGCTGGAGGTGACGAATTCGCCGGCGGATTTGGAGAACCAGAACGCCTTGCCCGTGTGGCCTGCCATTGAGACGGCGCCGCGATCCTTGACCGAGACGCCAAAGACCTTGGCGCGGCCCTGGGTGGCGATGGTGAGTTCATCGGAAAAGGTGGTGGTCAGGATGGCGCGGGGCGAGCGGCCATCGGAACTGGCGGCAAGCTGGGTGGGGTCGACCTCGGTCTCGGGGTTGACATCGGCACCCTGGGTGAGGAGCGGATAGGCGGCGTCCTCGACATTGTAGATGGTGCGCCCGGTGGCGCGGTCGTACCAGAGGTTGCCGACCATGCCGTGGGCCGCCGGATTGGCGCCGGTGGCCAGCGTGGTATGGCCGACGACGGTTTCGGTGTTGGCGTGGGCGTGGTGAGCGTTGTCGAAATAGACGCCCTGATCCATCAGATAGCGGAAACCGCCCGGGCCGAATTGGTCGTAGTGGCGAAATGGCAGGTCGCCGCGCAGTTGATCCACAGTGATCTGGAGGATGAGGCGCGGCTTGTCCTCGGCGACTGCAGCGTTCGCCAAGAAAAACGCCAGGAACAAGATGCAACTGGCCATTTGGATAGGCTGTTTTACCAACATCGAAGGCTCCTTCCTCTCGTCGGTCGGCCCACGCGGTGCGCGGGCCGTGGCGTTATCAGTTTACGGGCAGTATATCCGGGAACACCCAACTGCCATCAAGAACCTCGGCGCGCGGCTCATAGAGCCGGACCGTGTAGTTCCAACCCGACGTGACGGGGATGCAGTTGATACGCCCGTCCTCGCAGGCCCCAAAGTGAATGGTATAGGAGCCATCTGCGTTCGGCGTGGCGGAGGTGTTGTTGTAGCTGTTCCGCCCCAGATCGTTGGGTGCCAGGTAGCCCTCGGCGTCGTAGATGGTGATCGACCAGAAGGCGTCCACCGGCACGTCCTGCAACGTCACCACATGGGGTGTCTCGCCATCATTCTGATCAACGCTACCGACGATGCCCTGCGCCGTGGATCCCGGTTGCCCAGCCCAGCCCGCCATGCCGATCAGGTGGTCGAGCGGGTCGATTTCGCCTGGGCGACCGAAGGAGGTGGTGGATTCAAGCCCAACGACCGCTGCCAGGTCGCTGACGGCCTGGCGCGCCGCGGCGAGGGCGTCGAGATCCCAGTCCGGCGCCTCGAAGGGGCCCTCGCCGCCGCCGTCGAGGACAATTCCGTCCTGCACGGCATGAGCGCGGGCGGCATCGTCCGGGTCGCCTGCGTCGATGAAGGTGCGGAACAATAGCATCGCGAAGCGCGTCCCGACCTCGTCCCCGGTCAGTTCATAGGCGCCGGGCTTGGCATAGGCGAAGTTGTAGTGATCCTGGCTGATCACCAGCACCGACTGGAACCGCCCGTCGCCCTCGGGCAGCGTCACCGTCACCGGCTCGGACAGGTCGATGATGGCGGCGGAATAGAGCGTGTCCTGATTGGGCCGGATCACCGGCTGCGGCCCATCGGCGGAGACAACCTCGCGATCATGGGCGATCTCGCCCACGCCAATACCGTATGTCTGCATACCGAGCCGGAACATCGTATCGCTTTCGGCGCGCATCAGGGTCTGGATCGTGATGTCCTCGGCGAGGAGTGGCAAAGGCGCGCAGAGCGCGAGGGCAAGAAGAAGGCGTCGCATATTCTGGGTCCTTTCTATCCGTTCACGGGCTGGACGGCAGGGAAGGTCCACGACCCGTCGAGGACCTCTGGCGCCGCCCTGTAGAGCCGCACGGTGTAGTTCCACCCCTCGACGAGCGGCAGGCAATTCACGCGCCCGTCCTCGCAGCCGCCCAGATGCACGGTCATGCTGCCGTCCTCGTTGTACGTCCCGCTGACGGAATTGATGACATAGGCATCGAGTGCGTTCGGGGCAAAATAACGGTTCGCATCATAGACACTGACCGACCAGAAATCCTTGACCGGAACCTCGGCGGGTACCTCGAACTTGTATTCCCCGACCGGCAGGTTCGGCGTTTTTCCGACATAGAGCGCCTCATGCTCAGGCAACCCGCCCCAACCGCCGGCCGTGCCGATGAAATGCCGCACCGGGTCGACATCCCCCTTCTTGCCGAACATGCGAAAACTGTTCGGGACGTAAGAGTAGAAACCGACGGCGGCCCTTATGAGCCCCTCGTAGTTCTCTTCGTCATAGGGCGGGACGATGAAGGGGTCTGACGATGCTGCGTCAATCGACATCTGGTCCTGGATCGCGTGCACGGCGGCCATGTCCGCCGGGTCGGTCGCATCCACGAGGATGCGCAGATAGACCGCGACGTAGTCGGTATCGAAGGTCTCCGTATTCAGCGTGTAGGTGCCGCCACCGTGGAACACCTCGTTGAGGTAGTGATCCTGGTTGATGACCATCGCCGACATGTAGCGGTCGCCGACATCCGGAAGGGTGAATGTGGCGCCCTCGCTGATATCGATGATCGCGGTGCTGTAGAGCGTATCTCGGTTCGCGCTGACGGTCGTCTGATTGTCGACGGGCATCATCTCGCGGAAGTGGTAGAACCTGTTCACCCCTCCGGCGAGGGCAACATATTTGCCGAACTCGATATCGGTGGCGGCGCGGATGAAGTTGTCGACGTTAACCGGGATCTCGCGGGCGTCCACGAGGGCGTCGAGGTTGTCATCGGCGAACTGGGCCGAGGCGGGGGCGGCGCACAGGCTTGCGACAGCGGCCGCGATGGCAATGCTCTGAATTTGTTTCTTCATCGGATTTTCCTTCTCAGAAGTGTTTGGGCAGACATGCGCTTCCCGTCATCTTTGGAACACAAACTGGACCTGCAGGCGGAACCGCCAGCCCTTGGGCCCGCCGGCCGGGCTCTCAAGCCAATAGCCGGCGCCGGCCTGGAAATTGACGGGCCGCCCGGCAATGAGGGCGAGTTTCGAGACCGACGCGTTGATCGGCACAGACCAGGCGTCGGCCTTCCAGTCATAGGTTGACTCGCTCTGCAGAGAGAAAGTCCAGGCGTCTTCGGTCGAATAGGCGACGAACGGCTGCAAGAAGGTGGCGCTGGTGGGCGTCGTGGGATTGCTTTCGACATCCCAAAGATGGTTGGCCAGGGCGCCATAGGTCCATGGGCCGGTCTGCTGAAGGGCGATGCCGGTGATGCCCGCCGCCCAGGTGTCCGTGGACACGTCGGACCCTGTCGGGATGCGGACAACGGGGCCGATTCCCCATGTCAGGTCCGTCTCGGTCGTTCGCGAATACCACGCGCTAAAGAGCACGTCGCCGATGCCGCTCTGTGACGTGCCGGGGATCACGTTCTCCTGCCAGACATAGGGGATGATCGTGCGCGTCACGATGTTCGCCCCATTGTCCAACGCAAAGGGGATCACCGGCTGCAGGTTCAGCGTCGTCCGGCTTCCCTGACCGGCGACGCCGATGTTCTGGTCATAGTTCAGCTGAAGCGGCACCGAGATGATGGCGGCCAGCGGGTTCGCAAGATCCTGCGCCAAATCAGCTGTGTCTTGCGCAGCGGCGGCAACTGGAAATAGCGTGCAGGCCGCGAGAAGACAGCGGCGCAAAAGCAGACACATAGACATCAGATACGCCTTCAGGGAAGCGTTTTTCGGGTCAGGCTGGCCGGTCATCCATCAAAGGCCGCCATCGTGTTCTTCACGGCGTCATCCACAGCGCCGGCGAGAAGCCGACCGGGATCGTCGTCGCAGGCGTCTTCCAGTTCCTCGGTGAACTCATCCCTCAGACCGGCGCGCTTGTCTTCGTCGGGCACCAGGGCCAGCACGTCGATCTGACGGTTGTAGAGCGAGACCGCGACCATCAGGCGGACGATCCCAGCAACCGCCTCGTCATCGTCGGGATAGGTCTCCAACACGCTTTCGCAGCTGTGATGCATGTGCGGCATCGCCTCGTCGAGCATGAGTTCCATTGCCTCATCGGCCTGGGCTGAGCATGCGAGAGTGACAAGACAGGCGGTAACGACCGCATGTTTCAAAACAGAATTCGGCATTAAGAAGCTTCCTTGCTGGGCCAGTTCAGGCTGCAATTTATTTCGTGGCGCCTGCGATGGCGCCGACAATCGCCCCGGTCTGGACAGCGCCGCTCCCCCCAACCAGAGCTCCGACGCCAGCTCCAATGAGCGCGCCGCCGATCGTGTTCTTGGTGCGCTGTCGCCCGGCATCCGCCGACATGGGCATTGCCATAAGCAAGGCCAAGGCAACGCCGAACGTTGCGATGAGGTTCTTTCGATTCAGCCCCATTCCTCTTTTCTCCTTCTTGCTTGGTTTTTCGCCCGTCCGCCGACCTTTCCGTCACCGGTCGGTCCTGCGAGGGGACGGGGAATCTATTTTCAAGAAGGTTTCTAACATTGTCCTGCCGGTCATTTTCCGACAATATCGAGGCATGCAAAGAAATCTGGTGAACCTCATCGAAGTCGGTCACGTGATCGAATTGCTGGATCGCTACGCCCCTCGCGACATAGTCGACAGGGCGTTGCAGTCCGAGGGGCTTAACCGGGGTATGTTTCTGAAAGCTAAGGGTTTCTTGCCTTATGCATCCGAAGCCATCGTGGTCGAATCCGTTGCGCGTTCTATCGGCGACCGGCACCTGGGGGCGCGGCTTGGGCGCGACTTCGATTATGGGACCTATGGGGCCTATGCAAGCTACGTTTTGGGCGCCCCCGACCTGGCAACGGCACTTGACCGGGGACGGCGAGCGTTGTGCCTTACCCATCCTGGATCGAAGATCGTGCTTCGTGAAACCCACGCGCACCTCGTTGTTGGTCGTGATTCCCGCGAGTTTTCAGTGATCGGACACAGGCATCTCGACGAAGGCGCACTGTTCGTGATCGGCCATGTGGCGCGTTATTTCCTAGGCCCCGATTGGCGACCTGACTGGGTCGAGCTCCCCGAGACCGATGCGGGTGAAGTAAAAGCTCTTGAAGAATTGACAGGGGCTCCGGTCCGCCTGGGATGCGCTGTGCCGGGCATCGCAATCCGAAGGTCCGACTTGGCCGCGCTCAATCCCGGGAGAGCCAGATCGGACCGCGACTTGTCGCTGGAGGAACTGGGAGCGCTTATGGGGGTCAAACCGGTTCAAACGATGCGAGAATCCGTCGGACAGATCATGGACATCATGCATCCTAACGTCATTCTATCGGAAGAAGCTGCGGCGCGCTTTCTGGCCGTTGGACCCAGAAGCTTGCAGCGCGCGCTGAAGACCGAAGGCGTGTCCTTCCGCAAGATTCGCGCAGAAGTGCTCCAGCGACGCGCGCTCGAACTCCTGCGCGAGACTGAATTGCCGATCGAGGCAATCGGCGCGCGCCTTGGATACGCCGAACCCAAGAGTTTCAGGCGTGCTTTCAAGCGCTGGGTCGGGGTGTCACCGATGCGATACCGGTCCGAAGGGGAGTTTCAGGAAAACAGGGAGTCAGGCGAATAGCTTGGTTTCACATTGCCGACGGCGCCCGGTTTTCGAAGCACAGGTAGATACAAACGTCCCTCTGGCCGAATGGGAAAGCGATCCACTGTGCCAAGGAACTCGCCCCTCGACGACCTCTGCCAGGTGGGATGCCTGCGGCCCTGAAAGACGCCCCGGCAGCCGCTGAGTGGGGAGAAGCATTGGCTCAGTCCCTTCCATTCCGTAAAGATTTCCGGTTTCGCGATGAAGAAACCGAGGAGGGCAGTGGCAAAGGTCATTCCTAGAACGACTACAGAGCCCTACGCATTCCAGCCCCAAGTTGATCCGGGGTTACGTTGCATGCTCCTGCTGCCTCGACGGTGTCTGGAAGAAGGTCTTAGGTATCAGGCCCTTCGTTTCGACTCGGATGCGCGGACGGTCTGTCAACTTGCCGTTCTTGAGATTTTGCGGTCGCGGCGAATGGCTGGCCCGGTGATGCCGCACCGCGGAGACTGCAAACGGGGTGAAGGTCCGGAAAAGGCCGTTCGTGCCGATTGAGACGGAATGTACGAAGGTCCGTTTGGTCCCGCTGAGCGGGCCTAGCTGGACCGGCGAATGCGGTGGTTTGTGATCGATAATTTGAGATCAACTTTGGCGCGAGCAAGCAGTGAGTCCCTGCACCTTCACAGTCTAGAGCACAACCGGTTTCCCGTGAGGGGTCCGAAAGTATGCGGCTTCCCAATCGGTGCGCCGCTGCACGCGGGTCTCCTCGGAAATACCGGCGCTCTCGGTGAGCGTTTCAAGTGCACTGAGGACTGCTGCGTAATATGTGTCAAGATCATCTGGAGCCCCTTCGCTCTCGGCACTCCTCAATTCTTGGCCGAGCGCTTCGGCCCAAGCCGTCGCGGTAAAATGACCGGCTTGGACCAAATTGTCTGCTAGGGCGAGCGCCTGCGCCTGCCAAGGCTCATCAAAGACCGGCTGGGGTGGGGCAAGTGGATCGTCAGGCTGGAACAAGGTAGCTTTCCCACAAATCGAGTGTGACATCGTCGCGCGGATCGGAATCCTCGCCCCATAATGTAACGGCGCGGAATCCAACCGTATAAAGATGTTCCGGCACCTCGACCCCTTCGGCATTGCGGTCTGGCAGTACATGCGCGCCATGATGGGCAAGAACCACACCCTCTAGACCGCGCACGTACCGCGGAAGGCGGGTATGATTTGCATTGATATGACGCCGGGCTTGGACCGTGTCTCCGACGGAAAAAGCGGGCCGTTGCAACGTGTCTCTCTCAAAACTGAAAGCCGACGCGGCCACATCCGCTACTGCATCCTGAACGGTCATGGCAGGAGGAGGCGCAATGGGGTTTTCGACGTGACCGCGTTTGACGTCTTCAAGTGTTATCGTGCCGTTATCGAGCATCCTTATCAGATCGTTGGTGCACCACTTTTGGAAGTATGAAAAGGCAAGGTAGTCAGCAGGCACCATGCGTTCGAGCCCGTGGCGAAACCAGTCTATGGTGCTTCCGGGCGCAATAGGCGACCAGTTCAACGCAAAGGCGCGTTTTTCCCAATCTTCCAAGTCGCGAAAATCCTTGTCGCCGCTCTTTACAGGCACCGGGCCAAAACCCTCAACGCCACCGAGATCGTGAATGCCGTCCATCAGCCCGCCTCCGCCTTCAAATCTCGCTCTGTCCCGATCATGGAGTTGCGGGTGACAAGGGCTGCCAGGCGTTCCTCGCTCCACCCATCGGTTCCCGAGGGCCGTTGCGGAACAACGAGATAGCGAAGCTCGGCCGTGCTGTCCCAGACGCGGACGCTCACATCTTCAGGGAGAGCAACGCCAAACTCTGTAAGCACTTTGCGAGGCTCTCGAACGGCGCGGGCGCGATATTCGGTCGATTTGTACCACGCCGGTGACATCCCAAGGATTGAAAAGGGATAGCAAGAGCATAGCGTGCACACGACCATGTTGTGCTGCGTATCGGTGTTCTCGACCGCCTTCAGGTGAGCACTCGCGTCCCCCTGATAGTCAAACTCCTTGATGGCTTCTGCCGCGTCATCCAACAGGCGTGTCCGAAACCCCGGATCAAGCCATGACCGCGCCACTACATGCGCCCCGCGTTTCGGTCCGATATGCTCGGAATAGGCTTCAATCCAAGCGTCGAGGCTTTCAGGCGCGACCAGACCACGTTCAACTGCAAGACTTTCCAATGTCTTAACCCTGAGCACAGGGTCTGACGGCAAGTGTGTATGCAACTCGCGGTGCAGCTTTGCAGCGTTTTCACTGTCAAATGTAGGCATTCGCGTTCTCCCCAACACGACACTAGCACCGCCCGCTAAGTGATGCGACGTATTTTGGTCTTGCCTGTCAGGACGGTTTGAGAACCTGACTTCCATACAAAGCACAGCATCCGGAAAATGGGTTCGCAGATGTCGATGAAGTTCCAATCCGATAGCAACCCCTGCGTGTGAACCGCTGCGGTTATAGCGCCAAAAACGGTCGTTATTGCCGATGACAGAAAGGGTTGAGTTTTGGCGCATCCTGCGCTGCGGAGAAGGTCTGGAGTGAGCCCTTTTTGCAGTTCACTGCACATAGCGCGAAGGGCCGCAGTCCATCTTGGTTCACTTCATGGCGATTCTGCATCGGACAACTCAGTCTCAGACCGTTTCGCCCGCATGTCCGCAAGCATTTGAACGCGCGGTTCATGCCGCTTGCGATACAGAAACCGTGCCCAGAGCGCGAAGGCCCATGACATCCAGCCCGCGTCGATTTCAATGACGTCGCGCAGCCTGGATCCTGACTGCTGCGGTTCCACGGTCAGAGTGTGACGCCACGATTTGACGCCTGCGCCCTTTTCAGAAGACCGCAAAATCATTGCTTCGTCGTCGCATTCCAGGACTTCCATGAAATACGGCTGAGGCGGTAACTTCCCGAACAGCGACACCTGCACGGTAATTCTCTGGCCTTGGTATACGCGACCGCTCGGCAACCCTTCGAAGCTGACAACCCCATCCATGATTTCCCTGAGTGCATCGAGGTCCGTTGCCAGCGCCCAGACCTCCTTCGCCGGTGAGGCGTATTCATGTTCGAGGATGACAGTCTTCACAGTCGCTCCTGTGGTTCAAAAAGCTATCCCTGCTTGATTGACCTAAACCAAACATCTGCGCAACCGCAGCGAAAGCCAGCTCTGTCCCGCACACCGGACACAAACCCAGTGACAGAACCTGCACGCCAAAGACGGTCGTTTGCGCCAGTGACAGAAACGGTTGAGTTTTGGCCGATCAGTGTTCGTGACGACAAAGCTGGTGATCGGCTAGGGATGCCAGTACGTAGCAATCTTCTGACACGCCTTCACCGTCGCAGCCCTTCGAAATGCGAACCAGTTCCTTTTCCAGTGCCCTCAGCCGCTTGATCTTAGCCCTGACATCGGAAAGTTGTGAGACGGCAATATCTGTCGCGGCTTGGCATGAACGATCCGGGTGGCCTTGAAGCTCGATCAGTTCAGAGATCGCTTCAATCGAGAAGCCAAGATCGCGCGCGTGTTTGATGAAGCTGAGGCGCTCCAACCCTGCTGCATCGTAGCGGCGTTGGTTGCCTTCGGTTCGTTCAGGCTCAGAAAGTAAGCCCATTTCTTCATAGTAACGGATGGTCGGAACCTTGACCTTTGTGCGCTTTGAAAGCTCTCCAATAGAAAACATCAAAATACCTCTTGAACCTCTAGTCACTAGAGACACTACACTATGCTCAAGACAGATTCAAAAGGGCTTTCCAATGTCAGGATGTTGCGGACATGACGCCAAGTTTGACGGCGTTTCGGGCGACTACAAAAGGCGGCTATGGGTCGTCATAGCGCTGAACGCGACGATGTTCGTCGTTGAGATGACCGCCGGTCACTATGCAAAGTCGCAAGCGCTTCAGGCCGATGCTTTGGATTTCCTCGGGGATGCGCTGACCTACGGCATCTCGCTTGCGGTGATCGGGGCTTCGATCCGGGCGCGCACCAATGCAGCCCTGGCTAAGGGCCTGAGTTTGCTCCTGATGGGTCTGTGGGTGTTCGGTTCGACCGTCTACCGCGTTTTCTATGTCGGCGTACCCGAAGCGGAGATCATGGGCATTGTCGGATTCTTTGCGCTGCTGACCAATCTTGCGAGCGTGCTTTTGCTGGTTCGATACAAAGACGGTGATGCCAATGTACGCTCGGTCTGGCTCTGTTCACGCAATGACGCCATCGGCAATGTGGCCGTGATGTTCGCAGCCCTGGGCGTCTGGGGCACGGCGACCGGCTGGCCTGACCTGATCGTCGCATCCATTATGGCAACTCTGTTCCTATCGTCTTCCTTCCAGATCGTTCGACAAGCATTGGCAGAACGTCGCGAAGCCACGACGCATAACCACGCCGAAGCATGATGGAAACGGGACTTACAATCGTGGGGCTGGGGATCGCGCTGTCCACCCTTGCCGCGATCCTTTGGTCCATTGCACGACCCTCGCAACGGCTGTGGCCGCCCACCAGATACACGGCTCTGACTCCGATCTTGATCTGGGTACCTACCTTTGTGCTCTTTGGTGCTTTGGTCGCACTCGGCGTTTTGGGTTGGGGAGAGCTGCCGATACCACAATGGTTCCGCTTTGGAGCTGGCATTCCGCTGATCGTGATCGGGAACATTGTGGTATGGAGCGCGGTCGCAGGCTTTGGCATTCATAAGACTGGCGGTGCCGTTGGCACGTTGCAAACCGGCGGTCTCTATCGTTTCTCGCGCAACCCTCAGTATGTAGCAGACATCGCCATAGTTCTGGGATGGATGGTCCTCACAGCCGCGCCTTTGGCGATGCTGGTAGGTCTTGCTGCAATCATCGTCTTGGCTGCTGCGCCGTTTTCTGAAGAGCCGTGGCTACGCTCGCAGTATGGTTCCGACTTCAACAAGTATGCTGCGCAGGTTCGACGCTATCTCTAGTCCGTGCCAATAACCCCCTGACAATACCCATGCGCCAAAAACGGTCGTTTTTGGCCGCTAGAACCGGCCCGCGCAGGATCAACCTCTTTGCCAAGACAAAAACTCCCGGCAGAACTTTTGCGATTTTGGCAGGTTTTTGTCTCGGTTGACGAGGGACGTCCACAACCTTCTGTAAATGTCTGCTTTCGGGAAGCTGCGATGCAGCATTGAACCGCTCACTCAGCGTCCGCGTTGGGCCGGTGGCGGCAGCGCACCGCCGCCCAGTTCAGCGCGCTTATGCTCCAAGCTCTACCGAAAGAAAGCTGATGATCTCTTTGGCAAGGCTGTCGTGGAGTGCGCTGCGCGGTTGATCCCCGGCATCTTCGCAAAGCGCATCCGGTTCGCCTTCACGCACGAGGATCTGCGCGCCGTCCGGCTTGCACTGCGCCAGAAAACTGAAATGCGAGGCGCCGGGCAGCGTAGCGTATTGTGCGGACGGAATGCTTTCGGCAAGTTTGGCGGCATAGACACCTGACGGCACGTCTTCCTCGCGACCCAGATTGATGACCAGCATGGGCATGTCGATCGCCGCAATACTGTCCTCAGTCAAAGTGCTGACGATGCCCGGATCCACAACGACGGCAGCAGAAATACGCGGATCCGCCAAGTCTTGTCCTGCAGGACTCAAATCCATCTCGTGCAGGTCGATCCCGAAATGTGCGAGGAAGGCACAATCCGACATCCCATGATCCGTATCGTCACAAAACCGCTGAAGACGGTCTGGATCAACACGGGCACCCGAGACAGCAAGCGCTGTATATCCACCAGCCGAGAACCCAAGCACGGCAAGGGCATCGGTATCGATAAACGGGTAGCGTTCCGGATGACCGGTCACCTCGTCAATCACGGCCGTCAGGTCAGCGGGGCGTTCCCATACGCGCACGGCGGCCTCGGCAGAGGCATTGCCCGTGGTGGTTCCTGGATGGTTCGGCAACAAGACAACATACCCGGCTTCAGCCAGCTTTTCGGCGATCCAGCCGAACTGGCCAGCGTTCCCTCCGGCCCCATGCGATATCAGGACGGCCGGAAACCGGCCTTGTTTGTGCGGTGCACGGCGGCCCGCTTCGGTGCCGTAGAAAACGCCGTTGCCTCCGACCTTTACCGTCTTTCCTCCAGGCTCGGCTGGATACCAAATGTGAAAGTCCAAAGACCGGTTGCGAGCAGGGGCGAAGGCCTCGCCATAGGTTATACCTGCGGCCCCGGTATACGCCGGGCGATTCAGTTCGTAGATGCCGTATCCCCCCGCGAGGGCGGCTGTCGCCAGTGCCGTAGATTTCAGGATTGTAGTTAGTCGTTCCATGGTGGCTCTCCGATCAATGATACTAGCCAGAACCTTGAGACACAGGATGCCGCCCTGCGTCCTGAAACGCGTTTTCGGTCGTCCTCAAACGCGATCCAGCCTAAAGTGCCTGAAAAACGAATGGGTCTACGGTATTGATTTTTGTACCAATAACGCTCTTTGCGAGCCTTACGCTGTTGTGGATGATGGTCTGGTTCGCGCGAAGGAACGACCTGCGATTGCGGGCGCACCAGCTGTTTCTGGCAACAATTTCGCTTTACGCCTTGCAG
The DNA here is from genome assembly GCF_024628725.1 of Ruegeria sp. YS9. Lineage (NCBI taxonomy): Bacteria > Pseudomonadati > Pseudomonadota > Alphaproteobacteria > Rhodobacterales > Roseobacteraceae > Ruegeria > Ruegeria sp. YS9. Next base: position 910,753 of record NZ_CP102409.1, read on the forward strand.
TCGATCCTGATCACCTTGCGGTGGGGGTATGCCATTGACTGGGCCGCCCGCCCGGTCGCTTTCGTTGCGCCGGTTTTGCCGGTGCTTCTCTACCTTGCCTATTCCGCCCTGAATGCGCCCCTGACGCTTCGGCGGCTCTGGCCTTTGGTCGCGGCGGCTCTTTGCTGGGTCGGTTTGCTGGTCTGGCCCGACCTTGCAGATGTGCTGATCCTTCTGTGCTTTCTCAGCTTCGGTGGGCTTCTGGTCGTGCAATCCGCCAATGGCGCGGACCATGTCGCGCTGACGCCTTTGGGCGCAGCGGACAAGGTTGTTCTTGCCATGAAGCTATCGGGGACCGTTCTGATCCTGTCAGGGCTCGCGGACGTCTCCATTCTTTTTGACTTCATCACCAACGAGGGCCGAAATACCGGATTGATCGTCAGCCTGCTCCAAGCCGGTTTCATTATGATCATCGGCTTTCTCGCAGCATTCGGCCAAATCTCGGAGAATGAGCACCAGGAAGTCACCCCGATACCTGACGACTCCGGCATGACTGAGGAGGACGCAGGTATCGTCACGCGTCTCGAAGCGCTCTTTGCTATAGAAGGATTACATCGGGACGAAGATCTGAATCTGCGTCGTCTAAGCCGCAGGTTGTCTTTACCCGACCGGCGGGTCTCCAACGCCATTAACCGATACAAGGGGCAGAGTGTTTCTCAATTCGTCAATGAGTTCCGGATCAAGGAAGCCTGCGAGCAGTTGAAGGAATCCAATGCGACTGTTCTGGCGATATCATTGGCCGTCGGGTTTGCGTCCAAATCGAACTTCAACCGAGAGTTCCTGCGCGTCACCGGTGTTTCGCCAACGCAGTGGCGTGCGGCCAATGCAAGGAAAGGCGTGACCTGATGGCGCGTTTGTCAGGCATCATGCGCGTGCTCGCTGCCGCCGTCCTCTGCCTGCCTGGTCCGGGCCGGGCGCAGAGCTTTGGGGTTGCCGGGTCCCCGGTGGAGACAATCGAGGACAGGGACTATCTGCGTCTGTTCACGGCATTGAAATCCAATGGGATCGACACCTACTTTCCGACGTTTCAGTATCAGGAAGTGCCCCACGCTTCGAGCCTGGGATATGAGATTGATTTCATGCCACCCTGCACACCGGGCGATCCTGCCTTCGCGGCGTTGCGTGCATCCGGTATGACGCTTCTTCTGCCGGGGGAACTTCTATATCCGGATGCTGCGGCGCTTCGTCAATTGCCCATGGATGAAGACCCGCTCCGCCAGGTTCTGAGCTGTGCCGGGCCAGAACATGTGGCCGCGATAACGACTTACGATGAAGCCATTTTCAACGGTCGCCCTATCGAGGATGTCGCGGCTTTTTACGCACGGGTGAAGGCCGTCGCGCCAGAACTGCCAGTTCTGATGGTGCATGCCCCCATTCTGACCGATGACCCGACTTTCAAAACACTTGACCAGATCCAGCGATATCTGAAGGAGGTTACAGACTATTCGGCACACGCCGATGCAGTAGGTTTCGATATTTATCCTGTGCCGGCGGACCTGTCCAATCTGGCCACGCCCGTAAGCGGCGGAGCCGTCGTGGCAGAAGACAGGGCAGTTGCGGATTACCTGTCCTGGCTGGAGGACGCAGTCCCGGCTCGTCAGCGATTGGTCGTTTTGCAGGGCTTCGGCTATGCCGATCTCTACGAAAGCAAGTTTCTGGAGGCCAGCTTTCCGGCGGAGGTGATCAACGCGGCCCGCGCCCCGACAGGAAAGGAAACGGACCTGATGGTGTCACAAGCGATTTCAGCTGGCGCTGAATGGGTGATCTGGTGGGGGCCATCGCTGTTGAAAGAGACCGGCTCGGCGCCTTGGCAAACCATTCTTGATATAGCGGGCCGATCACACAACTAAGGTGAACTTTGCTGAGGTCTCCTTTTTCGCAGCCGAACCAAGGCGGAGCATGTCGGTTGTGAGTGGCCTTTGCGGAAAGCCGGCTGAGTCCTGTGGCATGAAACATCCCGCGGCACGAAAACAAGGCGCCCAATAATCGCCTCAACACTATGTACTATTTCTGCGGCGATCACTTGAGGAATCAATCATGGATGCCGAATTCAGAAACGAGATCAAACGCGGGCATCGGTTCATCGGTCTTCTGGCGGTTCCCCTCTTCGCTTTCATCGCGACGGTCATCGGATCGTTTTTTGGCATATTCAGCAGTGAAGCCCGTGACCTGATTGCGTCCGTCCTCCAAGGTGATATGTCCCGATCAGGCGACCTTTTTGCGTATATGGCGATCCTTGGATTATGTGTTGGCGGCACCGGTATCGTTGTCATCGGTAGCCTGTACAGCGCGCTCTTCAAACCTGATCATATCGTCACCATCTCGCCGGAACGGCGAATGGTCGACGTGCAATTTCATCTTCCGTGGCGTGAGCCCCGATCTGCCAGCTACCGGTTTGATGAGATTGAGGCCGTTGAACTGAAATACGACGATGAGCAGAATGAGATCCTGCTTCGGCTTCCTGATCGCAGACGGCCTCTGATTTTGACGCGCGAGTTCAGGCCCTGGGCCGCCGAGGCAAAATTGAGGCAGCTGAATGAGATGGGCCTGACAAGCAAGTGATCAATGCAACGCGACCTTTTTGCGTCGCCACCGATCTGGCCTTTTGAAACAGGTTTGTTGGAAATATCTCTTCGCTAACGCAGCGAACGTCCGGTCTGGCGGGCCGCATTGCGGCAGAGAAAGCCTTCGCCGGATGGCCGCTAAGGGCCGATTTCACTCCAGTCTTTTCGCTCGTTCTGCCACTCTTTGAACCATTGAAACAGAAGCGCCACCTGCCTGCCGTATTCCAGCCCCTGCGATCTCTGCATTTGACCTCGTCCCAAACCTTGCTCGCGCCCGTGACCCCTTGGTGCCGATCAAACCTTTGGCAAATCCGCCCGGTCCGGGAATGCTCGGCGGTCCGGCCATCATGAAATTGCCAGAGATTGAGCGGACGATTAGCGGGGTGGCGATGATCATGCCGCCTGCGAGAAACATCATCATGAAGAAGGGGACCAGCGCGCCGATATTGCTGGCTCCAGAGGGATCTCCGAGCTCGGTCATGAGTGAGCGCGACATCCCGACAACGGTGGAAAAAACGCCCGCGATTACGAGTGGGTAAAGCGCGTAGGATACTGTGCTGGACAGCCAACGGTGGAAATAGTCCTTGCTGACATCAAAGAGCGAAAGCGCGATCATGATTGGGGCGATGCCGATCATGAAGGCCAGCATGATCTTTGCGAAGATCAGGACAAGACCACAGAGCGCGCCGATCACGCCGAGGAGGAACGCGCCGATCGCGCCGATCAGGGCTCCGGCCATCCAATGCATGTTGTCACCGGCCGCGTTCAGGTAATTGCCGAACTCTTCGATGAGATCGTCAAAGGCTTCGGCAAAGTAGGATGCACCTGCGCCGCCGCCGCCAAGCCCGGCGACCATGCCACCCGCGAGCTGGTCGAGCCCACTGATGAGTGCGCTGGCCACAGCGTTGAATTGGACCCAGTTTATCGCAAACAGAGAGATGAGCATGAGCTTGAGGGCAAACCAGAAAGCGGTCCGCCCATCCATGGATCTGTATTGAAAAACCATGTTGAGGAAGATGCCGATCACGGCGAGCGTCGAGGCCACGGCGATGACGCCGCCGAGCTGCCCGGCGACGTTGCCAAAGGTGGTTTGGGCTGCGTCGTCCAGAAAGTTGTCGGTTGTCTCAACCATCCAGGTGACGACGCCCATCGGATTCTCCTCGGTTAGGTTTAGGCGCTCGCGCCGGTGCGCCGCTTCAAGAAGGCCTTCAGGATGTGTTCGCCGTCGAAATCCGGCACGACGGAGACCAACTCCCAACCATCCTGACCAAGAGCGGTCAGCTGCGCTTCGATCTTCGGTGGCTTGGTTTTGGCGGTGTTGATCTGTTCAATCTTGTATTCAAACATGGGCTGTTTCCTTTGAATGGGCCGGATCAACCGGCAGGTAGAATTCGGTGATGCCGCGCGCGCCTTCATGGCGACCGGCCTGGATGATCACATCGATCGAGCGGGTGATGTAGTCGTTCATGTCCTGGTAGGTCATGGGCACGTCGGTTTTCAGGGCGGCGATGGCGAGACGCTGAACCGCCAGCTGAGGTGTTTCAGCGTGCAGCGTGGTGAGTGAGCCACCATGGCCGGTGTTTATTGCCTCAAGGAAGGTCATGGCCTCTTTGCCGCGCACTTCGCCCAAGACGATGCGGTCCGGCCGCATGCGCAGGGTGGAGGTCAGCAAGACATCAGCGCTGCGCGTGGCTTCATCGCGATCAGACATCAGTGTGACGACATTGGGCTGCGTTGGACGTAGTTCGGCGGCTTCTTCGATGGTGATGATGCGTTCGTCGGCGGGCACAAAGGAGAGGATCTTGCGCGCTGTTACGGTCTTGCCGGTCGAGGTCCCGCCGGACACGATCATGTTGAGCTTGTGCGTGACACAGAACTTGATCGCGGCGTCGATGTCGCCGGTCGCCACAGCATCGCGTAGCTCGGCATTGCGTTCGCGCCTTGCACCTTCATTGCTGCGCTCTTTTCCGAACAGGTAAGACAGCTTGATCTGCTCCAACGGCAAATCCGCGAAGAACCTCAAGGAAATCGCGTAACCGCCATCGACAGCGGGGGGCTGGATGACTTGCGCGCGGATCGGGCGGTTCCGGTAGGTGATACTGACCGAGACGATCGGTTTGGTCCGACTTAGCGTGGTGTTCGCGGCGGACGCAATCTGATTGCCCAAGTCCTTGATCTCGTTGTGCGAGAGCTGTCGATTGACGCGCCGCATAAAGTGATCCCCCTGAAACTCGGCCCACAGCGTGCCTTCGGGGTTGATGCAAAGCTCGATCAGCTTGGGGTCACGCGCCTCGGGGATCTTGTCCATCGAGCTTTGCAGATAGCTGGCCGCCATGGTCAAAAAATCTCCAGATCGCGGTCGACCATCACGGTAACGCGGGCACCTTGATCGACATAGATCACGGGCGAGACGGACAGATATTCGCCAATCACGCTTTGCGCGCTGTCCTGAAGGTCTTCTCCAATGCCCTCGAGCACATCAGAGGTGATCTCATCTTCGGTGTTTTGGGCGGCCACGGCGGGCAAGGCTCCGATCAGCGATATAAGGGCGGCTGACCCGAACCGCGTGCCAAAGCGGCTGTCGACAAAGCCGGTTGTGCCGGCGCGGCCCAATTCATCGCCACCGAAGGCGCTGATTTCGACGGTCTGGTTGCTGGGCAGAATGATCCGGTCCCAGGCGATGGTCACGCGTTGTTGCGCGATGTCGAGGCCGGATTGATACCGCCCGATCAGACGCGCGCCGCGCGGGATCAGTATCCGCGAGCCGTCATAAGCGTGGACATCTTCCGATACCATCGCACGGACCTGACCGGCGAGCGAGCTGTCGATTGCGGTCTCCAGCACCGCCTGGATCATCGTGCCCTGAACAACCGTATTCGACGGATTCACGATCAACTGGGCTTGCGTTACCTCAGCAGGTTCAGCGCCGTTGCGGACAAAGTCTGTGTCGCCATCAAGCCGCCGCTGCTGCGCGGCGGTTTCGTTGTTGCCGCCTCCGGTGCCGCCAAAGGCGATGATAGGACTGGCGATGCGGGCTTGGAGTTCCTCAAGTTCTGCTTGCCGCCGCCGCTCGAGTTCCTGAAGGCGCAGTTCTTCGGCAGTGGGGCCGGTTGGTGCGAGCGTGCGCGGCGTTTCCAAGCGTGCAAGCTCTAGATCGTTCTGCAATCGCTGGATTTGTCGGGCACGTTCTTCCAGTTCTTCGCGCAAGGCGGTTTGCGTCGCAGCGGCCTCGCTGCGCAGGGCATCGATCTCTGCGCCTAAGGTATCAAGCGCCTCAGTGTCGACGGTCGGGGATTCGGGAGCTGGCGCGTTGCGCAGGGCTTCAAGCTCGGACCGCATAGCGTCCATTTGCGCGCGTAGCTCTTCTGTCTCGCTTGCTGGCTCTGACACCGATGGCGGCGGAGAGGTGTCAATTGGCGCAGGGGTTGGCTCGAGCGCTCCAAAGCCCGGTCCCGCTGCTTGGAACTCATCCGGGGACGCGGTTTCCAGGCTATCGGGTTCAGAGCTGCCAGAAAGCAATAGTAAGAGGCCGCCAAGAGCCGCGATTGCCCCAATGCCTAGGGCGAGGGCGAAAAAAGATGGTCGCGCTTTTGGGTTTTGTGGTTTTCCTTCAAGTGCTTCGAGGCGTTTCTTAAGCTCAGCTGTTTCACTCATCGTGGTTTGCCTCGCTCATCTCTTGGACGCAGATCTCGTCCTCGCCGAGTCGGAGAACCCATCGATCGCTGACACCTGACACGCGGATCACGCCATCAGGTCGGGCCAGAGCATTCACGCTGCGCTCATTGCCGTTTGACCAGCGAAAGATCGCAGGCAGCGGCGCGTTCGCGGCAAAGCGGAAATAGGTAAAGGTGCCGTCGTCCCAAATCTCGCGCGGGGTGATCTCGGATCGCGCGCTGACGCCATAGGCGTGGTTTGCAGGTTGGCTTGCGGCTACTCGGGATTGCCGAGGGGTTGCATCCGGATAGGTGAAGCGGATGACGTAGAAGGTCGGCGAGCTCGCCTCGGTTACGTTGAAATAATAGCTGCGTCGGTTGGTGTAGACCGTGATGTTGGTATGCGCGCCGCGCGAGACGGGTTTGATCGCAAAGGCCTGGCCACCAGGCACGCCGTCCAAAAGGAACCCTTCGGTATCGCCAGCAATGATTGAGCGGATGGTCTCGCCTTGGCCGAATTCAATGCTGGTCACATGGGTCAGGCTGGTGCGGATGCGGTAGACCTGCCCATCCTGATAGGTGGCAAGCCGGACGCGGGCATCATAGGGGCCTTGGCGCGGCTGCGTTTCGGCATAGGCGGTGCCTGCAATCGGAACAATGAGGGCGAGGATCAGGAACAGGCGACGCATGGTTTACTCCAGACGATCCGAGCGGATCGCGTATTCGGTGACGGTGAAGCCGAAAGGGTTCTGCCAGACATCGTCGATCGACCGGCTGTTCTCGGGTCGAAACTCAAACATCAGGGTTGCGGTGAAGAGCCCGTTTTGACTGCCGCGCGGCGAATTGAGCCGCTTGCGAAGGCGCACTTGGGCACGGTTGGCGCTGATATGGGTGATAGACAGAACCTCGACTTCAAGGCGCGCATCTGTGCCATAGCTGTCCGGCGGATAGGCCTCATGGCCGCTGGTCCAAAGCGCGCGCAGTCCTGCGGCGGCCGCGCCGTCCGACTGGTCCAGGACCCGCCGCACCCGCACGTCATTGTCGAGCTGATTGTAGGTCTCTCGATCGATCACATAGCGGTAGACCTGTGCCTCGATGATAGCGGGGCGTTCCGTGAGTGAGACCGCTTCAACCATGGCATTGGGGAGGGCCATGCCGGTTTCGCTATCAAAGGGCACGATCATGGGCGGCGGGTCCGCGTCGAACAGGGCAACGAGGGCGGCGGCGAGGCAACCTACCATGCCAAACGCCATGCCTGTCAGCCCCAGTTTCTGCCACATGAGCTCGCGTCGTCGTGCGCCGTAGACGAGCTCTTCTTCGATGATTTCTGCCTCGCTGTTCATGGATCAGTCCGCGCGCAGGTCTGGCAGGGTGAAGTCCATATAGCGGCGCTCTTCGGCCAGGGTGGCTGCATCCACCACCCCGGATTGTCCCGCGCCAACGGTCTGGATGGCTTCAAGCTCCCACATGCGCGTCATGGCAATCGCAAGCTCGGCGGTGACGCGGGTGTTGTGATCGACCGCTTCCTTGAGCGTTTCCATGTCCGGGATCAGCGAAACCAGCTGTTCGACCCGATCGAGGGACTGTGCCGCCTCCTCATAGCTGTTCTCAGCGGCCGCCGACATCACTGCCCCGGTGCTCGCTTGGCTGGCAATGCGCTCAGCCCCTGGATTGCCGCTGTTGGCCATGTCGGACAGGCTGTCTTGGTCAAAGCCTGCGTCCTCCAAGGCTTGCGTCATACGGCCTTCCATCTGAGGGGCGGCATTGCCGATCAGGCCGCTGAAATCGCCGCTCTGGATTTGCCGTATGGTGCCAAGGAGATCGCCGAATTCCTGATCGAGAAGTCCGTCGAGATCACCACCCATGGTCATTTCAATGATATCCGTCGCGCCGGTTAGCGCAGCGTAGGTCTCGTTGAGCGTGTCGAGTTGCCGCTGCACCAGGTCGAGCTGGTCGAGAAGCGTGTCGAGCTGGTCGGTCTGGATCCCGAAATCCTCCAGCATCTGCTGCAGCTGGCGAATTTCCTGGGCGATGTTGCGCGTGTCGACAGTCGGCACGCCTTGAGCAATTGCAGGAGACGCAACCAACAATGCGCAGGTGGCTACGGCAGAAAGAAAGCGGATCATCGGAGAGCCTCCAGATCGAATTGCATGAAGTCTTGTTCGCGGGCCTGCGCGGCCGCCATGGCCAGCGCTTCGGCGCTGAGCGGACGGGTATGGGTGGCCTTGAGGCGCGTGCGGATTGCGATCAGGCGCGCGAGTTCGGCCCGCGCGTAAGTGTTGAGCGACATGGCCGCGTGAATGTCATCTGTCTCGCCAATGCGGGTGATGATGTCCTGCACGCGCAGCGCGGCCGCTTGCACTGAGACCATGGAATAATCGCCATAAACCCCTGCGCCGAAAGAGGTGAGGCTCATGGTAGAATTGGCGAGTAGAACCGGATCGATGGTGCCAAGCGCATCAACGCCGCCGACGCGGGCAAGGTAGAGATTGTAACGCTGAGGGATCACCTGAACGTAGTGTTGGGTCTCAGCAAAGGGCGGCACGCCGGCGTAGCGCTGCACGTTGCCGGGACCTGCATTGTAGGCAGCGAGCCCGTGAATGATGTTGCCGTCAAACATGGCCAGCATCTGTGCCAGATAGCGCGCGCCACCGGTGACCTGAATGTAGGGGTTTTCATAGTAGGCCGGGTAAATCCCGAGATCCTGCGCCGTGCCAGGCATGATCTGGGTCAGGCCAAATGCACCAACAGGCGAGCGCGCGCCGATGGTGAAACGGCTTTCTTGCCAGATCAGCGCCTGCAACAGGCAGCGCCATTGCTTGGGCGAAAGGCCCGCCGCGCGCACTCCGGACATTTGGTGCGTTTCCTGCGCGGCGCGAATGATCAGCTCTTCAATCGAGCCTGAGGCGTCGCCGAACATCTGGGCCGCGCCGGGATTCGTATCAACCGGACCATAAAGCGTTTCTGCGGCGCTCTCAGGCGATGAACCCGCTTCCAAGCTCGCGACCAGTTCGCCCGAGTTCCCGCTGGCAAGCGTCGCGGCATCGAGAATGCTTTCCAGCGCCTGGAGTTGTTCTTGTTCCAGCTCTTCAAGCTCTTCTTCTTTGGTCAACCGATCCCGCTGCAGAGCCAGATCCTGTTCGCCTTGCTGCAGCACGCGTTCGCGCTGCAAAAACATGCCCGCATCAAAGGTCGGCACGCCTTGGGCAAAGGCCATTGGCGTGGCGAACCACACCAAGCCCGCAAAGATCTGCAGGCGGTGCTTACTCACCGAGACCACCAATCGGCCCGAGCAGCTCGAAATTGCAGCTGCTGCGGCTGACTTCGGCAAAAGACTTGAAGCATTCTGCTTCGGACGGCCGGTATTCCGCGCAGGCTGTTAGGGTCAAAAGGGTAAGGGTCAGTACGCCAAGTCTAGCCATCAATCAGTCTCCAAAAGTCGGGGTTCTGGCGATAATTCGCGCCGACCAGCGCTTCGCCTTTTTCCATGCCGCCAAGGATCGTGAGGTAAGGGCCAAGCGCGCTTAGATCAGCGTCGATCACCACTGAGCCTTGGTCGTCGCGCACCAGAGCCAAGCGGGAGTTACTGCCTGTGCCAAGCAGAACGCTGAGCTCTTTCTCAGAAAGGCCCAGCATGGTGTAGTCACTGGCCGAGGCGCGAATGTTGGGAAGCAAAAGCTGCGTCGGCACTGCTTCAACGATCGTCTTGCCGGTACGGGTTTTCTCGAGCTGGCTTGCGTATTGGGTCATCATCACGACGACCGCGTTCTGTTTGCGCGCCGTGACCAGCCAGTTGCTGAGCCGGTCGGCAAAATACGGGTTGTCGAGCGCTTTCCAGGCTTCGTCGATGATGATCAGCGTTGGCTTGCGATCCTCTATGACGCGCTCCACTCGCCGAAACAGGTAGGACAGCACCGCCATGCGCTCTTTCTCGCTTTCGCTGTCGAGAATGCCGGTCAGGTCGAACCCGACAACATCACCATCGAGCGAGAAGGTATCTTCAGAACTTTGCCCAAAAATCCAACCGTAGCGACCATCAGCGGTCCATTCCTGAATCCGTTCGAACAGATCCCCTTCATCCGCCCCCGCCACAAAGAGGGAGGCCAAATCCTGCCAGTTGCGCAGGGCGGCATCGCTCGCCCCGGCGTTCTGGCGCACTCCTTCTTGGATGCGATTGATCTGAACCGGGCTCAGGTGCTTGTCGGTGCGATGCAGCAGGGTGGCCAGCCAATCAGACAGCCAGGCTTGCCCGCGCCCATCGATTTCTGTGCGCAGAGGGTTGAGGCCGGTTGCCTCGCCTGCCTTGATGGCGCTGTAGCGCCCGCCATTGGCCCGCACGGCCATTTCCATGCCAGCGCGATAGTCGAAGACAAAGACGCGCGCGTCGCAGCGACGGGCTTGGGTCATCAGAAAGGCCGACAACACTGACTTTCCAGAGCCAGGGCGGCCGAGGATCAAGGTATGCCCGCTGGTCGGCTCTTTGTCCGGCTGCCCCGTCTCGTGGTAGTTGAATAGAAAGCCTGAGCGTTCAGGCGTCGGGAACAGGGAGATTGGTTTGCCCCAAGGCACTTGGTGTCCGGGTTTGCCCAGTTGACCGCGATGCAGCGCTGCGAGGTCGGCAAAGTTCGTGTTCGTGATGGCGGCCTTGCGGCTGCGCATCTGTCCGTTGCCCGGATGCTGCGCGAAATAATGGGTCCGAGCCGCAAAGCTCTCATTCACCAGATTGACGCCTTCACTGGCGGCGATGTTGCGCACCTCGGCCGCGATGGCTTCCAGTTTTTCTTCGTTCTCGGCGAAAACCGTGACGGTCATGTGATGATCGCCGAAGCTAAGACGCTTGGATTCCAAGTCATCCAGCGCGTCGACCAGTTCTTCAGCAAGGGAAATCGCACCATCATCACTGGCCTTCATCAGGCGCTGTTGCCGCTTGATCCGGCTGGCCATGATGTTGCTGTTTATCGGTGTGAAGGAGTGTGTGACCACCATGTCGACCGGCAGGTTCAGCTCATCGAACATGGTGCAGCTGGTTTTGGTCGGGTAGGTCTTGATCGCAAAACTGGTACCAAACCGCTTGCCCGCCGTCCCATCGTCGAGCGTAAAGCCTCGCCCCTGAAACGTGACGCGGGTATTGACCACATCCTCGGCAATCACGCCAAAGCGGGATCTTGCAAAGAGCGGTCGCTCTTGACCAATGTTGAGCGCCCCGAGGAACCCGAGTAGTTCGCCGCTTTCAGCGCCGAGTAGGCGCGGGTTCAACTCGGCAAATGACGAGAGCAGAAACCCGACGACCTCCTCAAGCTTGCGAAGCTGCTTAGCCGTCCGGTCTTTCAGCTGAGCGATCGAGTCTGAGCGCTTCAGGCGGAGCCGTGCGCCGAGGGGAGGACGTTTCAGCACCGTGAGCGTGAGTGTCTTGTCCCTCAGCCCCGCCCGTGTCATTGCCATTTGCCAACGGCTGTCCAGCGCTTGAGCAAACCCCTCATTGGGCACCGGCGACAAGACGGTCTCGATCGCTTTTGAAACCTTGTGGACGTAGAAACTGTACTCTGGCCCAATCTGCGCAATGATCGCCGCGAAGAGCGCGCGGATCTTCTCCAGATGCGCGTCATCGCTGGTCATGCTGTTGATGCCGTCAAGGCGGATACACTGGAACAAAGCATTGCCGCGTGTGCGGATCGTCACGTCATTCACGAGGCTGACATAGGGCAGCATGCTGGCCATCGGGCGCTCTTTGCGCGCCCAGTCTGGCAGCGTTGCAAGATCATCCGAGGGGTCATGGAGCATAGCTGTCACCCGAATGGATCTTGCGGTTCGGGGTAGGCGGCGTTTCCTGTAGGGCGGTGACCATTACCTCAAGAAAGGCAGGGTCCCAATCCGCCGCTTTCCATAGCGCGGGATAGGCCAGAGCGGCGATGATGATCACCGGCCAGCTCTGGACCCACAGAAACAGCAATACAAACCCGAAGAGCCAGACCATGGCATACATGATCGGCAAGCCGATGAGCTTTGGTGGCCGGATCAGACCGAGGAAGAGGCGGGTTTGCGTTGCCATGCCGGAATTACGCGCCCCAGATGGCGGTCACGATGGTTGGCGCGGCCGCGATGCCTGCAATGGCAACCAGCACCCAGAGGGCTTGGCGGAAATCCAGAATGCCGAACAGCCAGGAGAGGAACACGCCAATCAAGGCCAAGGTGCCTATGACGATGCCCAAGGGGCCGGTGATCGTGTCGACAATGCCTTGAAGAAGGTTCTGCACCGGGGAGAGATCGATGCTTTGCGCAAATGCCGGGTTGGCAATCATCAAGCTGGCCAGAACCAGCGACAGGATCGTGCGGAATTGTATGTGCATCAGGAGGCTCCAGTCAGTCGGTCACGCACAGCCATGACGCGGCGCACGTGATTTTGGGTTTCTCGGTAGGGAGGAATGCCGCCATAGCGCGCGACCGCGTCTGGTCCCGCGTTATAGGCGGCAAGCGCAAGTTCGGGCGTGCCGAACTGCGCCAACATCATCAGAAGGTAGCGGGCAGAGCCATCGAGGTTTGCCTGCCAGTCATGCGGATCCACGCCGAGCTGAGCGGCCGTTCCGGGCATCAACTGCCCGAGGCCGATCGCACCGGCTGAGCTGCGCGCATTCGGACGATAAGCGCTTTCGATCTCGATATTGGCTTGGAACAGTGCCTGCCATTCCGTCACCGACAGACCCGCGCGACGCAACGCCGGGTGCCCACCATAGCGATGCGCGGTGCTTTCAAGCGCTGCGAGGATTTCGGGGCGGGGAACTGCGCGGGCGGGTGCAGGAGGCGGATCTTCAGGCTCAGGCGATGCGAAAACGATCAGCTCTGGCGGGTTTGCGCCAATCCCGTCGACATAGCTTTGCGCAAAACCTGATTGGGGGGCTTTGGTCTCTAGCTGGCCGTCGACCCGCATGGAAAGCACGAAGCCTTCGGAATAGGCGGGGACAGCAAGGCATGCTGCGAGGACGGCAAGTAGCTTAGCCCGCGTCGTCCAGTTTGTGTGAGGCGACTTTGCCTTCGAGCATCGGGATCGAGACGATCGAGACACCAAGTCCAGCAAGGAAGCTCGATAAGCCGTTGATTGTCTTGAACTCTCGGGCAGCCATGTTGTTGCGCGCTGTAACAAGCAGGCGACGCGTCTCACCATCTGGCGAGACGCAATGCACGGTCCAAACTCCGGACCACTGAGCACCTGTTCGTTTGGGCGTAACCCGGCACACAACATCTGCCGAATGACCTTCGGCAAGAAGCGTGCGCAGCCCGTCTTCACTGACAACATTGGGGGCGTCTTGCATCAGATTCATAGGATCGAGCCTTGCAGAATTGTGCATTGACCCGGCAGTCCCTCATGGACTACCGAACCGATACAATATTATAATCTTGCAATCAATAGGTGCAATTTGAGTTATTGCGCCCTTCATGCGTTGAAACAAATTTACTGCAACGGAGTGGCTGAGCCAAGATAATATGGCGCTTTTGAAACAAACATTGGCGGTTATGGTCGTTCTGAGCTGTGGTTCTGCCGCGATTGCGGGCAGTTGCCTGTCGCCTGCACCGCCCTGGATGCCGACCGATGCCGATGACCTGCGAGCTTATGCTGACCTGTTGAGGCGCGATGCGGAGACGTATTTCACCGATGTTGAGCAGTACTTCCGTTGCCTGGATCGTCAGCGCAGAGATGTCTTCGAGGAAGCGCGCGCGGTCACTGGAGACTACGCGCGTCTCTTGGAGCTTCTGGACGACGTGAGGTATTGAGACCCGTCCTTGCCTATTGATAGCGGCCGCTCATCAGAGCTGCGGCAAATGTCGACAATGCGGGACTTTGCCGACATTGATGTTTAGCCATGTTGCTGACGCAGCATTTGTTTTCTCTTGCAGCACAACCATCGCTGCGTTGCGGCCGCGAGCCGCGGGAGCGGACATTCAGAGTTCGTCGGGCCCCAAAAATCTGTTCCACTACCGAATGACGGAGGGGAGCCCGTAGTTCCAACCCTGTACCTTGCTCGAACAACCGCTAGACGTCGCCACTTCAAGGTTAACGATCGCCATCGGAGCTGAGATCTTTCCCCGTAAGCTCCTGACACAATGACAGCGCAACTTCGGCGAGGGTATCAATCAACTGCTTTTGAATTGGTCGGATACGTCAGGTGTCCGCGACGTAGAACTTCAGAATGTCTGGCGCGACACCCACGCCGTTGACTGGCGTGACGTCTTGAGGGCAGGCGGACATGACGGCGATGACGTCCATATCGGCGCGGAAGGTCACTTGGTCATCCGGTTTTGACACGGGTGCGACGAAACTTGTGCTGCCGTCGGCTTGCACAGGGACGTTCATCCAAAGATTGAAAGGGGCGGGAACAGCTGGCGCTTTGAGGCCAATGGCCATCAGCGCCATCCGCAGATTATCAGCGCAATTGTCGTGGTATTCCGTGCAGCCCAATTGCTGGTACCGGGCATGATCGCAGCAGGCGATTATCGTGTCATGCACACCATCGGATGTGTCTTCCGTGATTGTCATCAAGGGGCGACGCAGGTTGGAGGTCACACTGTCACCTACTTTGGGGAATATCGAGCCTAGGGCTGTGTGCAAATGCTCCATCGAAGAATACTCACCCACATCATCTGCTGCAAAAATCCAGAAATCGCAGACTTGATGGCCGCTGGGGTTCATCACGGTTAGCTGTTGACCTGCGCCGACGCGCACCGCCACGCCGCATCGCGCGTCGATTGTGTAGGTGTGGTTCATTCTGGGTGTGCCGTCAGCGGAAACGGCAATCTCAAGACTGCGGTTGGTACCATCGGGTCGGGAGGGGTCGAACGAGGCCATGGGCACGGGCTTTCGTGGATTATGTCTGGGTAGTTGCATTGTTTGGCGAGGGGCCATTCGCAAAGGAGCATAGACAGTTCTCGGCATATTGGAATGAAGCTTACGTGCTTCTCGTCGGAGACGTGCCGAAGATTAGCTCCGCTTTGACATCGGCTGGTTTTGCAAAGAACCGCAGGCGTTCTCATCGAGATGCATTCATTTCCAAGCTAAATGAACTAATAAGCACAATAAATTTTCTAAATTCCATTGCCGATGATAGCGTCCTCGCAATAACCGGGATTGAGAATTGAGATGGATCGACACGACTTCAAAAAGACCTTTGGCGCAACTGGTCCTGTCATTCTTCCTGTCATTCATGTGCTTGACAGCGAACAGGCCGAGCGGAACATCAAAGCAGCCATTGCTGGCGGGTGTCCGGGGGTTTTTCTGATCAACCACGACTTCGAGAAAGAGAAACTGGTCCCGATCATCAAGGAGATGCGGCAGGCGTTCCCGGACATTTGGCTCGGGGTGAATTTTCTGGCGGTCACCGGCAAGTTTGCCTTCCCAATTCTGGGAGAGATGCAAGCTGAAGGGTGCAAGGTCGATGGTTACTGGGCCGATGACGCACGTATGGATGAACGCCGTGCGGAAGATGATCAGCCCGAAGCAGATGAGATCGCGGCCATCCGCGAAGGAAGCGGTTGGACCGGGCTTTATATCGGCGGCACCGCATTCAAAAAGCAGCGCGACGTTGATCCAGCACAGTATGGCAAAAGCGCGCGCATCGCGACGCACTACATGGACGTCGTTGTGACCTCCGGCGTGGCGACTGGCCACGCAGCCGATGTTGGCAAGATCGACACGTTTCGCGCGCATTGCGGCGACACGGCACTTGGCCTTGCATCCGGCATCACACCTGAAAACGCAGCGCAATATGCAGATGCGGTTGATCTTTTCATGGTCGCGACCGGCATCAATTTTGACGGCGATTTCTACAATATTGATCCTGAGCGCCTGAAGCGGCTCATGGACCTCACACAGACATAAGGGAGAGAAAAGATGGCTCAAGACAAAGGACCCAGAGACGACCGTTGGTACTTCTCGCTGATGGCCCCGAACACCAAAGGCGACAAGTTTGCATGGCTTGACCCGACCTCAATCTACATCAACGGCAAGGCGTATCATGATCTGCTGGATGATCTGGTGGCTGATCTAGATGCCGATGAGATTGACGTCGTCGCGGGCCTTGATGCGATGGGCTTTGTTCTGGCGGCGGGCATCGCGGCCCGTATCGGGAAGGGGTTTCTGCCCATTCGCAAACCCGGAAAGCTCTGTGTGGATACAGACAGCGCGTCTATGACCAACTACTCCGGTCAAACCCAGTCGATGGAAATGCGCACGCCCGCCTTTGCACCCGGAACGCGGGTTTTGCTGGTGGATCAGTGGGTTGAAACCGGCGGCACGATGCATGGTGCTGTCCAGCTGGTTGAACAGCAGAAGGGCAAAGTTGCGGGCATGGTGGCGATTGTCATGGAAGAGAATGACAATACGAAGTCCTATCGCGAAAAGTACAAGGTCGTCACCGCGATCCAGCCCGGCACCGAATGGCAGCGCCAGGCCAATGCGCAGTATCTGGAAAGCTTCAAGACCTACAAACCCGAGATGGCGTTCCCGGTCTAAGGCCTGAACCCGGCGCACATCCAATCAAACTCTGACCAGAGGGGCTCGACAGATGAAATTGATCTGTGGAAACAGTAACCGTCCGCTTGCTGAAGCGATTGCCGCGCATATGCGTGTCCCTCTGGCTGAGTGTAACGTGCGTCGGTTTGCCGACGAAGAAGTCTTTGTCGAGATACAGGAAAACGTGCGCGGCGATGACGTCTATGTCATCCAATCAACGTCCTATCCAGCCAACGACAACCTGATGGAGCTGCTGGTGTTGATCGACGCGCTGCGCCGATCCTCTGCCGGGCGGATCACCGCCGTGATCCCCTATTTCGGCTATGCCCGTCAGGACCGCAAATCAGCCCCGCGCACGCCGATCACGGCAAAGCTTGTGGCGAACATGATCACGCAGGCGGGCGCGCATCGGGTGCTAACTATGGATCTGCATGCAGGGCAAATTCAGGGGTTCTTCGACATTCCCACCGACAATCTTTACGCGGTGCCCGAAATCGTGCGGGATATCGAAAAGCAAAAGGACCGCGACAATGTGATGGTCGTATCCCCGGACGTAGGCGGTGTAGTGCGCGCACGCGCTTTGGCGAAACGTCTCTCGACTGGCCTCGCAATTGTAGACAAGCGCCGCGACAAGCCCGGCTCGTCTGAAGTCATGAACATAATCGGGGACGTCTCTGGCAAGTCCTGCATGTTGGTCGATGACATTATCGACTCTGGCGGTACGCTCTGTAATGCCGCGACGGCGCTGCTCGAAAATGGCGCGGCGGAAGTTTCTGCTTACATCACCCATGGGGTCCTGTCCGGCAAGGCTGTCGACAGGATCAATGCATCTGATCTGACGTCCCTGGTCATCACCGACACAATTTGCGCTACCGAAGCGGTCACCGCATCATCGAAAATTCGCGAGATTTCGATTGCGCCAATGTTCGCCAAGGCGATCACACGGATCGCGAATGGAGAGTCCGTCAGCGTCTTGTTCGAATAGAGGGTGATCATACGATTTGCATAAAGCAACTTTATCGTTGTTCGCTACACATTTTCAGCGCTAATGTTCTCGTATGGGCGCGGTCAACCTTTCAACAGAGCTCCTCAGAGCTTTCATCACTGTCATTGAGGTGGCAAGTTTCACGCGCGCGGCCGAGATACTTGGTCGGACGCAACCTGCCATCAGCCTGCAAGTGAAGCGCTTGGAAGAAGCGGTTGGCTATCCGCTCATTGCGCGGAAGGGCAAAGAGATATCGCTCACGGAGCGGGGGGAGGCTCTGGCCATACATGCGCGCCAGATTCTGCGCCTGAACGATCTGGCAATGGCGGAGTTTGAGCAGCGTGATCCCGCAGCAAGATTGCGGGTGGGGTTGCCTGTGGACTATGCGGTCAACACCCTGCAAGCCTGTTTGACGGACGTTGTCCGACAATTCCCCGATACACAGATCGAAATTCGATGTGATCTGTCCAAGCATCTGCTGGCGGCCATGCGGAGCAACGAAATCGATATCGCCGTGGCATTGTTCGACGGGGACGACCAGCAGTTCCTATTCCGCAACTGGAAAGAACAACCAACCTGGGTTGGCGCCAACGGGTTCGAGATCCCGGAACATGCTGACATCCCCCTTGTCGCGCACCCCTTTGGTTGTGTGTACCGCGACCGTATGGCTACCGCTTTGAAGTTGGTGGGAAAAAGCTGGCGCATCGCTTACTCCAGTCCCGGCATTGGTGGCGTTCAACGCGCGGTCCAGGATGGCCTTGGCCTTTCGTGCCTGACTGCTCCGACGGTCCAAAGCGGCATGCGCACTTTTTCTGAACAAGACGGCCTGCCGGTTCTTGCCCCTTTGCACATCGGGCTTTTCGCACGACAGGCTCAGTTGGGTGCGGGCGGATACGCGGCCATGGATGCCATGATCAACACCTTGGAGCAACGCTCATCGAGCGCTATTGACGCATAACTGCTCATTATGAAGGCATATCAACGATAAATTTCCTAAAAGTCTCATTTTACCATACCATTCTACAAAAATCAGACTGAACACTATGGTTCGGCGAAAAATCAAATGCTCTTTTGCTGGGAAAGAGTGACCAACCGGGAGACACAAATGTACAGACCAACCGTAACTTCATCACTATTGGGCTTGAACCGCCGCCAACTGCTGAAAGCTGGCGGCGCAGCCGTTCTGACAACACCATTTGTCAGCCGCGCCTGGGCGGCAACGACCGAAATCAACATGCTTGCGTGGTACGGCCATGGAGAGGCTGATGTGGTTGCGGAGTATGAGGCTGCAAACAACGTGAAGTTCGTGCCAAAGTATTATGCTGGTGGCGACAACATGCTGGCGCTGATCGCCCAATCCCCTCCGGGCACTTACGATCTGATCCTGTCTGACGCAGAATTCGTGCAGCAGCTGAACGCAGCTGGCTACATCGAAGAAATGAACCCGGCAGATTATCCGCTGGATGACATGCTGCACGAAGACTTCTCGCAGTTCCCCGGCCACTGGGCGGACGGCAAGATGTATTCCATGATCCTGCGCGGGGGGCACTTGGGTGTTTCCTACAACAAGAACTCCGTGACAGCGAAAGAAGCGGAAAGCTATTCCTGCTTCTGGAAGCCGGAGCTTCAGGGCAAAGTGGGCCATTTTGACTGGCACCTGCCGACCCTAGGTCAGATGAGCCTTTATGATGGGAATGGCGCTGACCTTTGGAACCTGAACGACGATCAGTGGTCCAAGGTTCAGGAGACCACCATGAGCCTGCGCTCGCAGGTTGGCGGCTTCTTTGACTATGGCGGCACGTTCAATGGCCTGAAAAACGGCGAGATGCAGGCGATGGTTGGCATCGGTGACTGGATCACCGGCGTTCTAGAAAAAGACGGCGCGCCTGTCGCGTCCGTGATCCCGAAGGAAGGCGGCATTCAGTTCACTGAAAGCTATTCCATCGGCAAGGGCAGCGAAAAGGCCGAAGAGGCCAAGAAGTTCATCCAGTACATGATGTCCCCTGCAGGTCAGGTGAAATCTGCACAGATGGCGGCCTATCCCGGCTTCTGCGTGACCAAGGCTGGCCGCGCCGCCCTGATCGAGGCTGACATGGCGGAAGCCAAGCGGTCGCACCAGGTCGATGGTGATCCGCAAGATCCGATCGCACTGATCAAGGAAGGCCGGGTCCATTACCGCGACATTCCTCAGCAGCAGACGCTGGAGGACTGGAACGACTTCTGGTCCGAGTACAAGAGCGCCTGATCTAGGGCCCAAAGAACCAAAAAAGGGCGGCCAACAGGTCGCCCCTTTTTCCCTTAAGACGCGAAAGCCCTGCACAGCCCCATGTCTTCCAATCCTGAAAATCGCCCAAGCCTTTATGCGCTGACGTGGCGTTTGCCGATCATCTTCTGGCAGCTGATCTTCTTTGTCGGGCCGGTTCTGTTCATGGTCGCGATGTCGTTCTTCCTGGTGAAGAACTATCGCATGACCGAAGCCTTCGAGTTCGTGAACTGGTCGCGGATGCTGACGCGCGGGTTCTTCTGGGACAGCTATTGGTACACGATAGGCATCGCCACACTGTCCACCGTCTGCGCGATGTGTATCGCCTTTCCGGCAGCCTTTGCATTGGCCTTCCGCGCTTCTGAAAGCACGCGACGCTGGGCGATCTTTCTGCTGATCATTCCGTTTTTCACCAGCTATCTGGTGCGCACATTTTCATGGTTCGTGATTCTGTCCGAAAGTGGCGTGGTAAATGCCGTGCTGGGCTACATCGGCCTTGGCCCCTACACCATGCTGAACACCAACTTCGGCACGCTGGTGGGCTACATGACTCTGACCCTGCCGCTGGTGGTCATACTGCAAACCGTCACGATGGCCAATATCGACAAAAACCTGATTGAGGCGGCGCGCAACCTTGGCTGTTCGCCCCTGCGCACGATCTGGCAGGTGATCATTCCACTGTCCAAGACCGGGCTGATCATCGCGGCGATCTTCTGCTTTATTCTGTCCTTTGGTGACTTTGTGGCACCCTTCTATCTGGGCGGATCGCAGGAACCGACCCTGCCAATCCTGATCCTCGATACCACCAAGTCCGGCCAGCAATGGCCGCGCGCAGCCGTTGTCGCGATCATGATGATGGTTACGCTCTTTGCCATCGCCTTCACCGGCATTGCTTTGGCCTATCGCAAGGGGAAGGGCGCAAAATGAAACAGAGCCGATCCCTCAACTTTATCCTTGGCATCTATGTCGTCCTGATCTTCGCCTTCGTATTTGCGCCCATCATCTTCAGCATGATCTTTTCCTTCAACTCGCAGCGCTTCCCGACGATCCCGTTGGGTGAGTTTTCGACCGAATGGTACGCTAAGGTCCTGGCCGATCCGGACATCTGGAAAGCCGCGCGCAACAGCCTGATCGTCTCCTGCTCAACGGCTGTGATCGCGACATTCCTAGGCTTTTGCACGGCCTATTCCGACTTCCGGTACAACTTCCGATTCAAAGGCCCGTACCTTGCGCTGATCCTGCTGCCGCCCACGATTCCGCTGATCATCATGGCGCTGGCCATGCTTGCGTGGCTGTCCAAGATCGGGATGTCCGGGCAGCTTTATTCGATCATCATTGCGCACAGCGTGCTGACAGCACCTTTTGCCATGGCTGTGATCCGCCTGCGGCTGAACCAAATGGACCCGGACCTCGAATCCGCTGCATGGAACCTGGGCGGATCGGAATGGCAGACCATGCGGCATGTGATCGTGCCGTTCTGCAAGCCTGCCATTTTTTCAAGCCTGTTCCTGACGGCCGCTGTCTCCTTCGACGAATTTGCTGTGTCATGGTTTGTCTCTGGCCTGAATTCTACGTTGCCCGTGGTCGTTCTCGAAATCGTTCAGGGCAATATTGACCCGCAGGTCAACGCCATCGGGACATTCGTCTTCCTCACATCAATGACGCTGGTTGTGCTGGCACAGCTCTTCTTCGCCAGCCGCCAAATCAAGGGCCTGCACGCATGAGCAAACCGCTGGTTGTCTTTGACAAAGTACAAAAGCACTTCGGCAATTTCGTTGCAGTTAAAGAACTGGATTTCGAAATCCGCGAAGGTGAGTTCCTCGCAATCATGGGGCCATCCGGCTGCGGCAAGACCACAACTTTGCGCATGTTGGCCGGCCTCGAAGCGCCGACGCACGGCGAGATTCGCCTAAATGATCGAGTGATGAATGACGTTGCCCCGCACGAGCGCGACACGCCTTTGGTTTGGCAGTCACTCGCGCTCTTCCCATTCCTGACGGCGCGCGAAAACGTCGAATTTGGTCTCAAGATGCGTGGCGTTGACAAGGCGGAACGCAAAGAGCGTGCGATAAAGTGGCTCGACAAAATGGGGATCCTCGAATTTGAGAACCGCCATATTTCGACCTTGTCAGGTGGCCAGAAGCAACGTGTTGCACTGGCTCGTTCGCTGGTGATGGAGCCACAGATCCTGCTCTTGGACGAACCATTGTCAGCTCTGGATGCTCATTTGGTAATTCGCATGCAGGCCGTCCTCACGGACCTTCAGCGCGAGTTGGGGATTACCTTTGTCTACGTGACCCACTCCCAGTCCGAGGCCTTTGCGATGGCCGACCGCGTCATCATCATGGGCAAAGGCGAGATTGGTCAGATCGGCACGCCCAAGGAAATCTACCGCGCCCCTGCAAACCAGTTCGTCGCCGAGTTTGTGGGCCGCAACAATATTCTGGCAGGCAAAGTCAAATCTGTTGACGGCGGTACGGCGCGCATCACAACCACCTCTGGCGAATTCACAGTACCCACGAACGAGGTGCAGCTGGTCGAAGACCACAACGCCAGCTTCGTGATCTCCGCCGATCTGGTGCACATCGCATCAGAAGAACCCGTCGGCGGGAACAAGGCGTATTGCAAGCTGATTTCTGAAGAATTCGTCGGCTCCATGGTCACCCTGTTCCTCGAAGACGCGCAGGGCCATGAATTCAAGGTCCAGATGCAGGAACGCGAACTGTCCAAGTTCGATCTGCACTCTGGTGATGAAATCTGGCTGTCGTGGGACACGCAAAGCGCCCACGTCCTGAACGAAAGCTGACGATGTGATCCGCAACCCCATCCCCTGGCCCAATGGTGCCAAATGCGCCGTGGCAATTACGTTCGACATGGATGCGGACAGCCTGATCCACATCGCCAAGCCCGAAGACAGCCACGACCGGCTCTACCCCATTTCAATGGGCCGCTATGGCCCTCTGGTCGCGCTACCCCGCATCCTCGACACCTACCGGTGTCTGGGCCTGAAGCAATCGTTCTTCATCCCCGGCTGGTGTTTGGAGACCTACCCGGATGTGGCCGAGGCGATCCTGAAAGACGGGCACGAGATCGGCCACCACGGATACTTGCACGAAGACCCTATAAAGACACGCGGGGAGCAGCGCGAGTGGTTCGAGCGCACGCTCGATGCGCATATGCGCATCTGCGGGCAAAAGCCGCGTGGTTACCGTGCACCGGTCTACAACATAACGCAGGAAGTCGTCGATCTGATGATCGAACACGGCATTCGCTATGACAGCTCAATGATGGCCGACGACATTCCGTACCGTTTGGACACGGCCAATGGATCTCTCTACGAAATGCCTGTGCATTGGGGTACCGACGACTGGCCCCCCTTCGCGCATTACGACGAGATTGGGTACATGATGCCAGTTGCAAGCCCGTCGCACGGGCTCAGCGGTTTCTGGGAGGAATTCGAGGCGCAGTATGACGCCGGTGGTTTCTTTATGCTGATCATCCATCCTTTTCTCACAGGGAGATTGGCGCGGTGGAAGCAGGTTGAAGCATGGATTGCCAAAACGCAGGAAACCAAAGACGTCTGGTTTGCCACCCTTGACGAGATTGCCGATCATATGGACCAGTTGCAGGAGAATGGCACCTGGATGCCAAGCGTTGAACGGCTGCCCTACTACGACGGGCCAATCCTGGGGGACAAGACATGAACGCTGACGACACACGCTTGCTGCGCATCGCTTACGACGAGGCCAAAGCCGGGTTTGAAGAAGGCGGGTGCCCGATAGGTTCAGTGCTGGCGCGCGGCGGCGAAGTCGTAGCCCAAGGGCGCAATCAACGTGTCCAAAAAGGCGACCCGATTGCCCATGGCGAGATGGATGCGTTGCGCAAGGCCGGCCGCCAGAAGACCTATCGCGACACGACGCTTTATACGTCGCTCAGCCCGTGCATGATGTGCACCGGGACGATCATTCAATTCGGCATCCCGCGCGTGGTGATCGGCGAAAACACCAACTTCGGCGGGAACGAAGAGTTCCTACGCTCGAAAGGCGTTGAAGTGATAGTCGCAGATGACCCCGATTGCATTGCTCTGATGCAGCGCTTCATCGATGAAAAACCGGAGCTCTGGGCAGAGGACATCGCGGAGTAATCGCGTCCTGTGATCAAAAACGAGAGCATGACTGTAGATCGGCCGGATCTCGTGCCCGCGGGGGCGTTCAGCTATCCGGTCAAGGATCCCAAGGCAACCCGGTGGTTCGGGTTCCTGCTGTTGCCCCAATTCACTTTGCTCGCGTTCAGCGCTGCTCTGGATCCTCTGCGCATCGCCAACCAGCTGTCCCAAAAACCACTCTATGGATGGCTGGCCATCTCAGATGACGGCAGGGCTGTTTCGTCATCCTCCGGCATCGATATTGATGTGCATGGCAGCCTGGACGATCTGAACCCCGATACCTACCTCTTTGTCTGTTCGGGCAACAATAGTATTCAGGCGGCCTCCGACGATGTCTTGGGGGGCATACGCCGCCACGCCCGGTTTGGCGGCAAGCTTGGCGGCATCTGCACCGGTGCTGCGACCCTCGCGCGCGCGGGTTTTCTCAGGGACAAGACTTTCACCCTTCATTGGGAAAACCAGCCCGGATTTGTTGAGGCATTTTCCGATCTGGAGCCCACACCACAGAGGTTCGAAAGGGACGGAAGTCTGCTGACTTGCGGTGGTGGTGTTGCGGCAACTGAAATGATGATTTCGATCATCGCCGAAGACTATGGCGAAGACTTTGCAATCGCCGTTTCGGATATGTGTTTGAACGGCCCCGATGTCGCGACCCGCAGCGAACAGCGCTCCTCAATCGCCAAGGCCATCAGCTCTCGCAATCCTCGTATCCTTGCTGTTCTGCGGGCCATGTATGACAATATCGAGGACCCGCTGACGCTCGATGAACTTGCCACAAGCGCGGGTATTTCGCGCCGTCAGATTGAACGTCAGTTCAGACAATTGCTGAACGAGGCTCCGGCGCAAACCTATCGCAACATCAGATTGGAACGCGCGCGCACATTGCTTACAGAAACCAACCTGAGTGTCATGGAAGTTGCCATGGCGTCAGGGTTCAACTCGAACAACGTATTCTCACGGCATTACAAAGAGCGATACGGCGAAACACCCTATGGGCACCGAGGGCGGCTCAAAACGGTGGGCAACAACAAATAGTGTCGCGCTAGATGTGGAACCTCAACAGGTTGTTCCGATCAAAGTCTAGCCGGCTGATGGGTGGTTTTGATTTTAGCGCCGTGTGTGGGCGGTGCCAATTGTAGAGGTGGGTCCAGACCGGCAGATCGGCGGCGCGGTCGTCTGAGGTCTGATAGACTCGGGCGTAGGCCCATTCACGCAGAGCAGTCTGGATGAACCTCTCGGCTTTTCCGTTGGTTTTGGGCGTGTAGGGTTTGGTGCGGATGTGGCGGATGCCAAGCTCGGCACAGGCGGCCTTGAAAGCATGAGATTTGTAGCACGACCCATTGTCTGTCATCACCCGCGCAACCTTCACCCCGATGGACGCATACCAGGCCACCGCCGCATTCAGGTGCGCCACCGCGCTCACCGCCTTTTCGTCGGGATGGACCTGGGTGAAGGCCAGGCGCGAGGCGTCATCGACACAGACATGCACATATTCCCAGCCGATCCCTCGGCTGTTCGACTGGCCTGTCCTGTCGCCCGTGATGCGGTGCCCGGCGCGCTCAAACTTGCCAAGACGCTTGATATCGAGGTGGATCATGTCGCCGGGATGATCGCGTTCATACCGGCGTACAGGCTCGGCAGGCTCCAGATCGCGTAGCCGCGAAAGGCCCGCCCTGCGCAGAACCCGGCTGACCGTCGCCGCCGAAACGCCGGTCCTTGCCGCAATATGTGCCCCGGTAAGACGCTGACGGCGCAAGGCGATGATCCGGTCTGCCACGTCATCAGGCGTAGGATTGCGCAGAGAATAAGGGCGTGAACTGCGATCCTGCAAACCTTCGCGCCCCTCCTGTTCATACCGCCGCCACCACTTCGTGGCCGTCTTGGCAGAGCAGCCGCAGATCGCCCCAGCCTGCGCAAAACTCATCCCGCATGCAATCATCCCCACTAGCCGCTCTCGACCCAATGGCGTCAGTCTGGCATTCTTGTGCACGTTCATTCGATCCCTCCGAACAAGGTTGGTGCTTGGTAACTCCAACCAACTCGGTCTGGATCGAATGGACAACCTGCTGAAAGCTCACAGCTAGAG
Source organism: Ruegeria sp. YS9 (assembly GCF_024628725.1). NCBI lineage: Bacteria > Pseudomonadati > Pseudomonadota > Alphaproteobacteria > Rhodobacterales > Roseobacteraceae > Ruegeria > Ruegeria sp. YS9. The sequence continues at coordinate 937,009 of NZ_CP102409.1, forward strand.
CCGGTATGAGCAGCTGTAGCCGCTCATACCTTGGATCAGGACTGTTTACCCGACGACGTTGTGCTCCGGTCCGTAGGGGAAACCGGTGATGTTCTCGTTACCGTCTTCGGTGATGACCAGAATGTCATGCTCGCGGTAGCCGCCTGCGCCGGGCTGGCCATCAGGAATCGTCAGCATTGGCTCCATCGAGATCACCATCCCCGGTTCAAGCACAGTGTCGATATCTTCCCGCAGCTCAAGCCCTGCCTCACGGCCATAGTAATGCGACAGAACGCCAAAGGAATGGCCATATCCAAAGGTCCGGTACTGCAGCATGTCGCGCTCCGCAAAGAAGTCGTTGATCTTGTGCGTGACCTCGGCGCAGGACACACCCGGCTTGAGCAAGCTCATTCCGTATTCATGGGCAGCGACATTCGCTCCCCAGACCTTGAGGCTGGCCGGATCCACCTCCTCGACGAAAAGTGTGCGCTCGAGCGCCGTGTAGTAGCCCGAGATCATCGGGAAGGTATTGAGGCTGAGGATGTCACCGCGCTCTAGTTTGCGGCAGGTCACAGGGTTGTGCGCGCCATCGGTGTTAATGCCAGACTGGAACCAGACCCATGTGTCGCGGATTTCAGAATCTGGGAACCGTTTGGAAATCTCCAATTCCATCGCATCGCGTCCGGCCATGGCAACGTCGATCTCGCGCGCTCCGGTTTTGATCGCGTCCTTGATGGCATATCCACCAACGTCCGCTGTCGCGGCACCTGCTCGGATCAGTTCGATCTCTGCCTCAGATTTGTGCATGCGCAACCGCATGGTTGTCGGCGCGATGTCTTTCTTGACAGAGGGTGCCAGGAATTCATCCATCAAGCCCAGTTGTGTATAGGAAATGTGATCCCCTTCGAATCCGACTACCTTACCGGACCCCGTCACAGACTGGATCGCACGCCAATAGTTGTTCCGCTGCCAATCAGTGTAGGTGATGTTGTCACCATAGCCACGACGCCAGGGCTGTGCCGCGTCGATGCCTGCGCTGAACGTGACGGTTTCGGTCGCTGTGACCACCTGAGCGTAAGGCCGACCAAACGCACAATACAAAAAGCCCGAGTAGTAGGAGACGTTGTGCATTGAGGTTAACACGCAGGCATCAATGCCCTCATCGGCCATGACCGCACGCAGCTTGGTCAAGCGTGCTTCATATTCGGCGTCGGCAAAAGGCAGCACCTTTTCGCCTTGGTGAAAACGGTAAAAATCTGGGCGCTGTCCTGCAACGCCAAACTCGGATATTCCGGACATCGGTATACTCCTGTTCAGGCCGAGTGTGACGAGGAGGAGCGTGCTTCATACCGGTTGCACCTTCCCTCACCACAAGAGCGGCAAAGCAAGATCCCGGCGTTCAGGATGGTTGGATAGGGATGCTCTAATCGGAATTCGGTTAGTGACGACGCCATCGTCAATCCCATGGTGCACTAATAGACAAAAAGCATCGCCCAATCAAGAATGTTCACCGCCGAACTTCTGAAAAGACGCAAGCTGTTAGCTGACTTTGGACGCGTCCTCTTGCACGCTCACCCTGACGACGACGGGAACGTCCCACAACCCTGCGGATTCGACCAAACCCAGATTTTGCAGCCGCAGGGAACAGCCGCAATGCCCGCTTCGACCGCAGCATCCGTGACTATGGGTTCGCATTTCGTTTTCGACGTCGCGTGATCTCAGATCTCTTATGATCTGGCGAACGGTAAGCACCGTTCGCCAACATTGCTTAGATATCGATGCGCTCCGCAATACTCAGAGCATCTTCCAACTCAACGCCTAAATATCGCACCGTACTGTCAACTTTTGTGTGACCAAGCAGAAGCTGCACCGCGCGAAGGTTGCCAGTCTTGCGATATATCTCGGCAGCTTTGGTCCGACGGAGCGAATGAGTGCCGTAACCGCTGGGTTCCAGTCCAATTGCAGTCACCCAATCACGAACAAGTCGAGCATATTGCCGCGCGGAGATGTGAGGTCGGTCATGAAATCGGCTGGGAAACACGAAAAGGCGGCCGATCATTTCAGGCGATCTAACCCAAGCAGTAACCGTTTCTCTCGTGTTTTCAGTCAGTTCAAACCGAACCGGCTGATTGGTTTTGCTTTGGATCACCGACACTCGTTCGCGAACGCGATCATCTCTGACCAAATCGGTCACGGCGAGTTTGACTAAGTCGCACCCTCGCAACTTGCTATCAATCGCGACGTTGAACAGCGCGAGGTCGCGAAGGTAGCCTGCAATCTCGAGCCGAGCGCGGATTGCCCAAACTTGTTTGGGAAACAGCGGCCGTTTCTGGCCGATTATCCGCCCTTTGTTCCAAGCTTTGCGTTTTGGGGTGACTGCGGGAAGTTGGACTCGTGGCATAACATGCCCTCCAATCCTCCCTCCAAACCCAGACGTCAGCGCCGCGCTGACGTCTGGAGCATAGCATCGGGTCGACACGCTGTAGCCCATCGATGGTGTTTAGCTTTTTTGCCTTGGTTTTTTGACGTGGGAAGCTCCGCGACCTGATCCTTGAATGCCACACCAAAGCTCCAGATTGCGCGAATGGCTGCTTCTTACACCGTGTTGCAGCATCAAAACCTTCGCCAATGCAGCACAATCCGTGCTGCGAGCGCACGCAGCACAAAATAAGGACTTCCGGTGTGGGCTCTTTCCCGACTTTAGCCGCGTTTTAAGCCAACGTCCGGTTCAGCGGAGTGGTCTGAGCAGACTTGTGTTGTAGCGATGTCATTATCGTACAGCGCAGCCTGCGTCTCGCCGTTGTCCCACTGATACAGCAGACCGATTTCTTCACCTGTCTTGATGCATGAAATACGGCCGATGGCTTCGGCCGTTGTGCGAACACTCTCAAGTTTGGGCAAAACTAGCCCCTCTCGTTAAACAATTCCTTGGGATCGACCTCGAGGGCATCCGCGATCCGCTCCAGAACATCGATTGATGCTGAATTTTTGGCGAGTTCAATCTCGCTGATATAGCTGCGATCGATGTTCGCGGCCAAAGCTAGCTGTTCTTGGCTCAATCCTCTGGAACTTCTTAGATTCCGGACATTTAACCCTACTCGTTCCCGTAATTTCATGGCCTCTATTCGGCCAGATCACAAGAACCGCTCTACGGAATATATTCCACAAAGCGCGCGCGAACATCACAATCGCTATACTCGCATATGGTGTGATGGCCCGGGTTGGAGGTACGGTGTCAATAATGCAGTAATGTTATCATGAGGCATTTATTGTTATGTGGTGCAGACTTATCAGAACTTGGACCGCCGGAGCTGTCGTAGCTCTTTTTTCAACCGTGGCCCCGCAGGCGGCAAAGGCCTACCAAGTCGACTGTGCCATTCTGCTTTGCCTGGCTGGTGGGTGGCCCGCGTCAGCAGAATGTGCCCATGCCCGCGCCGTGTTTATCCGTCGGATCACGCCCTGGCCGATTGAGCCGCCGTTGCAAATCTGGCGCTGCCCTATGGGTGTTTCTGAGCTTGCGCCTTTGCAAAGCACGGCCCCGAAGATCTGGGAGGCCAACAACCCCAATGGTCAGACACTCGCCCAGGTTATTCAGGCTCAGTTGGCTGAAGGCGGTGCCGATATCGACATCAGCGGTCTGGAATTTGATTTTGTCCGCTCGATCCGCGTCTGGGATGTGCGGCACTACAGCCATCGCGAACGCGGTCGCGACGATGATTGTTCCGAGAGTTACAACATGCGCCTCGGGACTTATGGCACGCAGGGCGAATTCGGCTGGCAGCGCACGACACCTGCAGCTGCCCCACAATGGGTTCTGCCGACGCGGCGCTGTTCGTCGTCAAATTGGCGGCGCGGGGTCGGTGTCGAATGGAGAGATCACGAGGGCAACCACGGATATGAGTGGGTGGCCTACTGAGGCTATTCGCCGATGTCCTTCATACGTTCCGCGATATCGCCCGCAATGCGCTCATATAGGGCGGCTTGCTTATCTCGGGGAGTTCCGGGCTTCGGGTTTCTTCGACGGATGCGTTTGGCAAGCCAGAAGAGCATCCGGGCTGCTGGATCCGACGTCGCGTCCGGTTCTGCAGCCGGGTACTTCTCCTCAAGGGCGACGACGATTTCCTGAGACAGGCTGCGCCGGTTCAGTGTTGCATGCGTTTCCAGACGCTTCTTGAGCGCGGCAGGAAGCAAGAGTTTGAATTGGACCAAGGCTTCTTCTTTCATGATTGTATGATGGACAATATTTGTCCTCAATGATATGGACATTTTATGTCCTTTTGTTGAGGTGTAAATATGAAGACAACCCAGTTCAAACTTAACCTTCCAGCGGACGTGAAAGCCTGGCTTGAAGAGGAGGCCGTTCGGAACTTGCGCTCGCAAGGCGCTCAGGTGGTGTCTTGTTTGCGGGCAGCCATGTCGCGGCAAGAAGCCGTGGGTGAGAGGGCCGAAAAATGAGCCCAAGCCATATTCAGCTGATTCCGACCCCAGAGCTTGCGATTCTCTTCGGCTACAGTGAGCCGAGCGCGTCCTTCTATGACTTCTGCCGTAGGACGGGTATCGCTCCGGTGCCAGGGCGGCGCGGGTGGTATGACCCGAAACTCATTCGCGCGCGATTGGATGCTGTTCAGGGCATCAGCGTCACCGAACGCGAGGCCACTTCGCAACCGAGCCTCGTTGCACAGCGGAGAGCGCGCCGTGCCCAGAAGTAACCTTCCCAAGGGCGTCCACCGCGTCCGACGCAAGGTTGTGTCCGGTGTTCGCTACCATTTCTATGCTTGGCGGGGCGGCCCAAAATTTTGGGAAGGGACGGACCCAAACCCCAAAGAACCCGAATTCTTCCATGCGTTTTCGCAGTGCGGTACGCCCGTGAGCCCTGCCGAATATCTGACGACTCACTTGGTCGACGATTTTCTGTCCAGCGCGTCCTTGCCCAAGGCTGAGCGTTCAAAGGCTGATATCCGCAAATGGTTGGAACTTTTTCGCGAAGAATTCGGTGCCGATCCTGTTGCGATGTTCGAAGAGCGCGCCTCGCGGGGCGAGGTTAACAATTGGCGCAAGAAGTGGCTTCACTCGCCCAAGCAGCACGATATGGCGGGCACCCATGCGACGCGCGTCCTCAATTGGGCCGTGGAAGAGGGGAAGCTGAAAGAGCATCACTGCCACAAGCTCAAGAAGCTCTACCAATCGAACCGCACAGAAATCATCTGGACGAGCGGCGATATCGCACAGTTCAACAAACATGCACCCAAGTGGGTCCAAAGGATCCTGACCGCCGGATGCGAAACCGGCTTGCGAGCGGCCGATCTGGTTCAGGTAAAAATGGACCAATTCGAAGATACGCCGCACGGCAAGCGCCTTCGTTTCAGGACCAGTAAGCGCGGCCAGATCGCATATATCCCTGCCACATCGGCACTTGAGAAATTGATCGCAGAGACGCCGGAAGGCCAAGAGGTGCTGCTGGTGTCAGAGCTTGGCAGGCCTTTGACGGCCCGTTGGGCATCGAACCAGATCACCAAGTGGCGGCGCGAAGCTCAGATCCCCCCTTGGATCGACGGCAGGGAGAAGACTTTGTCTGATACGCGCGGGACGGCAGCGACAAGACTGCTAAATGCCGATCTGTCCCTGCGTCAGATTGCGGTGCTGATGGGGTGGTCGGTTCGCTATGCCGCGCAGGTAATCGAGCATTATGCGCAGGTTAGCCCGGACGAAAGCGATGCGGTTCTGCGCAAGCTCAATCGAGCAAAATCACTGTCTCAAGACACAAAAATGTAAACGCCCCTGTAAACGCGGGGTCTCAAACACGGCAAGGAGTGATGTAAGTGATTGTTTTTAAATGGAGGCGAGTACCGGAATCGAACCGGTGTACACGGATTTGCAATCCGCTGCGTCACCACTCCGCCAACTCGCCTTTTCAAGTAATATCAAATACTTGTCGTGGTGTGCGTGGGTTTTTAGCAGCTTTCCCAAGGGGCGTCCAGAGGATTGCGCGCAATTTTGACGATGAGATTGAAATTTGCCGAAGCCCGCAACCGAAAACGCTCAGGCGCAGGGGGTTGCGTCAACAGGGCCGTTGCTGGGCGGTTCAGGATGTGGCACAAGCCGGTTAACTTTGGGAATGACTCGAGAGATCCTATGACAGATTTCGCTGCCCGGCGCCGCACTATGGTTGATACGCAAATCCGACCTTCGGATGTTACAAAGTTCCCGATCATTGAGGCGATGCTGAATGTCCCGCGCGAAAACTTCGTACCTGACGCACAGCGTGAGGCGGCCTATGCCGACACTGTGATCGATCTGGGCAACGGGCGCTGTATGCTCGAGCCGAGAACGCTCGCTAAAATGCTGGATGCGCTCAACATTTCAAACGACGAGATGATTCTCGATATCGCTCCGGCGACAGGGTATTCCACTGCGGTTGCCGCGCGTATGGCCCAGTTGGTTGTTGGTGTGGAAAGCGACGACTCGCTGGCGTCCGAGGCGCAAAGCCTGTTGGCTGAGGCGGATGTGGACAACGCCATCATCCACGTCGGTCCTTTGGACCAGGGTGCGGCTGAACACGGTCCTTACGATGCGATCATGGTGCAGGGCGGTGTTGAACGGGTTCCCGATGCTCTGTTGGATCAGCTCAAGGAACATGGCCGGATCGCCTGCCTGTTTGTTGAAGGAAATCTTGGGACCGTGCGGATCGGTCGAAAGACCGGAGGCCGGGTCAGCTGGCGGGATGCCTTCAACGCCAGTGCACCGATACTAGAGAACTTTTCGGCGGAGTGTGCATTTTCGCTATAGTTCGCCGATAGATTCGGCTGGCGCCTTGATTAGTTGAAAAGAAGACCGCAAACTGCCTTCAGGGCAGTGTAATTTCGTTTGAGAGGATTTCGGTATGCGTGGTTCAGCGACAGGCAAGCTGGTCAAGGCATTCGCAGTGACCGCAGGACTTGCCATCAGCGTTATGCCAGGGCGTCCGGCGTGGGCTGACAACATAACAGACGCCTTCATCGGCGCATACAACACAAGCGGCTTGCTGGAGCAGAACCGGGCGCTTCTGCGCGCGGCAGATGAAGACGTGGCGATCGCGCTTGCCGCATTGCGGCCGATCATCAACTGGACCGTGCAGGTCAGCCAGGACTATACCCGGTCTCGGACCAACAATGTGGTCACGACGACCGAGCCGTCCAGATTTTTTACCGGGCTGGGGCTGACCCAGCTTCTGTATGATGGTGGTGCCTCGGTTCTGGGCAAGCAATCGGCGCAGGAAACGGTTCTGTCGACACGGCAAACCCTGATCGATATTGAACAACAGGTGCTTATCCGCGCTGTGAATGCTTACCTGGGCGTGCTGCTTCAGGAAGAAACAGTCGCAATTCGCCAGAACAACGTGGATGTTTCGGCGGAAGAACTTCGCGCATCGAATGACCGCTTCGAAGTCGGCGAAGTGACGCGCACGGACGTTGCGCTTTCCGAGGCGCAGTTGGCAAGCTCGCAGGCGGATCTTGCGGTTGCACGCGGTGAATTGAGCATCGCGCAGGCTGAATATGTCAACGCGGTCGGCAAGGCGCCAGGGCGGACGGCTGGTCAACCAAGCCTGCCCAATCTGCCGCGGAGCGAGGCAGAGGCAATCAGCCTCGCGCAACGCAACCACCCGGCGATTCTGGCGGCGCAGCATCAGGTCCGGGCCTTTGATCTGATTGTCCAGCAACAGCGGGCCAACCTTGGGCCGAATGTCAGCCTGAACGCGGATGCGGGCGTGCGGGAAAGCTATGACAACAACGACTATGTGAATGACGCAACCGTTTCGCTGGACTTTACACAGCCGATTTACGCCGGCGGCCGGTTGGCCGCGAATGTGCGGCGTGCCATGGCAAACCGGGATGCGTCTCGTGCGAACCTTCTGAACGTGCAAAAGAACATCATACAGGGCGTCACGGACCGGTATGCGGCGTTTCAGGCGGCCAGCGCCAGCCTCAGGGCTTCGACGGAACGGGTTCGCGCATCGCGGGTCGCGTTTGATGGCATCAGGGAAGAAGCGACCTTGGGTGCCCGGACCACCTTGGATGTTCTGAATGCTCAGCAGGATTTGCTGGACGCGCAACTGGCCGAAGTGGCATCCCGCACGGAACGATCCCGCGCAGCGTTTCAGCTGTTGCAGGCGCAGGGCCTTTTGACGGCGGAACGTCTGGGCCTGGCGGTTCAGATCTATGACCCGACTTTGTATTACAACCTGGTCAAGAAAGCCCCCGCGCGTGTCAGCAAACAGAGCAAAGATCTGGATCGAGTCCTCAAAGCGTTGCGTCGGGATTAACCGGCAATACTATTTGTTGTAGGGCTCGGATTGTTTGGCTACACTCGATCCAACGATAGAGCGGTAGAGAACAATGTCTGATAATGTCGTGAAAGCAGGGATCGAAGACGTTCTGTCTTCGGTCAAACGTCTGGTCAGTGAAGACAGTCGCGGTAAATCCTCCTCGGATCAACAGGGTGCAACGCGCAAGCCGGGGCGTTTGGTGCTGACGGACGCGCTGCGCATCAGCAAACCCGCTCAGCCCAAGGTCATGCCCGACAAGCCGTCAACCGATGTTGCCGGGTCGGCCAAGCCGATGCTGCTGCGGGCCTGCGATATTGTCAGGGCAGGTGATCCGGCCAACACAGCGGATGACGCGACCGAGGCAAATGCCGCGGAATCCGGATCGACTGATGATCGCGCGATCAGCCTGAGTGCCAAGATCGAAGCGCTGGAAGCGGCGATCGCGCAAACCGAGGACCAATGGGAGCCGGATGGCGACAGCGCAGACGCCTATTCCGGCACACCGACGCAATCCCTGCCGTGGAATGTCGAAGAGGAATTCGCGGCCGCGAGGACCGTCGTTCTGACTGACCGGGAAGATCCGGAGGATTCGCAGCCTGAGGCCGATTCGGCACAAAACGCAGAGTTCATCCGGGCAGCGCAACCGGCTGAAACCGGTCGTGACACTGAAGTGGTGGAAAACGTCGCGACAACCGACTTGGACGAAGAGACATTGCGCGACATGATCGCGGAAGTTGTCCGCCAGGAGTTGCAAGGCGCGATGGGCGAGAGGATCACGCGAAACGTGCGCAAAATGGTGCGGCGGGAAATCGCCCGCGCGCTCGCCGCGAAAGATCTGGGATAAGATTCAGCCACGCTGTGGTGGCTGCGCCAGGCTCAGCATCAGGTCAAGATTCATGTGGCGCTCCAGATGATCGGCAAGATCATCCAGCGCCTGCTCTACACCGTCTTCGTAGGCAATGTCCGACGTCACGCCCAGCGTTGACAAATAGCGGGCGCGAAATGCGTCTGACGAGAAAATGCCATGCAGATAGCTGCCCTTGACCCGGCCGTTGCTGCTGGCGGCGCCTTCTGGTCTGCCTTCGATCTCAAGCCATGCGCGGGCGCGGTCCGGGCCGTCGGTATGGCCCATGTGGATTTCGTACCCGCTGACCGGTTCCCGGTCGGGCAGGGCATGGGCCGAACGCAGGATGACCTGTTTCTGGCCGCCCATGACGGTATCGACGTTCAACAATCCCAATCCATCAACCTTGCCCGGTCGGCCATCCACGCCATCGGGATCGGAAATGGTTTTGCCCAGCATCTGATAGCCGCCGCACAATCCCAGGACATGGCCGCCCCGGCGAACATGGGCATAGAGGTCGATATCCCAGCCCTGTGCGCGGAAATAGCTCAGGTCTCCGATCGTGGATTTGCTTCCGGGCAGCAGAACAAGATCCGCATCGCCGGGCAGGGGACGTCCGCCGGGAATGACCTCGACGCTCACGCCGGGTTCGGCGGACAACGGATCGAGATCGTCGAAATTCGCCATACGTTCCAGCTGAGGCACAACGACCTTGCACGCGCCGCCTGTATGGGAGCGGATGTCCATCATGTCTTCGGCCGGCAGTTTCCAGGCGTCGTGAAACCATGGCACGACCCCAAGGCAGGGCCAGCCAGTTCGGGTCGAGATATCATCACGGCCTTCGTCGAACAGGGACACGTCGCCCCTGAAACGGTTGATGGCAAAACCCCTGATCTGCGCCACGTCGCCTTCGTCCAGCACGGCCTGAGTGCCAACGACCTGCGCAATCACCCCGCCACGATGAATGTCCCCGACCAGTACAACAGGTATGTCCGCTGCACGGGCAAATCCCATATTGGCGATGTCACCTTTGCGCAGGTTGGTCTCAGCCGGGCTGCCAGCGCCCTCGATCAGAACCAGATCAGCGTCGGCGCAGAGCCTGTCAAAACTTTCCAACGCTGCGCCCAGCAGCTTGGATTTGTCCCTGCGATAGTCACCGGCCTTTATCGTGCCAGCGCGCTGCCCCTGAACGATGATCTGCGCGCCGGTATCGGTTTCAGGTTTCAGCAGAATAGGGTTCATGTCCGTGTGGGGTGCCCGCTTTGCCGCACGGGCCTGAAGGGCCTGTGCGCGGCCAATTTCGCCGCCGTTTTCGGTGACGGCAGCATTGTTCGACATGTTTTGCGGTTTGAACGGCGCGACCCGAAGCCCCCGACGCGTGTAGGCGCGCGCCAGCCCGGCCACCAGAACCGATTTTCCGACATTGCTGCCGGTGCCTTGAATCATGATGGCGCGAACCATGTTTTGTCTCCTATAAGTCTGGGCGCAGATGATCTGATTTGAGCCGAAAGGGAAAGCCCCGGATGAATACGCCAGCGCATCTTTTGATCGGGGCTGCCGTGTTTGCCCGGCCGCCGCAAGGACGTATCCTCTGGGCTGCGCTCCTGGGAGCTTTATTGCCGGATCTGTCCCTATACGTGATGGCGGGCGTGTCCCTGTTTGTTCTGGGCGTTCCCGAACAGGTGGTCTTCGGGCAGCTTTACTATTCCCCGGCTTGGCAGACCGTATTCGCCATAGACAATTCCTTTATCCTCTGGGGGCTGGCATTCCTGCTGGCACTCTGGAGAGGTTGGCAGGTTCTGGCTGTCGGCGCAGCGGCGGGTCTGTTGCATCTTGCGACAGATTTCCTGCTTCATGCGGGCGACGGACGGCCACAGTTCTGGCCCGTCAGCGACTGGGTGTTCCACAGTCCTGTCAGCTATTGGGACAGCGATCATCATGCCTTGTGGGTGGCGCCGGTGTCAGCCTTTGTCTGTCTGGCTGCATATGTTCTGCTGTGGCAGCGTGGATTGCCGGTCTGGGGCAAAGCCCTGTTCGCAACCATGCTGGCGGCTGAATTCTGGGTGGTGCGGCAATGGCTGTTGTTCTTTTGAGCCTTTGGCTTCATGCCCGACGATCAGGCATAGAAAAACGCGCTCTGATAGGCAGAGCGCGTTTGTTCAATCCAAATCCGCCCTGATTCAGGCAGCTTCGGCTTGCTGTGCAGCGTTGCGGCGTTCGCTTTCTTCACGCGACAGGGCAACCGAGGTGCGGACACCGCGTCCAACGAATTCCATCAATCCGCTGACAACCCGCTCGTTCGGGTCAATTCCTGCGCAGGACAGCACTTCGCGCCCATCGCGCGAACGCGCCCAGCGGGCGATTTGTTCGGGGCCGTTGCCGTATTTCTTGTCATCGGCGATAGCATCATCAAGCGCAGCCAGGACAACGGCCGCGAAAAGTTTGCGCGCACGATTGCCTTGCTCATTGTTAAAGGCAGTGCCGTCAACGAAATCTCTCATCTCGTCTTCCTTGTTGTTCTTGCTCTTGCATTTTCGGCGTGAGGGTCCTTATGACCTATTAGGTGCGATTCGGATACAGCTAAAATGCATAGTTGCGTTGCGTCACTTGCATGGCTTGCTGCAAGTGCAGCACTAGGTGTCGTTGTCTTGTCAGGTGTGATCCCGCCAGATATAGGGACCGCAACTGATGCATCAACCGTTTGTGAAGGATTTATGTAATGCCCAAGATAAATGGGAACGAAATTCGCCCCGGCAATGTGCTTGAGCATAACGGTGGCCTGTGGGCAGCGGTCAAGGTTGACCATGTAAAGCCGGGCAAAGGCGGGGCTTTTGCACAGGTGGAACTGCGCAACCTGCGCAATGGCTCGAAGCTGAACGAACGCTTCCGCTCGGCGGACAAGGTTGAACGCGTGCGTCTGGAACAAAAGGATCAGCAATTCCTGTACGAATCCGACGGGATGCTGGTGTTCATGGATTCTGAAACCTACGAACAGATTGAATTACCAGCAGAATTGCTGGGTGACCGCCGTCCGTTTCTGCAAGATGGCATGACCATTGTTGTCGAATTCTACGAAAGTGAGGCGCTGAACGCGACGCTGCCGCAGAAAGTGACCTGCAAGATCGTCGAGACCGAACCGGTGGTGAAAGGTCAGACCGCGGCGAATTCGTTCAAGCCCGCGCTGCTGGACAATGGCGTGAAAGTCATGGTTCCCCCCTTCATCGGCCAGGACGAAATGATCGTCGTGAACACTGAAACTATGGAATATTCCGAACGCGCGTGACGTTTCGTCACGTTACGCATCAGACCGCGCAGGTACCCGCCGCGCGGTCTTTTCTTATGCGTTGGGTCGATGGCGATAGCGGGTTGGATCCGGGCCGAACAATTCCAGCATCAGTTCGTACTTGATACGATTGGCACTGACCTGACGATAGAATGCGATCAGAAAGGCAGTGGGCCCCTGAATGCGGCTGAGCCCACTGGTAGCGGCAACCACGGTGCCGACATCCGTTTTCCCTTGCAGGACCAGATATCCCCCCAGCATCAGGATGCCGACGGTGCCGGCCCCGTTGATAACGCTCAGCAGGAACTTTGCCGACAGCTTCCACAGGAACATCCGCCGACGCGTGTCGTAAATGTCATCGAACATGGTGTTGATGTCCCGCTCGACGGCTTCGATATCCTCGGTCGTAAGCCGGTCCGTGGCACTGCGCAGAATGCGAACGCGTTCCGCCACGAACGCGTTCACTTTGCGCTGCGAGGCCAGTACGATGATGATCTGCGGAACGATCATCGACAACGCAATCAGCCCCAGACCTGGTTGCGTGGATGAGATATAGCCGATGACGCTGATCAGCGTTCCGATCTGAACGACCGGATCCGAGAAAGCGCCGCCCGCAAATTTCCCCAATTCTTCAGCCTCAGCCGAGATGGCTGTGGTCATGGTGCCCTTGCGAAGGTCTTCGCCGGTTTCCTTCAGGTCGGTCGAGCGCCAAAGCAAGCGCTGGCGGATCAGGCGTATCATATCTTCACCCAAGGTTCCGGCGCGAAACCCCAGCACCCATTTCAGTGCCAGGCTCAGCAGGATGACCGCCATCATGCCAATGCCCAACTGGATCAGTTTCTCGATCCCGACATCATCGGAGGTCAGGTGGTTGATGATGTCGCGCTGAAACTCCAGCGGCACGGCGGCAAGGCCTGCAATGGCGATGGACAGCAGGATGAGTATGATTTGCCGCCCGGCACTGGCGCGCCAGATCGCGGAGTAAAGTCGAAACATGCGGGTATCCGGTTTGCCCTGTTTGCCTGCACTGTGGCAGTGCAGGACAACGGGTTCAAACTTTACGATGCAAGCTGCTGTGCCGGACGTGCCGTTTAGGCAACAAGGTTGGTTTAGTCCTCTAGGCGAACGGTGGCATCACCGGCCTGCATCTCTCCGCTTGCGCGATCAAATCGCAGGTACGCAATCCCGTGCCCGCCTGACTGTGTGTACAAAGTCCCGACAGGTTTGCCATTTGCCGTGATTTCGGTCCCTGCCGGAGTAGAGTCCCGAACGGCGACACGTCGCAGACCTTTGCGCAATTCGGTTTTGTGCTTCATACGCGCAGTCACTTCCTGTCCGACGTAGCAGCCCTTTTTGAAATCCACGCCATTAAGTGCTTCGAACCCGGATTCCAGGATATAACTGTCCGGGGTCAGCTCAATGCCTGACTCGGGAATGCAGTGCCGGACGCGCAGCGAATCCCAGTTGGTTCCGTCATCGCCCTCGGGTTCTGTGGAATAGGTGCGCCAGCCCATGTCCGGATGGCGGGGATCGGGCAGGGCGGTTTCCGGCGCAGCCTTGGTGCCGCGTTGCAGGTTCAGATCGGTTCCCTCGATCGTCACATTCGCACGCAGCTTGTACATCGTCAGACGTTTGACCAGATCATCCGCAAGATGTTCGGCCACATCCAGAAGAACGCCATCGCCATCTCGTTTCAGGAAAAAGTCCGCCAGGTACTTGCCCTGCGGTGTAAGCAGAGCGGCGTAGACCAGCCCGTTGTCCAACCCTTTAATGTCGTTTGTAATCAGATCCTGCAAAAAGCTTTCGGTATCTGAGCCGGACAGGCGCAGTATGCGGCGGGTGGGCATGGCTTGGTCCTCGTCATTTCCTCAGGCCTCGTGATATAGGAAGTTCCGATGCCAAGACCAGAGGTTATCAGACGTGCCCGCACCCATTTCCGTTGTGATTCCGACCTTTGATGCCGCTGACGCCTTGCCGGCCTGCCTCGAGGCCCTGATGGAAGGGCTGCATGGCGGATTGATCCGAGAGTTGATCGTCAGCGACGCATGCTCAACCGATCACACGCTGGATATAGCGGAAGAGGCCGGCGCGAAGGTTGTGACCGGCCCGCCCTCCCGAGGTGGTCAGCTGCGCCGGGGCTGCGCGCAGGCCAAAGGGGATTGGTTGCTGATCCTTCATGCGGACACAGTGCTGCAACAGGGATGGAGCGAGACCGTGAGCGCCCACCTGCCTTCGGGCAAACCGGCTGCTTTTCGGCTGGCGTTCCGCGCGCGCGGGATCGCGCCGGCCTGGGTGGCTGGCTGGGCCAATCTGCGCAGCAGGCTGCTGGGATTGCCCTACGGAGATCAGGGATTGCTGGTTCCGCGTCACGCGTATCAATCGGCAGGCGGGTTTCCGGACCAGCCGTTGATGGAAGATGTGGCTTTGGTGCGCGCGTTGCCAAAGATAAAGGTGCTGAATACTCGCGCCTTTACGAGTGCGGAGCGGTATGAGCGGGCGGGGTGGATTCGGCGCGGTGCTCGGAACCTGTGGACTCTTCTGCGTTACTTTCTGGGGGCTGATCCGCAGGTTCTGGCGCAGGCTTATCGACGTTGAACGTGGTGCGCAGCTCGACCACGGATTTGCCAAGCCGAAACGGTGCCGCAAAACTGACAAGGCATAGGGCCACGATTTGCAGGACAAGAATATGAGCATTGTCCTGTAGGTATTCCCATTCTTCTTTCAGCTTCCCGACCTGCGCGATCAGGTCGTCGTAGCTCTGCGCAAGTATCAGATAGTCGCCCGCAATCGCGGGAACCTTGCGACGCATGTTGTCAATGGCGGTCTGTGTGCTTTCGTCCAGTGAAGTGAAGACAAGGAACTGGTCGATGTCAAAAGCATCGGCCTTGGCGGCCATGTCACGTATGTCGTCCATTTCATCCTTGGACTGACCCCCAACCAGGAAGTGAAGCCCCTGTAAGGGCGCCACTTCGTTCGTAACCGCAATGAACAGGGGCAGTTCCGAGTTGCTGGCGGTCGAAGCTGAAAGGAATTCAACCTTTTCGCATAAAACGGCGGTGTCGGGATCATAGGCCGGATCACAGAACCGCAGGCGAAACCGGGCCGCATCCCTGTCAAATGCCAGCGTTGCGGCATAGGCCACGTCGATCTGTCGGTCCAGACGCGAGCTGTCCGACGAATAAAGTCCGGCCAAGACAGCGACCAACGCCCCGATGCCACCCAGCACAACCCATACCAGATCAGCCAGCTTCCACGCCCGGTGCCCTGCCGGTTTGCGAAACAGAAAGGCAGTGCCGATTGAGCCGATGACAAAGAACAGGATCAGCAGGGGCAATTGATTGTCGGTCACAAAACTCATGGGTCCGATCTTAGGACCTGTGACCCGTCCTGCAACAGGGATCACGGGCTGTTGTAACGTCTTTCCATATCCCCATACTGGAAACAGCGCAGGGGGGGACTTCGATGACCAAGGAAATCGTTCTTATCCACGGAGCATTTGCCGGACCTTGGTGCATGCAGGATTACGCGGCCTTTTTGCGGGACCGAGGTTGGACGGTTCACGTTCCTGCCTTGCGTTACCATGACGGTGATCCGAAAGCGGACCCCGACCCGGGTCTGACCGATACCAGTGTCATGGACTACGCCAATGACATCGCCGATTTTGTTCAGGGGCTGGACCGCAAACCTGTCATTTTGGGGCATGCCATTGCCGGGGTGGTGGCACAGCAAGTGGCGTCTCGTGGTTTGGCCAGTGCCACCGTTCTGATCAATCCCAATGCACCCTGGGGCACCTTGCCCGAAACCGATGACGAACGGGCTGTACCGCGCACCTTGATGGAAGGCGGCCCGTTCTGGAAGCAGCCGATGCGGGTCGGGTTCGATTTGATGGCCCCGTTTGCTCTGAACAAGATGGATGAGGCGCAGCAACACGCTGTATTCGACCGATTGGGCGCGGAAAGCGGGCGCGTGATGTTTGAAATGTTCTTTTGGATGTTCGATGACCATCACGCAATCAAGGTTGATTTCGACAAGGTTGACTGCCCGGTTCTGGTGGTCTCGGGTGCCGAAGACAGGGCTGTCAACCCCGATACCTGCCGCGCACTGGCAACGCGCTATGGGGATCGCGGAACCTTTTTGCTGGTCGAAGATCATGCGCATTTTCTGTTCATGGAGCCGGGTTGGGAAGGGCCGGCCTCGAAAATCGAGACCTGGCTGACAACCCAGGTGACCTGAAACGGGCTTGACAACAATCCACCCTTTGCAGACATGGCGCCGAGTGAATGGGGCAGTTGACCCTTTTGGCGCGAAACTTCTGCGGGAAAGGTCCGGACATGACCCTGTTCGTTGTCCTTGTTATTCTTTCGGCTGCTTTGCTGCACGCGGTGTGGAATGCAATCGTGAAGACAGCGGCGGATCGAACCACCATGCTGGGTTTGGTCGCTTTGGGCCAAGTGCTGCCTGCGGCGGTCATGGTGATGGTGCTGCCGCTGCCGAACCCAGAGAGCTTTATCTACATCCTGCTCTCGACCATTGTGCATTTCGGCTATTACTTCATGCTGGGTAAAGCCTATCAGCATGGTGATCTGAGTGTGGTCTACCCCATTGCCCGTGGAATTGTCCCGGCGCTGGTTTCGCTTTGGGCAATGTTCCTGGTCGGAGAAGTGCTGCCATTTCAGGCCTGGACCGGTATCGCCCTGATTGCCGCGGGCATCCAGCTGAGCAGTTGGAAAGCTCTGCGCTCGGGCGTTGGGCGCAGCGCACTGATGTTTGCGCTGGGCACCGGGTTCTGCATTTCGATCTATTCGGTCGTTGACGGGATCGGCGTTCGGCTGTCGGGCAACACGCTCAGCTATTGGGCGTGGGGGGCGTTTCTGCACCTGTTCATTGCCGGGTTTGTCGGGGTTCGGAAACGTGCGACCCTCAAAGACCTGCCAGCCAAAGTTTGGATGATCGGTATTCTTGGAGGGCTGGTATCGATGACGGCTTATGGTCTGGTGCTGTACGCCAAGAACTTCGCACCGCTGGGCGCGGTTTCGGCGCTGCGGGAAACTTCGGTCATCTTTGCCGCACTGATCGGGTTCGTATTCCTCAAGGAAGGCAACTGGGCGCGACGGTTGGGTGCCGCGGCGCTCATGGCCGTGGGCGTCGCCCTGATCGGATTGGCTGTCTGATCCGGCTGAAAAGCCTTGGGCGACAGTGATGTCTCTGGCTTAGCGGCCGACCTGAAACGTGCTTTGTGGCTTCCAGTGCATGGTGCCCTTGTCGCTGCTCACGCATCGCAGCAAGCGTTCCTCGCGCGTGTTGATCGTTTCTGTGACGGTGTTGTCGCCAAAGATCACGATGAAGGAGTCCGGGGAATAAGCCAGCCCCTTGTAATAGCAAAACCGTGTTTCCGCCCCGTCCGGGATCGGAGATGCCAGGCTGAGCGTCTGTTGCGCCGGGGCCTGGGTTGCCAGCATGGCAAAGGCCAGCCCAATAGTCAGTGTTTTCATGTCGTCCTCTCGTCCTGCAAATCTGTTGTCGATCAAAAAGGGTTTGGACGCCCGGACCTCAATCATGGTTTTTTGTTTCAGCAAGTTTGAACGGGATCAACGGGTTAGGCAACGAAAATCCTACAAGCACAGTGACAACCTCAGGGGCCGGTTTTTTCGATCGGTCATTTCTGTGGTAACATGGCCGCATTGTTTCAGGAGAATTGAGAGATGTTCAGACCCTCTGTGGAAGCGATTATGGATGTCATGTCCCAAAAGGATTACGTGGTTTTCGACACCCCAACTGTCGATTGGAACCTGAACATAGTGGGCATTCGCGCCCATCCGGTTTCACCCAAGAAATTCGATGATGTCATGACGGTGTTCCACCGGTTTCTTGGCGTTTGGGATATTGCCTATTACCCGATGACGGCCGATCCCAGCGATCACTACCTGAAGAACCCGATAAACCCGGATGGGACGGCCATTCTGGCGCCGGGGCAATATCGGTCCTGCTACAAGATCGATATTCATAAACGAGGGCGGCCCGGAGGCCACAAGGCGCTGTGTCAAAGGCTGGGAAACGTTACCGTGTTTCGGGACAACAACATGGATGGAAACCTGAACCTTGTTAATCCTCAAATTGGGATGTTCGGCATTAATCTGCACAAGGGGCCAAACAACGGTGACGATGACACTGCGAATTCGATCTATTCCGCCGGGTGTCAGGTATTCGCGGATCAGCGTCACTTTGCCGAGTTTCTGCTGAAATGCGAAGCCGGGCGCGACGCGTTCGGCAACAAGTTCACCTATACGCTGCTGGATCAGGCAGATTTCGAATAAGGCGATGCCTTGCGAAGGTTCCGCAAGCGCCGGGGCAGGTCAGGGGCTTTGGTCGTGCCCGGACCCCGAACCGGGCCTTGGCCCTAGGTCTCGACTTCGGCCTGAAGGTCTCGGAAATAACGGATGGTTGCGTGCAGCCCTTCTTTCAGTTGCACTTTGGGTTCCCAGCCCAGCAGGGTCCGCGCCAGAGTGATATCGGGCTGGCGCTGTTTCGGGTCATCCTCTGGCAATTCCTTGAAACTGACAGGGGTCTCGGCCCCCACAAGGGCCTGCACTTCGTGGGCCAGTTCGTTCATCGAGAATTCGTTGGGATTGCCCAGATTGACCGGGCCGGTGACGTCCGGGCCGGTTTCCATCAGGCGGATGAACCCTTCGATCAGATCATCCACGTAGCAGAATGACCGGGTTTGCGTACCGTCGCCAAAAATCGTGATCGGCTCGCCGGTCAGGGCCTGCATGATGAAGTTCGACACGACGCGCCCGTCGGCGGGGTGCATTCTGGGCCCGTAGGTGTTGAAGATGCGGGCCACCTTGATCTCAAGCCCCATCTGCCGGTGGTAATCGAAGAACAAGGTCTCGGCGCAGCGCTTGCCCTCATCATAGCACGAGCGCGGACCAACCGGGTTGACGTTGCCCCAATAATCTTCGGTCTGCGGATGGATGGTCGGGTCGCCATAGACCTCGGAGGTCGAGGCCTGAAATATCTTGCATTTCAAGCGTTTCGCCAGACCCAACATGTTGATCGCACCATGCACGCTGGTCTTGGTCGTCTGCACCGGATCGTGCTGGTAATGCACGGGCGAGGCCGGGCAGGCGAGGTTATAGATCTCGTCCACTTCCACGAAAAGCGGGAAGGTCACATCGTGGCGCATGAACTCGAAACGCGGGTTGTTGTGCAGATGGTCGATATTGCGCTTGGTGCCGGTGAACAGGTTGTCGACGCACAGAACCTCGTGCCCCTGATCCAGAAGCCGGTCGCACAGATGCGAGCCCAGAAACCCGGCCCCACCGGTTACGAGAACACGTTTTCGACTGTCATAAAGGCGGGCCATTGCAAATCCTTAATCGTTAAATCCAAGCCAGCTTGCCGCGGGGAAGCCGGTTCTTGGTTTGATTTGTAAACCGAAGGGGTTTGAATTGCAGTAGATTTTGGTTTTTTGAGGGCGTGTGTGGTATGGGTGTGTCTTCTGTCCACCCAATGATTGATGCAAGGCATCAAGCACGCTCCCGACACGCCCCCATGGGCGGGCGCTAGGGTTTTGATTGGGTGGGGTGGGTGTTTACACCCAAATATATGCGCGCAATTTGATAGGTGCGAGCACCCACCCTGCGGTCGCTAGGTGTTCAGTCCCGGCATCTTGGGGATAGGATTTAGGAAAATCATTCATTATTTTTTCCCTTAAAATTAAAGTAGTAATAATATGCAATCGCAATAATAAAACCCGCGCCAATAAGCTCCAAAGAGACGTATACTTCTTGAGATCGTATTCTAAAGAACGCGCCTCCGAATACTAAAGCGCAAGTTATCAGAAAACTTATCAGATTTTCGTTTTTCTTCATTTTCACACTGTCTTCTCTTTAGGTAGAAAGGTAAACGACTTGAAGCCACCTTAGGGTCAGGATTCATAACCAGTAGATGACGAGCGCGGCCAGAGCGATGGCAGAGAGGAAGACCTTTGGGCAACGGTCGTAGCGGGTTGCCACGCGCCGCCAATCCTTCAGCCTGCCGAACATGATCTCGATCCGGTTTCGGCGTTTGTATCGACGCTTATCGTATCTGACGGCTTTCTTGCGCTGCTTTCGTCCAGGGATGCAGGCGCGTATCCCTTTGTCTTGCAACGCTTCCCGGAACCAATCGGCATCGTAACCGCGATCCCCGAGCAGCCAGTCGACCTTTGGCAGGCTGCTGAGCAACGCCCGCGCACCGATGTAGTCGCTGACCTGACCGGCGGTGACGAACAGGTTGAGTGGGCGGCCTTGGCTATCGCAGATGGCGTGCAGTTTGGTGTTCATGCCGCCTTTGGTTCGACCGATCAGGCGCCCACGCCCCCCTTTTTCGCGGCCAGACTGGTCGCTGTTCGATGGGCCTTGAGGTAGGTCGCGTCGATCATCACGGTCTTCTGTTCGCCGTGTTCGGCGGCCAGACCCGCCATCATCCGCGCAAAGATGCCTTTCTCGCTCCAGCGCTTCCAGCGGCTGTAGAGCGTCTTGTGCGGACCATAGGCGGCAGGAGCGTCACGCCAGCGCAAACCACGGGGCGATGATCGAAGGGTACTTGGCCGTCTGATTGGTCGAACCAAGGGCGGCTGAATTCCAAACTGCATGCTGTCTGTGACAGCCGAGGGCGACTACTCAGCCTTTTTGTCACCGCTGGTCAAGTCAGTGACTACATCGGTGCGCGTGCGCTACTGAGCAGCTTACCTAAAGTCGAATGGTTGCTTGGGGATCGTGGCTATGACGCCGACTGGTGCCGAGATGTATTGAAGACAAGGGGATACGTGCCTGCATCCCAGGTCAAAAGCAACCTAAGACCAAAGTGAAGTACGACAAGCGCCGATACAAGCGGCGCAACCGTATTGAGATCATGTTTGGTAGGCTCAAGGACTGGAGGCGCGTAGCGACACGTTATGATCGTTGTCCCAAAATCTTCCTGTCCGCAATCGCACTCGCAGCAACCGTCATTTATTGGTTACGAATCCTGACCCTCAAACATCCAGCTCCTCCACAAACCGCGCGTTCTCCTGAATGTATTGGAACCGCAGTTCGGGCTTCTTACCCATCAGGCGCTCGACAAGATCGCCGGTCTCGCCGGGTTCGTCCTCGTCGATGGTGACCCGGATCAATTTCCGGGACGCGGGGTCCATCGTGGTTTCTTTCAGGTCCTTGGCGTCCATCTCGCCCAGACCTTTAAAGCGGGACACGTCGATCTTGCCCTTGCCGCCCAGACCTTTTTTCAGCCATTCGTCCCGCTCGGCCTCGTCCAGACAGTAAACCCGCTTGGCGCCTTGGGTCAGACGATACAGAGGCGGGCAGGCCAAATAAAGGTGGCCTGCGTCAATCATCGGGCGCATCTGGGTGAAGAAGAATGTCATCAGCAAGGACGCGATATGCGCGCCGTCCACGTCGGCGTCGGTCATGATGATGACCTTGTCATAGCGCAGGTCGTCGAGGTTGAACTTGCTGCCCAGCCCAACGCCCAGCGCCTGCGTCAGGTCGTTGATCTCGGCATTGGTGCCCAGTTTCGAACTGGCTGCGCCCAGCACGTTGAGGATCTTGCCGCGCAAGGGCAGCAGGGCCTGCGTTTTGCGGTCGCGCCCCATTTTGGCCGAGCCGCCCGCCGAGTCGCCCTCGACGATGAATAGTTCGGTGCCTTCGCGTGTTGAACTGGAACAGTCCACCAGCTTGCCGGGAAGACGAAGTTTCTTAGTGGCGGACTTGCGTTGTGTTTCCTTCTCGGCCCGTCGGCGCAGGCGCTCTTCGGCCCGCAGGATCAGGAAGTCGAGGATCGCGCCGGCGGATTTCGTGTCGGCGGCCAGCCAGTTGTCGAAGTGGTCGCGGACCGCGTTTTCGACCAGCCGCTGCGCCTCGACCGTGGCAAGGCGGTCTTTGGTCTGGCCCACGAATTCGGGTTCGCGGATGAAGCATGATACCAGCGCGCAGCCCCCGGTGATCAGGTCGTCGCGGGTGATCTGCGCGGCCTTCTTGTTGTTGATCAACTCGCCATAAGCCTTGATCCCCTTGAGGATCGCGGCCCAGAACCCGGCCACATGGGTGCCCCCTTCGGGCGTCGGCACGGTGTTGCAGTAGGATTGGATGAAGCCGTCGCGCGAGGGCGTCCAGTTGATCGCCCATTCGACCTTGCCGGGGGTTCCGAATTTCTCCTGAAAATCCACGGTTCCGGCAAAGGGTTGGTCGGCATAGGTCGACGAGCCATTCATCGTCTCTTTCAGGTAGTCCGACAGCCCGCCGGGGAAGTGGAAGGTGGCCTCGGTGGGGGTTTCGCCGTCGTCTATGGCGGATTTCCAGCGGATTTCCACGCCCGAGAACAGGTAGGCTTTGGAGCGGATCGACTTGAACAGGCGGGCGGGTTTGAACCGGTGGTGTCCGAATATCTGGTCGTCAGCGTGGAAGGTGACTGTGGTGCCGCGCCGGTTGGGGGCGGCGCCGACCTTTTCGACAGGTCCCAGCGGGACACCGCGCGAGAAACGTTGTTCGTACAGTTGCTTGTCGCGGGCGACCTGAACGACCATCGAATCCGACAGCGCGTTCACCACCGAGGCGCCCACGCCGTGCAACCCGCCCGAGGTCTGATACGCTTTGCCCGAGAACTTGCCGCCCGCATGCAGGGTGCACAGGATCACCTCGAGCGCGGATTTGTCAGGAAACTTGGGGTGCGGATCGATCGGAATGCCGCGCCCATTGTCGCGCACGGTCAGGGCGTAATCGGGGTGCAGTTCCACCTCGATCCGGTTGGCGTGGCCGGCCACGGCCTCGTCCATCGAGTTGTCGAGGATCTCGGCCACCATATGGTGCAAAGCGCGCTCATCCGTGCCGCCGATATACATGCCGGGTCGCTTGCGGACCGGTTCCAAACCTTCGAGCACCTCGATCGAGGAGGCGTCATAAGTTGTGGTCGCTTCTGGCGTCAACAGATCGTCGGGCATGGGTGCTGCTCTTGTTTTTGAGTTTCCCCCATTATGGCAGGTGATGTGGTCCGGGGGAAGAGGGGCGCGAGGTGTTGTGGGTGGTTTAAAGGCGCGGGGCCGCGGTTTGCTTGCACAATTTGGCGGACGTCATGATCGGCGGTCTTGCTTGAAACCACCACCCCCGGCCATGGCGCGGGAAGGTTCTGTACTGCAGTTATCGCTAGATGGTCGGGGCCTGTATTCCCTTCGCATTTTTCACGGCAAACCCGTCCGATACAACCAGCGACACGTCAAATACCGTTATGCGATCGGATGCAAGTCAGCCTTGCGACGCCTCGGGCTCATTGACGGAATCGCATTAAAAATATATCGTGAAGGCAGACTCCCAAATTATCTTTCTATTGGTTCCAAGCGTTCAAGAGTTACGTTTATTCGTAATTGGAAGGCTGCTATGGCTACGTTTCAGGACGTTCAGGCAGCAGTGCATGATATTGCTGCCCGTTTGAATGTCACCCCAGAGCTTGCTCGTGCTGCGCTGATTAACCCCGTGTTGGCGCTTGAGGAACTTGGGTTCGATCTGGATCTTTCAGGTCGGCTCGAGCTGGAGGACAGAGCGCGGTTTTCCAAGAAACAGATCGTCGAACGCAAAAGCTTGCGGAAAAAGATTTTCGCCGCGTCCGGGCATGAATTTGACCCCGGGCAGGAACAGGATCTGGCTGTGGTGCTTTTCGACGAGTTGAAGCTGGTCGATGATGCTTCAAAACGCCCTGACCTGTCTCCGTTGTCCTTGCCGACGCGAAAAGTGCGTTCTTCCACCTCCAAAGTGAAGGTGGCCAGGGTCAAGGCATCGGAAATCGCGCGCCGGTTTCCCGGGAAAGCCAAGGGCAAATCCGTCGCCGGACTCGATCCAAGTCTGATCGAGCCCGCGAAGATTCCCGACCCGCTGGAAGCACTGGGCAAGGCGCACAAAATCATCGCTCCGCTGCTTGCCTACCGGCAACTTGATGCGTCGACACCGCGTTTTGCGACCGAGGCGCTGTATCGTGCCGTGCGAACCGGGAAACGCAGGCTGGTCAATATCACGCCCCGCGCCGTTGTCACCGGCACTGCTTGAAGACACCCGGGCGCGATTCCCTCGCGCCGTCACACCGAGGACGTCAGGATGGCAAATACAAGAGGATATGAAGTTGTCGTCGAAGCCTCGGAAGAGGTCCTGCGAAAGGTCATTCGGGGGGCGTGGAAGTCCGCGGAATGCGACGATGATCCCGGCGATGAAGGCCGCATTCCCGAATTCATGGATGTTCCCGCAGGTGAAACCTTTGGCGGTTTCGTCGTAGCTGACGGGTCGGTTCAGATTCCCGAAGACCAGTTGGACGCCAGCCTGCGCCCGGACATCACCGGTGCCGAAATTCAACTTGGTGTCCTGATCCAGATCGAAATCGAAAACCCCCCGGTTCCTTCCGCGCAAATGCTGACGATGACGGCCGATCTTGCTGCGGCTGCGCCGATCGGTCTGATCCCCGGGCGGCAGGATGTGGGATGGCTGTTGGACGGTCTGCCTCGCAGCCAGGTGTCCGCAACGCTGACCAGCGGCGATCCGATTGCGTCCAACATCGAATTGTTCGCAAGTGAATTCGTGGACAAAGCCTATGAGAACGGTGGCCCCGGCGGACCGATTGACCCGGCCTTCCCATCCATTCCCCATGTCATCGATGAGACCGCGCTGCCATTTGCCTTGGGAGCGTTGACGACGGATGTCCATGCGGAAATCTTCAACGACGACTCGGTTGCGGCGCACGATATTGAAACCACCGTGTCCGGCGGTGACATAACAATTTCGCTGCCGGTCTATCTGCGGATGTTCAACATTGTTGTCGGTCCGGCCGTACAGCTCTTTTTCAATCCGCAGGATCCCATGGGGATCGAAACGCGGATCAACATCACGGCACCTTTCAGCCGGGTCGGTTCAGAGTTCCGCACGGATTTGAATGCGGCCATCGTCACCGTGGACGCGATCAATCCGGCCGGTCCGGAATATGGGCCAGAGGGTGACAACTATATCGATAACCGCGATCAGCTTGCGGCGATCCCGTTGGTCGCGATTGACCTCGACGCCCAGATTTCCAGCGAACTGGTGTCGCGTGGGCAGGAACTGGCCAGTGGCCTGGGCGAGATTTCCATTGCTGCCCCGACCGTGGCCGAGATCGAAGAATTCATCGGCGACTTCTTTCACCGGGATCTGGAAGCACGCGACTTCGTTTACATCTGGGGACCGGAGGCAACGGACGAAGAGTTTGAAGTCGACAGTATCACCGTCGGAGTGACAAACGAGTTTCTGGCCATCGCCTTGAACGATGATGGTGGCGGTGACGTAGGCGGGCTTGCCAATTTCATTCCGGCCGACAGGGATTTTGCAATTGCCATCAGCGCGGCCCAGGTTGAAGCATCGATTGAAACGGCGCGCATCGAAGCTGAATTGTCGGATGATGACCTTCCGAAGACCTTTACACCTGACGGGCGCGAAGTCCGGCTGACCGATCTGGACGTGAGCCTCAGGGCGGGGGCGATCAGAATATCGGGCAAAGTGACGGTCGTGGATGCGATCCTGGGCAGCATTGATGTGGATGCCGACTTTTTCAACGACGTCGGTTTGCGCTGGCAGCCGAACGGTTCGCTGGGCCCAGACGGCGGGCAGCAAATGGATCACTTTGAAATCGACAGCGATGTCGATCCCGAAGAATCCGTGCTGCTTTGGGTGCTGACGGCAATCGCCGCGATACTGTCGTTCGGCGCTTTCGGAATTCTGGGCGCACTGGTCGTTGTGATCGTGGCCCTTGTCGTCCGCGGTATTGCCGAAAGCATGGGCAGCGAAATCCTGTCAGATGAAGTTACGAATACGGTTACGGGCATCACCGGCTGGCCGGAAAACCTTGCCAGGATCGGGCGGGTCGAAGCGGTATTCTCGGACCCGATCGTGATTGATACCGACGGTCTTGAAATCGCCGGAGATTTCACTGTCATAAGCAGTTGCGAGGCCACGGATGTCGTCCCGGCGGATTCGGGTGGGGCACGGTCGGGTGCGGCCGCATCGGCCATGTCGCTTGCGGCTGTGAATGAACATCCTGACGCGGGGTACGAATGGTTGCCGGGTGACGGGACACCGGCCGCGGTCTTGCCCTCGATTCAGCATGTCTATGCGGCAAGTGGCGTCTATACCGCAAAACATGCGCTGACGATGAACCAGCCGGGCGGCGCGCGCAGTCGCAGTTTCTCGCTTGTTACCGTCGAAAACGTGCCGCCGACAGTGGATGCCGGACCGGATCTGACGGTGCAGGAGGGCGAAGAGGTCACTCTGGTCGCGCGGTTCCGAGACGTCGAATACCCCGACACCCACGAATCCATGTGGTATTTCGGTGATCACCACGCGCCGAAACCCGGTGTGATTTCCGAAACCAATGGTCCTCCTGCGGCGACAGGCACGTCGACCGTGACCCATGCCTGGTGCGATAATGGCGAATACACGGTCACGGTGCGTATTCGCGACGTCAATGGGGGCGAGGCCATCGACACCCTGCGTGTCACCGTTACCAATGTTCCGCCCAAAGTCGAAGCTGGCCCGGATCTTTATGCGTATGTCTGCACACCGATCACGCTTGTCGCCGATTTCCGGGATCCCGGCTGGTGTGACACGCATACAGCCAAGTGGGATTTCGGCGATTGCAGCGAACCCCGCACCGCCCTGATCGAGGAGACGAACGAGCCACCGGCAGCCGAAGGCACGGCGACCGCCTCACATATCTATGAAAACTGTGGTGACTTCCGGGCCATCTGTACCGTCATGGATGACGATGGCGCCTTTGGTCAGGATGACCTGACCGTCCGGGTCGTGCATCTGCTGAATCCCGGTTTCGAAGATGGTTTCCGTTCGCTTCCGGCGGGCAATGTCGGTCGGTTCTGGACACCCTATGCATGGCTGACCGACTTGGCAGCCTTTCACGCCGGAAAGGGAAATCCCGTTCCGCAATTGGCCCCGATCCCCGCCGATGCCTTTGACTGCGAAGGTTGCATCGTCCGGACCGGCGACAGATCCCAACGGGTCATCGCGCAGCGCGGTCTTCGTGTTGGCCTGTGGCAGTCGCTGGGTTCAAACCCGGGATGGGATTATGAGTTCTCGTGTTGGTTCACAACAGAAGCCCGCAGTGCAGGCAGCTATGCTCTGGGGTTGGACCCGCGCGGTGGTGATGATCCGCGGGCGGCCTGGGTGGAATGGTGGACTGGTGACCTTGACGGTGCCTGGCGCCAATTGCGGGGCCGCGTGACGGCGGAAGCCGAAGCCGTAACGGTATTTCTGGAATTCAGCGGAGATGATCCGCGCAATGATGTGCTTGGATACATTGATGATTGTGCGTTCATCGCGATTCAACCGCATTGCCCTGACCAGCCGAAGCCCGATCCGGAAATTCCCCCGCGTGAACGTTGCATTGATTTTCGCGGCCAGAAACTGCCTTCCCGCCATCCGGTATTGAACGTTGGCGGTGTGCGGTTCCTGCCGACCAAAGGCAGCCTTCTTCAGATCATTGGCGGGTTCCAACCGCAAGGCACACCCAAACTGTTGCTTTCCATCGCCGGTGTTTTTGCCCATCTGCCGGTCGTCGCTGACTGGGCCCGCCTCAAGCTGAGCTTTGCTGGTGGAAAGCCCATAACGATCATCGCACTTGATGCGGCGGGCAATGTCCTGACGACCCAGACAGGAACGCAGCAGCAGGGAGTACAGGTCATCGAGGTTCAGGCAAGCGGCATGGTTACAATCGCCATGCGCGCGCAGGAAGCAGCGTTGATCGAACTGTGTTTCCGGCCGGAACACCCGCGCAGTACGCCTTCGGCAGAGCCTGAACCGGGGCCCGGCATTGTCGTTAACCCGCGCTTCGATCGTGCCGTCGCCCCGGCTATGTTCAGCGTGGCGGCGACCGAGGAGGACAAAACCTTGACCGAAACCAACAGCAACCGTCCGTTTGGTTTGTCCGAGGCGGCGTGGGGCAAGCTGGACACGCAGCTGCAATCGGAATTGGCGAAGGCCGTAACAGACGGTGGTGATGGGCACTCGGTGCAGGTCATATTGCGCTTGGCGCCAGACACGGAAGGCAATGCGCCCTCTTTCCGGCGCGCCGAAACAAAGGCACGCGAAGATTACTTCCGCCGACGCACACGGCCCCTGGTCGGTACTCTGGAAAACCTGGGCGGTGCCGGGATTACCGAACTGTGGCTGATCGACAGTGTTGCCGTTGAACTTTCGCCCGGGGCCATCGCGACAATGGCCAACGATCCTTCCGTGGTGATGATCACCCACTCCACCGAGCGCCAGGCCATTCCTGAAAACCCCATAAGACCATGATCCAAAGGAGCACGAAATGACCGAGTTAAGTCGGGAACACGTTGATCGCTTCGAAAGAGCGGAACGTCGTGAAATCGAGAAGCTTCGTGCCGAGTTCGGCAGCGAGTCCATCTCCAAAATGGACAGCATTGTTCTGCGTGACCTCTTGGCCAACCGAAAAGAGGCGCGCCTGAACGCCCTGCTTGGCCAAACGGAAACAGCCCAGCTTCCCCGGCATCGTGTGCTGGTCTTGCTGCGAAGCGGCAGGACATCACCTGATCGCGCGCCCCGTGCGTTCGACCGGCGCCAGCGCCGCCGTTCGATCATGCAACATCGCCGCCATGGCGAAGACGTGGTGGGAAAGATTGCCAAGAGCTTTGGCGAGCGTGAAATCGAGGTCGAGCAGACCTTTTGGCTGAACCACAGCCTGGTGGTCTGGGCCGATGATCAGCGCCTGACAGATATTGCCGGGCGCGCCGATGTTCTGAAGGTGGCTCATTGCAAGAATCAAATCCTGATTGATCTGGATAACAGCCGTCCGCTTATCAATGCCGATGTCGTGGAAGCCAGCGGGATCAACGGAGGCGAAGTGGATGTTGCCGTTCTGGATACGGGGGTGGACCAGACGCATCCTGAACTTGCCGGGAATTTTGGCACGCAACAGGATTTTACCGGCGAGGGGCTGGGAGACCTGAATGGGCACGGGACCCATTGCGCGGGCGTTGTTGCCAGCAATGGCGCGACGTTCCGTGGTGTCGCCACGGGGGCGGTCATTCACGATTACAAGCTTTTGAACCAATTCGGCAGCGGCAACGCTCCCAACTGCGTTGCGGCAATTCAACAGGCCGTGGCGGACGGGATGGATGTTCTTTCCAATTCTTGGGGCTTTTCCCACAGAAACGGCAATTGGGTCGAT
The DNA here is from genome assembly GCF_024628725.1 of Ruegeria sp. YS9. Taxonomy (NCBI): domain Bacteria; kingdom Pseudomonadati; phylum Pseudomonadota; class Alphaproteobacteria; order Rhodobacterales; family Roseobacteraceae; genus Ruegeria; species Ruegeria sp. YS9. Next base: position 966,664 of record NZ_CP102409.1, read on the forward strand.
CCGGACGGGACATGCGTTTTATGTGTCGCCGCTGATGCGGCTTCGACCGCCGGGGTGACCTTCGTGGTGGCCGCGGGCAACGAGGGCAATGACAGTTGCGGCACCTATGACACGCGCATTCGCTGTCCGGGTATTGCGCAGAGCGTGATTACCGTCGGGGCAAGCGATGATAGTGACAACATGGCCGGCTTCTCCAGTCCCGGACCAACGCCGGATGGGCGCGACAAACCGGATGTCACCGCCCCCGGCGTGGATATCGTGGCATCGCGATCGGCGACCGGCAATGACATGAATGGCGGCGCGACGGTGATAGATCCGCTTCATCTCGAGGCCAGCGGCACCTCGATGGCGTGCCCTCATGTCGCCGGGGTCGCGGCGCTGATGTTGCAGCGAAACCCGACACTGCTGCCGGCTGACATCAAGGCAGTTCTCATGGCCACCGCCGTCGATATCGGCGCACCGACCACGCAGCAGGGTGCCGGGCGTGTGGATGCTCGGGCGGCGGTCGGCTCGGTCTGATTTGGATATTTTGGAACGGAGGATACGAACGTGGCAGACTATGAACAGCGGATGCAGCCGGAAGAGGGTGCAAAGGCAGTCGAAAAACTGGCCGAAGATGCTTTGGCGGGTTTCAAGGCGGACGCCAAGAAGGAATATGCTGAACTGGTCAAGCAGTACGAGGGCGCCAGTGCAACGGTTGGTGTTTTTGGTATGGGGTCGGTCGAAGTTTCGGTGATGAGCGGTGAAGTTCACATCAACCCGAACCAAAAACACAAAGGGAAGGGCCGGGGCGTCGGCGCGATCTCACCGGAAGCACTTGTAGCCATTTCCGAAGGCAGGATGACCGTAATGGACGCCTTCCACCGTGGAGAAATTGTTGTTCGCGCCGAGTCCGCAGCGTTGCACGAAGGCTATGACAGTTTCATCAGGAACTCCGAAGCGGCGCTCAGGTCGAAGCGTTTGCAGAAGACGCTGGCGCAGTTCCGCAAGATCGCGGATGTCTGACTGGTTGCAAGACGAACAGGTCCGGGCCACGATACCCCAGGTTGAAGCATCCATGTTGGATGCCGTCGCCTCGGACCAGCCGGGGTTCGAAGAGATTGCACACTGGCTTATCGGCGCTGGCGGGAAACGGTTGCGGCCAATTCTTCTGCTGCTTACAGCACGACGCCTCACCGACACAGAAGGCCGCAAACGCGCAATTCAGGCGGCGGCGGCTGTCGAAATGATCCATGTGGCGTCGCTCTATCATGACGATGTCATGGACCGGGCCGAACTTCGGCGTGGAGCGGAAAGCGTGAACCGTCGCTGGTCTTCACCCATCGCCAGCTTCGCCGGAACATTCATTCTGGCCCGTGCAATAAACCTGTTGGATTCCGTCAGCCCCACGGCCTCCGAGCTGGCCGGCAAACACTGTGCCGCGCTGTGTCTTGGGCAATTGCGCGAAGCAGAAAACGCCTACAACGCCGATTGGACCATTGAAGAGCATCTTGAAATGCTTGAGGGCAAGACAGCCGAACTGTTTGTCCTCGCCGCATCGCTGGGGGCGATGTTGGCTGACGTAAGTGATCAGGATCGAGACGCACTGATCACCTATTCAAAGTGCCTTGGCCTTGCGTTTCAGCTTCGCGACGATGTTCTGGACTACATTGCAAGCAGTGCGGAACTTGGGAAAGGGTCCGCCTCTGATCTGCGTGAAGGGGCGTATACGATGCCGGTGCTCCTGTGCCTGGGTCAGAACGGTCAGGCCGCCGATGAATTGCGGGCTAGGTTGAGGCTGGCCGACATGCAGGATGCGGATATTTCGCGTGCTGTAGAGATCATTCGCAATTCGGGCGCGGTCGAAGCTACGGAACAGTTGGCGCGGCACAAATCTGAAGCGGCCGTCAAGGTCATTGCCGGGCTTGACGATCATGTGCTGCGCGACTCGCTGGCAAACCTCGCCCGGCTTTCTGTCGAAAGGCGGGCCTGACATGGACGGCTACGGCCCTTTTGCCGACGATCTGCCGCTTGCGACGCCCAAGGAGGCCGCGGCCGAGACTTGGGACGCCATCATTGTCGGTGCGGGGCCCGGCGGCAGCGCTGCCGCCATCGAACTGGCACGCAGAGGTCGAAAGGTCATTCTGGTCGACCGTGAGGATTTCCCTCGGGACAAAAGCTGTGGAGACGGAATCACCCGGTCCGGCATCTCTCAGTTGAAACGCCTCGGCATTCTGTCCGCGCTAACCGATCAGCAGGAGGTCGAAGGTGTGCGCGTCCATATGCGCAACAGGGGCCACCGGGATTTTCGATACGAGGGCGAAGACGACTATGGGCTGGTTGTGCCCCGTTTGATACTGGATGACTGTCTTTTGCGTCAGGCCCGTGCGGAAGGTGCAGCTTTCTTGCCGAAATGCCGCGCCGACGATCTGGTAACGGATGAAAGCGGGACTGTCACAGGCGTCAGTGCGCACATGCAGGATGGCACGACAATGGTTCTGACCGGGTATACGGTCATCGCCGCAGACGGTGCCGCGTCTCGATTGGCGAAAGCGGCGGGATTGCGGGAAACACCCGAGCAAGGCTACGGCACGGCGCTTCGCGGTTATGTCGATGGCTGCGGTGATACTCCGCCACTGCTCGAAATAATGCTGCCGTTGACTGATGTTACGGACCGGTATTTGTTGCCTTCCTATGGCTGGGCGTTCCCAACGGGGAAGGGAACTGCAAATGTCGGTGTCGGACTGTTCTGTCGGGCGTTTGACACCAATGTCAGGACCCTTTTCGATCAATTTCTGGACGTGCTCCGCAAGGATTATCCAGAATATTCGGGCATTCAATTGTCCGGTATGACCTTGGGGGCACCGCTGAGGTTCGATTTCGCACCGGAACGTGCCGCCAACTCGGGTCTGTTGCTGGTTGGGGACGCCGCCGGTCTTATCAGCCCGTTTACAGGCGAAGGAATCAGCTTTGCGCTGGAATCCGGTGCGCTTGCGGCGCAAACCACTGATCGGTGCCTCCGCACCGGGGCAGGCCCCTGGGTGGCAGCGGAAGACTATGCGCTTCTGCTGGGGGATCGCTTTGCCGGGTACTTCACGCTCGGGAACCGCGCAAGCCGCCGATACGAGTTCATCTGGCGCGTGTTGGACGATACGTTCGAAAGCGAAAAGCCGGTTCACAACATGCTGCGCCGTGCCGTTTTGGTGCCTGAAGGCACTGGCGGTGATGTGGAAAGCGCCATGTTGGATGACGTATCGCCCCTTGTGCGAGTGCCCGAGATGCCGCTTGGGGACGACCTGCGCGATGTGGGCGCACGCCTCAATCACATCGTGCGCACCGATTGGCCGTTTCTGACGCGCATGTCCTTCGCGGGCAAGCGGGCTGACATGGTTGCCTTTCGACCTTCGCTGTTGCTTTTGCTGACGTCCTATCTGGGTGATGTCGAGGCAAAAAGACGTCGTGCCGCGGCCACGGCGCTGGAACTCGCGTATTTGGGATTTCTTGCCCAAAGCGGCATTCGGGGGATCGAGGCTGCGGCAGCAACAGCCGACGCCAAGGCCAACTGGGGCGACAAGCTTGGGATACTGACAGGCGACTACTTGTTGGCGAAAGCACACGAAGTCGGCGCACGGGACTGCCCGGATCTGGTGCCATCAATTCTGAGCGCCATGGCCTCGGCATGTGAAGGCCGAGTGTCCGAGCTTCGGACCGCATGGCAACCGGATCTGGCGGTCGAAATGCGCATCGCGCAGATGCGGCAATGTATGGCTGCATTTTTTCGACTGCCTTGCGAACTCGGTGCGATGCTTGCCGAACAAAACGATCTGTCAGCCGCCCTTCGCGATTATGGCGAAAATCTTGGCCTGGCTTACCTGCTGACCGAGGATGAACTTGCCCTGGACCGCCCTGCGGGCAGCACACCTTTTGCGTCAGACCTTTCCAGCGGGCTATTCAGCGTGCCTGTTCTTGAGGCGGCCCAGCGGCAAACGGGGGGCGCGGCAGCCCGTGCTTTCCTCAGTCACCGCGACCCCGCGCGGTTTTTGGCAGAGCTTTCCCCGGCCACGCGCCATATCACGCGCCATATCAAGAGGCAGCAATTGCCTGAAGAATACCGCGATCAGGCAATCGCAGCGCTCAGCCCCGTGCCACGGGGCGGCGTGGCAAAATCGCTTTCGGCGCTCGCAGGCTACGCGGTCAGTCGGCAGGTTCCGAAACGCCGCGTGCTGTAAAGGTGAGATGCAGGTTCCGAGGTGTCCCGTCTTGGTCCGAAGCGCGATCCAGTCCTTGTTGGGCACTTCATTCGGGGGGGCGAGGTATCCGTCGATTGCACACACTTCAGAGGGGCAGTTCAGGTCCTGTTCTGGTGCCGTTTGAATTCCGCCTGTGACGATTTCCAGCCGTGGTACAATTTGGTTCGATAGTGCCGACACAGCGCCTCAAGGATAACCGCCTCTTCTGCGGCAGTTCCCCAGTGAAGGATCCGGTTGATGGACATATGAGCGAGGCTTCCCAGAATGTCGGCCAAGCTGCTTCCCAACCGGCCATCCTGTTCTTCTCGTTGGAGACGTCCGAGATCCGGATGAAGCCTGGCCGCACGTGCGTTCCAGCGCGATGGCCGCGAATGAATGCCCTTGCCCACACCAAGTTCACTCAGAACAACGCACGCACTTTTCCATTCCTTTCCAGTGGCCCGCCGCGCAATCCGGCGCGACGCCGGGCCGCCGCCGTAGTATTGTGAACAGCGCTCGGAGATCGCCAGCCGAACACCTGTGGGCAGTTCCAAATCCTCAAACATGGCATCGATACTGGCGACTGACGCCATCCATCGCCGGGATCGGCTGATCTTCGGATCGTTGAGCACGTCAAGCGCAGCGATCGAGTCGGCGCCGAATATCCTCTCGCAGGCGCCGAGCCCCAGTTCGGGGCTCAGCACCACGCGGTTGAAGGCCTTTGCGTTTCTGACCAGCGCGTTCATCGCCGGTCTGGGTGGGGCGTTCTATGTCCATTACCTGGGCTCGCTTGCACCGCGGGCCCTGTTCGACATCAACTTTCTCTTCACCATCATAGTTGCGGCATTGCTGGGCGGAACATCGACCATCATCGGCCCCATGATCGGTGCGTTCTTCATGACGTTCCTTCTGGAATACCTGCGTCCCGTGCTTCCCGGGGCTGAACGGTATTTCGTCTACGGTGCTTTCGCACTGCTTCTCTACATGTATCAGCCAAAGGGATTGGTTGAACTTGCTCAACGCGGCTTTCAACGGCTACGGAAAGGGGGGCTGACATGACCGTTGCGCTGAAAGTTTCCGGTCTTGTCAAACGGTTTGGCGGGCTGGTGGCCACGAACGATCTGTCCTTTTCCCTGCAAGAAGGAGAGTCGCTGGGCCTGATCGGTCCGAATGGCGCGGGAAAGACGACGGTATTCAGCCAGATCATGGGCGAACTGCGGCAGAACAGCGGTACGATCGAGCTGTTCGGCAATGAGATTTCGGCGCTGTCGACGCCTCAGCGTATCCGGGCCGGGGTCAGTAGAACCTATCAGATACCTCGGCCGTTCGGCGACATGAGTGTTGCAGAAAACATCAGGGTGGGCCTGATGCCGGACGACATCTGGCGCATGATCGTTTCGCCGCCGGATACGGATAGGGAAAAAGAGCTTGCGCTGAGTGTCGGGTTCACGGAAGCGGATCTGAGCCGCTCCCCCGCCGAACTGGCAATGGGTGATCTGCGCAAGCTCGAAATGGCCCGAACCATGGCCACGGCACCGCGAGTCATGTTGCTGGACGAGGTGTTTGCAGGTTTGACAGTCGGTGAAATCGCGCAGATTTCCGATCTCATACAATCCATGCGCAAGGACGGGATGACCTTTTTGATCGTCAGCCATGATTTGCCGGCGCTGGAACCGCTGATCGACCGCGCCATCGCCATCGAGCGGGGCACCATGATTGCCGAAGGCGCGTTCAGCGACGTGATGAACGACACGGCCGTTCAGGCCTCGTATCTGGGGAGCGTCTGATGTCCTATCTGGAAATCGAGAACCTGTCCGCGTTTTACGGCAAGGCCCAGGCGTTGACCGATATTTCGATCACGGTGCAGCCCGGTGAGATTGTCGCCGTGGTCGGCCCGAACGGTGCAGGTAAATCCACCTTGTTGGACAGCATCATGGGCCTTGTGAAAATCGAAGGCGACATCCGCTTGCGCGGGCACAGCCTTGCCGGTCGAAGCCCTTCGGAAATCGTGCGTCACGGGGTGGGCTATGCGCCCGAGCGGTTCAACCTGTTTCCCTATATGTCGGTGCGCGACAACCTGATGGTGGGGGCCTTCACCGCACGAGACGACATCGAAAACAACCTTGAGATGGTGCACAGTCTTTTCCCGCGTCTGCAAGAACGGGAAGGGCAGGAGACGTCGACCCAATCCGGCGGGGAAAGGCAGATGGTGTCTTTTGGCAGGGCCTTGATGACCAGCCCGGAACTGCTGCTTGTCGATGAGCCGACGATCGGTCTTGCCCCGAAGATCTGTCACGAGATTGCCGAAGTCGTCCGTCAGCTGAACAAAGAATACGGGCTGACCGTCGTCATCACGGAACAGAATGCCAATTTTGCCCTGTCACTTGCCAGCCGCATCTATGTGCTGGAGTCCGGGCGGATGCAGACGTCGGGCACGTCTGACGAACTGAGAAATGACAAACGCTTGCTCGAGGCCTATTTCGGCGGCCATTGAGTGGCGTGGTTGGCAAGCCGGGCGGGTGCTGTCCGGCCATTCGATGGCGGGTGATTTCAGTTTCAGCCAAGTGCGGCCAGAACCTCGGCGCTCACGTCGATGCCATGGGCCTCGGCGGCTGCCCGTTTTGCAAGGCGACCGTCCCCCGGAACCCGCGCAGACCCGTTGCCGGAAATCTCGGCGCAGATGCGGGCGACATATTCGTTGAAGGCCGCGTTGCCGAACCGGGTGGGGTCGATGGCAATCAGGGTCGCACCACCTTTGATATTCAGGGCGCCGAAGGTTTCGCGCTCTTTGTTGTCCACGGACAGGGTCCCACCGGCCAGTGCTGCGCCCAACACCTCAACCATGAAGGCGATCGCGGCCCCCTTATGCTCTCCGAACGGCAACAGGCTGCGGGTTTCAAGGATGGCATTCGGGTCTGTTGAGGGCTGGCCTTGGGGATCAAGGCCGGCAGGGCGGGGCAGGTCGTGTCCCTCAGCAGCGGCCATGCGGATATCCATGAGGGCCACCATGGACGAGGCCTGATCCCAGACCACGGGCGCGTCGCCGTCACGCGGGCAGGCAAAAGACATGGGGTTGGTGCCAAAAACCGGGCGAACCCCACCTTGCGGAACCACCATGGACAACGAGTTGATCACGGCAAAGGCCGCCAAGCCGGCTTCGGCCAAAGGTTCGGTGTCAAACCGTAACGCACCTAGATGGTGGCAGTTCGCACAGGTGAACGCGGCAATCCCGTTTTCCCGGGCCATCGCGATCAGATCCTCGCGGGCTGCTGCCGCTGCAACCTGATAATACCCGTTGTCGGCGTCACAGCGCAAAACGCCCGGGGCAACCTTTTCGGTTTTGGGCTTCGCGTGCCCGTTGGCATAGCCGGACGTGAAGCTTTGGACATAGACCGGCAACATGCGCAACCCGTGGCTGCGCGGGCCGTCCCGTTCAGACCGGGTGACGATATCGGCAAGTACATCACTGCTGCGCGTGTCCGCTCCGGCAGAAACAAGAACCGATTTGGCCAAGTCCCGAACTTCGGCAAGTGAAAGCGTTTTTGTCGGTTGTTCGGTCATCCGTTCGAGTCCAGTCTTTCTGTTTTCGCACTCAAGCGCGCGGGCGTGTGTTTGCGGGATCAACAGCACATGTGTCGATGACCACGGCGTCGCGCATCTCATTGTGGACCAGCACCTGCATTTTCGTTCCGGGCGCCGTCATGTTCTGTGGCACTAGTGCCATCGCAATGTCGTGGTTGCAATAATAAGAGAACCCGCCCGAGGTGACACGGCCGATCAGCTTGCCCTGAGCATAGACGCCCTCGTCAAACATTACCGATGTTTCGCCAAAGGGCAGTTTCAGCGTGACCAACCGCCGGTACGCACCTTCCTTTTTCTGTTTCAAAAGAGCGGCCTTGCCTATGAAGTCGCGACCATCAGTTACCACGAACCGATCAAGGCCGGCCTCGTATGGCGTCATGTCCTTGCAAATCTCGCGATTGATGGCGCGATAGGATTTTTCAAGACGCATGGATTCCAGTGCCTCTAGCCCGAAAGGTTTCACACCGGCCTTCAGTAGCAGGTCGACAAGATGGCGGTTGTAACCGACCGGGTGATGCAATTCCCACCCCAGCTCGCCGGTATAGGACACGCGAAGCAGATGAACGCCCTTGGCGTATCCGACTTCACCCATTTGCGCAGAAAGCCACGGGAAGGTTTCGTTCGACAGATCATTGTCGGTCAATGGTTGCAGGATCTCTCGTGCCTTGGGGCCAGCCAGAGCAATCACGCCCAATTGTTCTGAAACATCTTCAAGAAGGACAGAGCTGTCATTGGGCAGCAAACGTCGCAGTTGATCCCAGTTGTAGGCGCGCCAGTTCGGGGTGGAAACCAGGTAAAAATCATTATCGGCATAGCGGACGACCGTATATTCCGCATCCATGCCGCCCTTTGGGTTCAACAAAAGCGACAGGGTCATTCGCCGCACTTTGGGCAGCCTGTTCGCCATGAGGCCATCCAGCCATTCGGCGGCCCCCGGTCCGCGCAGGGTGAACTTGGTCATCGGCGACATCTCGATGAAACCGGCCACGTCACGGGTGGTGCGCACCTCTTCCTGAACGCGTTCCATGTGGTTGGTGCGACGGAAGGAATGTTCCGGAACAGCGTCCTCGCGCGATTTGGCAAACCAGCGCGGAAACTCACATCCGTTGAAGCTGGTCCAGACGGCACCATGCGCGCTCAGCAAGTCATAGGACCCCATCGTTTTCATCGGGCGCGCGTCGGGAAAGTCCTCTCCGGGAATGTGCGCGTTCATGTGGGTCCCCCACGTTTCGCGCACCTTGTCCATGGTCCACCGCTTGGACGCGTAATCCGAAAAACGGCGCGGGTCGAGTTCGGACATGTCCATGCCCGGATCCCCATCGACAATCCAGCGGGCCAGGCGTTCACCAACAGTGCCACCCCACAATATGCCGCCGGGCATGCCTTCGGCCAGCCACAGGTTTTCATGCCCCGGTGCGGGTCCCGCAAGCGGCAACTCGTCCGGTGTCATCTGGAACGGACCTCGGGTGTTGGCCTTGATACCCACCTCACCAAGTGTTGGAACCCGCTCGATGGCACGCTCCCACTGCGTTTGGACCGCGTCGAAATCTTCGGGCAAGAGGTCGGCGCCAAAGTCAGGCGGCACGTGATCTTCGGCGAATAGCTTGAGGTCTTTGGTGAACTCATAAGGGCCGAACTGAATGCCGCCCACATCTTCGCGCAGATAGGCGCCGTAATCTTCATCCCGCAGGATCGGGAACTCGGGCAACCCTTGTGCACGGCGTTCTTTCAGCAGCGGAACGGTGTCCGTTGTCCAGTATTGGTGAACGATTGGAATGCAAGGCAGATCCAGGCCAACACGGCGCGCGTTTTCGCGGGCATAGTTTCCGGTCGCGAAGACAAGATGTTCGCAAGTGATCTCACCCTGATTGGTTGTCACCTTCCAATGACCGTTTTCCAGTTTTTCATAAGCCGCCGCTTCGGTGTTCTGAAACACTTTGGCGCCTTTCTCGCGCGCCAGCCTGGCCATTGCCATGGTGATGTCGGCCGGGTTCACATAGCCGTCCTCGGTATGCAGGATGCCACCGCGAATATGTTCCGATTGGTTGAGCAGAGGGTGCAGTTCGGCGATTTCCTCTGGTGTCAGCAGTTTGCAGGGTACACCGGCAGCTTCGGCAATCGAGACATAGGACAGGAACTCGTCCCAGCGTTCCTGCGTATTGGCGACGCGCAACTGACCCACCTGGCGCAGCCCGACCGAAGCGCCGATCTTCTTTTCGACTTCGGAATAGATGCGGATGGTCTCCATCGTCATCTTCGAAACGTTGTGGGACCGCACAAAGGTGACCAGCAGACCTGCCGCACGCCAGGTGGAACCGGAGGTCAACGTGGTTCTCTCAAGCATGACCGCATCGGTGCAGCCGTGCTGCGTCAATCCATAAAGAACCGAAGCCCCGACGCATCCGCCGCCAACGACGACAACCTTGGCATGTGACTGCATTCGCTGAATTCCTTCTTGCGACTGATTTCGTTTTCAGACGGACCGTCAGCATGAAATCAGTAAACCCAGAACTGCTTGAACTGTTCACGTGAAGTCAGCGTCAGACAATTCGAAAAATTTTCGGGCCCAGCTTAGTTGAATTAAACCTTGGTCGTGTGTGCTGATGATTCCACGCGTTCTGTGAGGGTTTTCATAAAATTAAGTGCCATCTCTTGCTTGGCCTTGTTATGTTAGCGCAAACTGTGCTGATAAGGTCTGACATGGGTTCAAAGTGCTTAGTGGCACCATCAGCCTGTGCTGCATTTAGGGGGAAAACGCGTGTATCTCGGTCTGGATTTGGGGACGTCAGGTCTTCGGGGAATTGTGGTCAGCGAAGAGGGTAACGTCGTTGCCGAAGCCGAAGCAGGTGTCGTGACATCCACGCCACGCCCCGGTTGGTCAGAACAAGATCCGTCCGATTGGGTAGAAGCCTGTCAAAACGTCGTTGCCCAATTGCGTGCGTTGAACGGTTCCGCATTTTCCGCGGTGCGTGGCGTCGGTCTGAGCGGCCACATGCATGGTGCCACGTTGCTGGATCGGGATGGCAATGTGCTGAGGCCCTGTATCCTTTGGAACGACACGAGGTCAGCGCAGGAAGCTGCCGAGCTGGATGGTCTGCCATCGATGCGCGCGATCACCGGGAACATCGTTTTTCCGGGTTTCACGGCACCCAAGCTGGAATGGGTGCGCGGGCATGAGCCTGACATGTTTGCGAAGACATCCAAGGTGTTGCTTCCGAAAGATTATCTGCGTTTCTGGCTCACCGGTTCCTATGTCAGCGACATGTCCGACAGCGCCGGTACGGCATGGCTGGACGTTGGAAAACGTGAATGGTCAGACACTGCGCTGGATCAAAGCCATATGCGCCGGGATCAAATGCCAGAGCTGGTTGAAGGCAGTTCGGCAGGCGGAGAACTGCGATCAGAGATCCTTCGGCAATGGGGCCTGACCGGGCCGGTCGTGGTTGCCGGCGGGGCCGGTGACAACGCAGCAGCGGCCTGCGGCATCGGAAGCATCGGTGAGGGCAGCGGATTTCTTTCATTGGGCACGTCGGGTGTGTTGCTTGTCGCAAAGGAAAGCTATGCGCCCGCGCCGGAAACAGCCGTTCATTGTTTTTGCCATGCGGTGCCGGATCGCTGGATTCAAATGGGTGTGATCCTGTCGGCCACCAACAGTCTCAACTGGCTGTCCCGTCACCTCGGTCAACCCGTCGGCACGCTGGCATCGGAACTGCCGGATTCGGTGAAAGGGCCGTCAAAGATCACCTTCCTTCCGTACCTGTCCGGTGAACGGACGCCTCATAACGACAGCGCCATACGCGGAGCATTCCTGGGCCTGGATATTGCATCGGAACCCGCTGATCTGACCCAGTCCGTGATGGAAGGAGTTTCCTTTGCCATGCGCGATTGTTTGGAAGCACTCAAGAGTACGGGCACCAAGCCCGAAAGTCTGCTGGTCGTCGGTGGCGGGGCGCGGTCGCGATTTTGGCAGGAGACACTGGCCACAGTTCTGAACACACCGCTTGCTCTGCCCAAGGGAAGTGAGTTCGGTGCCGCCATCGGCGCGGCCCGTCTTGCTGCCTGTGCTGTGCAGGGCGCCGACCCCGGGGATGTCATGCTTTCCCCGGAAGTCGCTGAGCGTGTCGAACCTCGGGTCGAGCTGTCCAGCGCATATGAGGCGGAATACCAGCGGTATCGCGAGTACTATGCTGCTTTGTCCCCTCTGGCCGCGCGCTGATGGCTGATCCCAAATCCATGCCTGTCGAGCAGGTCCTTCTGGAAGACGGCAACATGTCCGTTTCCCTGTTGAATTATGGCGCAATCACGCAAGGATGGTGGCTTGGCAAAACGCCTTTGATATTGGGCTACGATAATCCGCAGGATTACCTGTCGGACCCGTTTTACCTCGGCGCGATAGTTGGGCGAGTGGCCAACCGCATCGGCGGGGCGCAGTTTGCATTGCAAGGGCGCGTTCGTCACCTGACAGCAAACGAAGGGCCGACCACGCTGCATGGTGGTCCGGGCGGGCTGTCACGCAAACACTGGGATATCGTGAAAACCGCTCCAAATCAGGCGGTTCTGTCTTTGACTTCGCCTGACGGTGAAGGTGGTTTTCCCGGAGAAGTCGAATTCAAGGTGCATGTCAAACTGACCTATCCGTGCCTGACTTACACGATCACGGCGCGACCGGATCGCCCCACGCCGATCAGCATCGCACAGCACACTTATTACTCTCTGGGCTGTCCAGGGGATATCCTGGGCTGTCGGCTCAGGCTAAGATCGAACCTGGTGCTGGAGTTGGACGCGCGTTCCGTTCCTTCCGGAGATATCTCCGCTGCCGGCGAAAATGTGCCAAATTTCGCGTTGTCCCGCACCGTCGGGGCAGAGGGGCGCGAGCTGGACCATTATTTTGTATTTGAGGAAAGTGGAAACCATGACCATCCGGTCGCAGAGGTCAGGGCACCTTCGGGATTGAGGATGAATGTGTATTCAGATCAACCCGGGGCACAGGTCTATACCGGGGCTCATCTGTCAGGCCGATTTAGCCCGGGTGCGGGGCTGTGTATTGAACCGTCAGGATATCCAAACGCCGTGAATATCCCTGCGTTCCCATCCGTCATCCATACGCCGGACAACCCGTATCGACAAACACTGACACTTGAGATTTCCGAGGGACGATCATGAGATTTCAGATCGCAGCAACTGCCGTGGGCATCTGGATGTCTCTTTCAGTTGCTCAGGCGCAAGACCTTGGTTCGCGCCCTGAATTCATCGAACCTGACCTTTCCAGCGTAGAGTTGGGGCAACTGCTGTTTTATGATCCGATCCTGTCGGGGAACAGGAACATCAGTTGCGCAACCTGTCATCATCCGAAACTGGGAACGTCCGACGGTCTTTCGCTGGGTATCGGCGAAGGTGGGGTCGGCTTGGGGGGAAACCGCAAGCTCACTCAAGACAACAAGCCCGAGCAGCGCATTCCCCGAAACTCACCCGCGATGTGGAACCTCGGAGCGCTGGAATTCACGACGTTTTTCCATGACGGCCGCCTCGAGACGGATACGTCACAGCCCAATGGCATCAGAACCCCGTTGGGGACGCATATGAGGCCGGGGTTCAAATCGGCTTTGGCGGCGCAGGCGATGTTCCCGGTGCTGTCACCTGACGAAATGGCGGGGCACTATTCTGAAAACGAAGTCAGCAAGGCCGTGCGTCTCGGCTTGCTGACCCAAGAGGGTGGCGCCTGGGATCTGATTGCCGCGCGTGTGGCGGCGATACCAGAGTATCAAAGGCGATTTGATGACATTGCGCCCGGAGAAGACATCACCTTTACCGCAATCGCCAATGTCATTGCCGATTTCATCGCGTTTGAATGGCGGGCTGACAACAGCCTCTTTGACCGAGCGATGCGAGGCGAAGACGCGCTGCCCGAACAAGCGCAGCTGGGGATGGAGCTGTTCTACGGAAAGGCTGGATGCAGCACCTGCCATTCCGGCTGGTTCCAGACCGATCACGGATTCCATTCCATCGCCATGCCTCAGATCGGTCCCGGAAAAACAGCCCGTTTCGAAAATCATGTGCGGGATGACGGGCGACTGCGCGTCACCGGTGACAAGGATGATGCGTTCGCATTTCGCACGCCTTCGCTGCGCAACGTGACCCTGACGGCGCCATATGGCCACAGCGGTGCCTACACACGGCTTGAGGATGTCGTGCGCCATCATCTGGATCCGGTTTCCGCATTGCGGAACTACGCCATCGAACTGGCTGATCTGCCAGAGTTTGACGGGGCAGAGGATCAAAAGGCTTTGCTGGACCCCCGGCATGTCGAAGCCATAGCAGCGTCAAATGATCTGGCGCCCATCAATCTGAGTGAGGGCGAGGTCGATGCCATCCTGAGTTTTCTGGGCACGCTGGAAGATCCGTCAGTGCGGCTGGGTGTTCCTCAATCGGTTCCCAGCGGATTGCCCGTCGATCAGTGATCAACGGCCGAGGTGGATTACCTGATTGGCATCTACCTTCTGCCAATCTCCATGTTCTCCATCAGGCCAGATCACCCGTACTTCTGCGGTTTCGAAGTCTCCTAGCCCAAAGTGGTGGAACCCGGCAATTCCGCTGGCGTGCCCCCCGCCAATGGTCACTTCACGGGTTTGAATGCCCTCGGTCGTCCTGACTTCGATAAAACTGCCGACTGCCTGTCTGTTGGGATGGCTCTGGCCGAGATCAATCATGAGCCAGTTGCCGGTCTTCGGTTCATTCTGAAAAACCTCAAGGTCCGAGCCACGATTGACCACCACCAAATCCAACCATCCATCCCCGTTGAAATCCGCGAGGGCCCCGCCGCGGGATTTTGCCATGGACGCGACACCGGCTTGTGACGCTGTTTCGACAAACCGACCGTCGGCGGTCTGCATCAACAGGTTGTTGGGGTCGTCCTGCGCCGCGTCGGGCATCTGCTCAACATTGCCTTTGGCGACAAAAATGTCGTCCAGCCCGTCATTGTTGACGTCCCCGAACTGAGCATGCCAACCGGTCGAGGGGCGGCCGTCTCCTCCTGCGTGTGGCCTGTGTGCGGTAGTGCCTCGGTCATAGGTTGCATCCCGCCATGTCGGCCCATCCTTTGCGGGATCGAAAACCTGGAATTTCTGGTCCCCCATGGACGTCAGATAAACATCGGGAAACCCATCACCGGTCAAATCCCGCGAGGCAATCCCCATGCCCCAGATCGAGTAGGGCAGCCATCCATCGTCCTCGCTGTACAGGCGCGGGGGGTCTTCCATGGCCCACAGTTGCTCTTGTCCGCCACGCACATAGTAGTGGCGGTCATTGCTGACGCGCAGATCCGCGCGACCCGTGCGGGCCCAGTCGGAAAACAGGATGGACAAGGAACAATGACCGGGTTCCAAACGGATAGGATCGCCATATTCGCTCCCTTCCGGGCGGTACAGAAGCGTCGGCCCGCAAGCCTCGAAAGGTCCATCTGGATTGCTTCGGTCGACATAGGTCCCAAAGGCCAGCGTTGGCAGGGTTTGCCCGCTTTCCCAAGTGGCGGAAAAGCCGGTGGTCCAATGGTCCTGAGATTGAAAACTCAGTGCCGTGAAAGGCTCGAACGCGCAGTTCGGTTTGCCGCGCAGCAACAGGTCTTTGCCTACGCGCAAAACCGCAAGGTCCAGGATCCCATCGCCATCAATGTCCACCGGGTATGCGCCGGTCACACCGGTCAAGGATAACGGGCTGGGCGTATCCGGAAGAAAACTGACCTTTGTGTCGGATGTGTTGATGAACAATTGCGCTGGGTTTGATCCGCCTGCCACGAACAATTCAGGGCGGTCGTCATCATTGCAGTCGAAGACCGCGCCCCCCCCACCGACGAAGTGTTCCCAGCCGCCATCGTAAACATGGCTGGGGGTTTCCACCTTTTGAAAGCGTGGAGGAAAGGTTTCCGCAGCAGCAGCGGAAGCCACCGCAAGCAAGATTGTCATCTTAATTCGCATGAGCCGCCAGTTCCCTGACCTTCAGGATAGAGACCTGTTCAATTCCATAAGCCGCTGCCCCTTTTGCCCACATTGAATCACCCCAGTGGTTGACCTTGATTTCGGGCAAAGGCGCGTCGACGCTGACGACACCGTTTTGGACACGTGCCATCACCTCGTCTGAATGCAGGTAGTCAAAGCGGCCTCTGGCGCCGGACAGGATAATGCATTCGGGGTCGAACAGATTGATCAGGTTCGAAACCCCCATGCCGAACATTTGGCCAGCGCGGGCCAGAACGGAAATGGATCGGGCGTCGCCGGCTTTTGCTGCTGCGAGTATATCGACAAGAGTGCGGGGGTCCGTTGCTTCACTGGCGATCGTCGCTTCGCGGATCAGGGCGTATTCGCCCACATAGGCCTCGAGGCATCCGCGCTGCCCGCACTGGCACAACGCACCGTCCAACTGAACTTTGAGGTGCCCGAATTCTGCTCCGCATCCGCGTTCGCCGCGATAGAGCTTGCCGTCAAGAACGATGCCCAGGCCGATGCCGTGCTCGATCGTAACAACCAAGAAGTTCTTCAGCCCCTTTCCCAATCCGAAAAGCTGTTCCGCCTTCGCGACCAGATTGGCGTCGTTTTCGATGAAGGCAGGGCAGGGGAGCACCTTGGACAACAGCGGGCTCAAATCCACATTTCGTTCCGTCAGGGAAGATGACCAATGCACAAAGTTCTGATTTGCATCAATAAGGCCGGCGATGCCGATGCAGACACCGGACAAATCGGCAAGGGATCGGTTTGCCGAGGCGCAGGCCTGATCAAGCACGGCGCGGATCTTCGCGGCAAACGCATCCGGGGCCATGCGGGCTTGGTCCAGCGGATGCGTGTACGAAGTGATTTCGGTTCCTTCGAAGTCCACGAGAATGACTGAAACCTGCTGGCGGGCGATTTTCACGCCCGCGATCAGATGTGACGCGCCATTCAGTTTCAGCTGTACTCGCGGCCTGCCGCGGCGCGCTGATTTGGAAGGTGTTTCGCTTTCTATTTCCTCAATCAGACCAGCGGACAGCAGATCGGCAGTGGCGGACGTGATGGTCGCTGGGCTGGTCTCCAACGCGCTGGCGATGTCGATTCGTGAAATGGCTCCCCTGGCCCGGATTTTTTCCAGAACGCGCAGGCGAGTGATGTTCCTTTGGTCCGTGGCATTTGAAGAAGCTTTGCTTTTCAGCATCTTGCCCTCGCGAATCTAATCTCTGTTTCAACCTAGGTGGTTTTTTCTGTTACCGATAGCATAAATATTTTACCGACTGAAATAAATATGCTACTCAGAATTATCGGGGCCACGAATCATGAAACGATGGCTCATTGAAACCGGGAGGAAATCATGAAACGAATTCTCAGCGCCTCTGCTGTGGCGGTCCTGATGGGGACAGTTGCATTCGCAGAGCCCACGGTCGGTGTAAGCTGGTCGAATTTCCAGGAAGAGCGTTGGAAGACCGACGAAGCGGCGATCAAGGCTGCACTGGAAGCGGGCGGTGCGGAATACATCTCGTCTGATGCCCAATCTTCTTCCGCCAAGCAATTGTCGGATATTGAAAGTCTGATCGCCCAGGGCGTTGATGCGCTGATCATTCTGGCGCAGGATTCCCAGGCCATCGGCCCGGCAGTGCAGGCCGCGGCAGACGAAGGCATTCCGGTCATCGCGTATGACCGTCTGATCGAAGATGACCGTGCCTTCTATCTGACATTCGATAACGTTGAAGTTGGCCGGATGCAGGCGCGCGCGGTGTTCGAAGCGATGCCCAAAGGCAACTATGTGATGATCAAGGGCTCGCCCACGGATCCGAACGCGGATTTCCTGCGCGGCGGTCAGCAAGAGATCATTCAGGCCGCCGTTGACAGCGGCGATATCGTCATCGTGGGTGAAGCTTATACCGACGGCTGGCTGCCTGCGAACGCGCAGCGCAACATGGAACAGATCCTGACTGCGAACGAAAACAACGTTGATGCCGTCGTGGCCTCGAATGACGGTACTGCCGGCGGCGTTGTCGCCGCGCTGACCGCGCAGGGCATGGAAGGCATTCCGGTCTCGGGTCAGGATGGCGATCACGCGGCGCTGAACCGGGTCGCCAAGGGCACGCAAACCGTTTCTGTCTGGAAGGATGCGCGTGAACTGGGCAAAGCTGCCGGTGAAATTGCAGTTGCGTTGAGCAACGGAACCAGCCCCGAGGACATTGAAGGCGCCATCAAATGGACGTCGCCCGGCGGAACCGAGATGAACTCGGTCTTCCTTGCGCCTGTACCGATCACCAAAGACAACCTGTCCGTTGTGGTCGATGCTGGCTGGATTCCGTTGGAAGACCTGTGTCAGGGCGTCGAAAACGGCCCTGCACCCTGTAACTAGTCCAAGTTCCAAACCATGATATCTCTGGCCCGCAAGGGTGGGCCAGAGATCATAGCTGAACATGAAAGATCGGATATGACCGAAACTTCGTCTCAGCCGGTACCCCAAAAAGCAAAGGCCAACCTGTTTCAGCAACTGGAACTGGATATGCGGCTATTGGGCATGATCGGCGCCTTCATCATCCTGTGCATCGGCTTCAACATCTTTACGGACGGCCGCTTTCTGACGCCCAGAAACCTGTTCAATCTGTCGATCCAGACCGTCTCGGTCGCCATCATGGCATGTGGCATGGTGTTCATCATCGTCATGCGCCACATTGACCTATCAGTTGGGGCGCTTCTGGCGACCACATCTGCTGTGATGGCGATGACACAGACCGAGCTGTTGCCGAATGTTCTGGGCATGGGTTTGAACCACCCGGCGACCTGGGCGATCACGTTGGTGGTGGGCCTTGTGGTTGGCACATTGATCGGCGCGTTCCACGGTTGGATGGTGGGGTATCTGACCATTCCGGCTTTCATCGTAACGCTTGGCGGGTTTCTGGTCTGGCGCAACGTTGCCTGGTACATGACTGACGGCCAGACAATCGGCCCGCTGGACAGCACATTCCTGATGTTTGGCGGCACCAACGGAACCTTGGGAACAACCGTCAGCCTCCTGTTCGGCCTTGCCGCCACCGCTATCGCGATCTGGGCGTTGTGGAGCGGTCGCCGGTCCAAAGCGGCTCATGGGTTCCCTGTCAAGCCAGTCTGGGCCGAAGCGACACTTGCCGGGATCGTTGGCATTGCCATCATGGGCTATGTCTTTATCGTCAACAGCTATGCCATCCCGACACGTCGGCTTGAACGCATGTTCGAAGCGCGGGGCGAGACCATGCCGGAAGGGCTGGTTGTGGGATACGGCATCCCGATTTCGGTCCTGATCCTGATCATTGTGGCGGTGACGCTGACCGTTGTGGCCCGCAAAACCCGCTTTGGACGCTATATCTTTGCAACTGGCGGCAACCCGGATGCAGCCGAATTGTCGGGCATCAACACCCGTTTGATGACCGTCAAGATCTTTGCCCTGATGGGGTTCCTGTGCGCGCTGTCGGCGGTTGTGGCCTCGGCCCGTCTGGCCAACCACTCGAACGATATCGGAACGCTGGATGAGCTGCGCGTGATTGCCGCCGCCGTGATCGGTGGAACGGCGCTGTCCGGCGGCATCGGAACGATCTACGGCGCAATCCTTGGCGCGCTGATCATGCAGGCGCTGCAATCGGGCATGGCCATGGTCGGCGTGGATGCGCCGTTTCAGAACATCGTCGTCGGCACCGTCCTGGTTCTGGCCGTCTATATCGACATCGTCTATCGCAAACGTCTGGGGGCGAAATGATGCAAGCACAAGAAACACAAAACCGGGCTTCGGGTCGCGGATCGGGCCAGCCTCCGCTGGTGGAAATGCGCGATATCTCGATTTCCTTCGGGGGCATCAAGGCGGTAGACCATGTGTCGGTTGATCTCTATCCGGGCGAGGTCGTGGGCCTTCTGGGGCACAACGGGGCCGGCAAATCCACCCTGATCAAGGTGCTTTCGGGTGCCTATCAGATGGACCACGGCGAAATCCTGATCGACGGCAACAAGGTCGAGATCAACAACCCCCGCGACGCGCGCGCCAACAATATCGAGACGATCTATCAGACGCTGGCGCTGGCGGATAACCTGGATGCCAGTTCGAACCTGTTTCTGGGCCGCGAAATGGTCACGCCCTTTGGTTTGGTCAACGACGCCGCGATGGAGGCGGAATGCCGCAAGATCATGGCACAGCTGAACCCGAACTTTCAGAAGTTCAACGATCCGGTCTCGGCCCTTTCGGGCGGTCAGCGTCAATCGGTGGCCATCGCGCGTGCGGTGTACTTCAACGCCCGTATCCTGATCATGGACGAGCCCACGGCCGCACTTGGCCCGCACGAAACACAGATGGTGGCGGACCTGATCCAACAGCTCAAGGCGCAGGGGATCGGGATTTTCCTGATCGACCACGATGTGCACGCGGTGATGGAGCTGTGCGACCGGGCCTCGGTCATGAAGAACGGGCAATTGGTTGGAACGGTTGATATTGCAGACGTCACCGATGACGATCTGTTGTCGATGATCATTCTGGGCAAAAAGCCCGGCGAAAAGACGGAATGAGGTAAATGAAATGACGAGCGGTTTTTTTCAGGGAATTGAAAAAGTCCAATTTGAAGGCGAGGACAGCAAGAACCCGCTCGCGTTCCGTCACTACAACCCGGACGAGATCATCTTGGGCAAGCGCATGGAGGATCACCTGCGGTTTGCCGTGGCGTGGTGGCATTCCTTCGCCTGGGAGGGTGGAGATCCCTTTGGCGGCCCCACTTTCGAACGTCCTTGGCACCCACAGGATGATATGGGCCGCGCCAAGATGAAGGCCGATATCGCGTTCGAGATGTTCCAGATTCTGGGACAGCCCTATTTCTGCTGGCATGATGCCGATATCCGCCCCGAGCAGGGGAACTTTGCCGACAATCTGCGTACTCTGAACGACATCGCCGACTATATCGGTGAAAAGATGCAGGCGTCCGGTACCAAGCTGCTGTGGGGCACGGCCAATATGTTCAGCCATCGTCGCTGGATGGGAGGGGCCAGCACGAACCCTGACCCGGATGTCTTTGCCTTTGCCGCCGCCACGGTGAAATCCTGCATGGATGCCACTCACAAGCTGGGGGGCGAAAACTATGTGCTTTGGGGCGGGCGTGAAGGGTACGAGACGTTGCTCAACACCGATATGAAAACCGAACTGGATCACATGGGCCGGTTCCTGAACATGGTGGTCGAGTACAAGCACAAGATCGGATTCAAGGGCGCGATCCTTGTCGAACCCAAGCCGCAGGAGCCATCGAAACATCAATATGATTTCGACGCCGCCACCTGCATCGGTTTCCTGCGCAAATATGGGCTTGAGGATGAGGTCAAGCTGAACCTTGAACAGGGGCACGCGATCCTGGCAGGTCACAGCTTCGAACACGAAATCGCTGTGGCTGCGGCCGAGGGGATGCTGGGATCCATCGACATGAACCGGAACGACTATCAGTCAGGATGGGATACGGATCAGTTCCCCAACAACACGCCCGAGGTTGCGTTGGCCTATTACCACATCCTGAAAGCGGGCGGGTTCACAACCGGCGGCACCAATTTCGATGCCAAGCTGCGCAGGCAGTCTATCGATGCCGAAGATCTGATCGCCGCGCATGTGGGCGGGATGGATATCTGTGCCCGGGGCCTGAAAGCAGCGGCAGCGATGATGGAAGATGGCGGACTGGAACAGGCGCTGGCTGATCGGTACGCGGGCTGGAATACGCCCGAGGCGCAGGCGATGCTGACCTCTGGTCTTGACGAAATCACAGCACGGGTTCTGGACGAGGATCTCAATCCAAAACCGCGCTCGGGGCGTCAGGAAATCCTCGAGAACTACGTGAACCGTTTTGTCTGATCCCTGTGGGTTACGCCGGTCCGTAAAATAACTTGTGTACAATGCCCCGGAAACGCGTGAGTTTGCTTCAGCGTTGGCCGGGGTTTTTCCTGGCCGAGCGCAACGGAATCAGAGGCCCGTCCGGGTCGAACAGGTGGGGCGAACTGGGTTTTGGCGGATCGATCGGCAGGCAAAGCGGTGTTTTTGAGCGGCAGCCTGATGCTGCATGTGACCCGCATGTCGCTGACCACCAGCATTGGCCTGATGGCCATTTTTGCCGTCGACTTTGTCGATATGATCTTCATCTCGATGTTGGGCAAAGACGCCCTTGCGGCGGCAGTGGGCTATGCCGGTACGCTGCTGTTTTTCACCAACGCGATCAATATCGGATTGTCGATTTCGGCCGGGGCGCTGGTTGCGCGCGAACTCGGGGCCGGGCGGGCTGAACAGGCAAGGCATTACGCGTCCAGCGTGGCCGTTATCGGGCTGATTGCCGGGCTGATGACATCGGGCCTGGTCTTGTTGAATCTCAGTTACCTGCTGTCCTTGCTTGGCGCAGAAGGTGAGGTTCTGAGGCTGGCGACGCGATATGTGTCTATCATCCTTCCCACCATGTGCGTGATGTCGATTGCGATGGCGGCAATGGCGGTGCTGCGCGCCCACGGCGATGCGCGACGGTCGATGATGGCAACGATTTATGGCGGTGTGGTGAATGCTGTTCTGGATCCGATTTTGATCTTTGCTGTCGGGTTGGGGCTGGACGGGGCCGCGATAGCCTCGGTCCTGGCGCGGCTGTGCATGTTGGGGGCGGCATTGTGGCCCGCGCTGCGGGTGCATCGGGGATTTGCACGCCCTTCACTGAAGCAAGTGGGACAGGATTTGCGCCCCGTGCGGGCAATAGCAATTCCTGCTGTTCTGACGAATGTCGCCACGCCGATCGGGAATGCCATCGTGGTGCGGGAGATCGCGCAATATGGTACGGATGCGGTTGCGGGCATGGCTGTGATTGGGCGTCTGTTGCCAGTGGCGTTTTCGGTCATCTTCGCGCTGTCTGGCGCGATAGGGCCGATCATCGGGCAGAATTTCGGGGCCGAAAAGTTCGATCGTGTGCGTGCTGCCTTTTTGGCTGGAATCAAGTTTACGGCCATTTATGTACTTTGCATGTCGGCCATTTTGTTTTTGCTGCGCGCACCGATTGCGGACCTGTTCGCAGCCGAGGGCGAAACCCGAAGTCTGATATATCTGTTTTGTGGCCCGCTGGCATTGGCTTCGTTCTTCAATGGTGTGATTTTCGTGACAAATGCCAGCTTCAACAACTTGGGGCACCCGGTCTATTCCACATGGATAAACTGGGGTCGCCACACAATCGGAACATGGGTTTTCGCGACGATTGGTTCACAGATCGCCGGGGCATCCGGCGTTCTGTTGGGTCAGGCCTTCGGAGGCGTCATCTTTGCGGTCATAGGTTGGGTTCTGGTCGCGCGCGTCGTGGCGCGGTTGGAGCGCTCACAAGCGCTGGAGCCTTTTTCCGATCAAGGTCGACTCCATTCACTGTTCGGGCGTCGCGGATGGTGATCAGGTCGGATCAGTTCCCCTGATTGCGCGCTTCCAGCCGTTCCAGATTGACCACGGTCGACAGCATCAGGCGATCATGGCTCCAATCCTGTGTTTGCTGTAGCGACGCAGACCCCAGTGCAAGAAGGGTGGCGAAGGTGAATGCCATCCCCAGAAACAGAGCGGGCAGGGTGGGCACCGTCGGTTGCGCATCAGTCAGCGCAAGCACGCGCTGGCGCAGCACACGCTTGGCCTTGCCGCCCGTCACAAAGGCAACATTCAGAACGCGGGGATTGTTAACCGAGATGGTACGTGCGCAATAATCCAGCAGGCACGCGGTGTACTCGCGCGCATCGATCCGTTTGCGGGCCACCACGGACTGGTCGCATGCCAGTTCACGCAAGCGGCCGAACTGATACTTGAGCATCAGATAGGCAGGGTTCCAGAACAACAGCGGGCGCAGCATTTCAAAGCCCAGTTCCCATTCCACGTCACCGGCCCGAACATGCTGAAGCTCGTGCGCCAACGCAAAGCGCAGTTCGTGCGGGGTATCCAGCAGGTGGCTTGGCAGAACGACATGGCGACGGCGCAATCCGCGCACGGCGAACGGTACGGTGATGCGATCAGAAAGACGGATGTCAACCTTGGCCGACTGCCGCCAAAGAAAGCTGGACTTGACTGTCTGACGGATCATTGCCGCGTCCCGCAGCGCGCGGGCCGCAAACACCGCTGCGACCATAACAAGCAGGGCTGCAAGGGCAGTGATCACCGGCTGTTGCCCCGACAATGCAAGATCCACCCATCGTTCACGGGTGTTCAGCAAGGCTTCGAACTGGGTGGCGGGCATGGCGATGTCGCCGCGCAGATAGGCGGCAACGGCGATGTCACCAAGCGCCATGGCGCCGCCCGGCCATGCGTAAGAGGCGAATGATGACACGCCGAACGCAAGAAACGGGCTGATCAGTACGCAAACGCACAGCGCCTTGAGCGCACGCAACTGCGCGACATAGCTGTGGCGCAGGGCTGTTCGGTTCAGGGCTGCGCGTGCCACCAGCCAGATGACGGCCGACAAGGCCAGCACGATGTTGAGTTCAATGAATGCGTCGAGAACCGGTCTAACCGCTGTCATTTTGCAGTCTCCTTTCTACCAGCGCTCGAATTTCCTCAAGATCGGCTTCGCTCAGCCCCGCATCATCGACAAGCCGTGCCACCAATGTGGCGGGGGTGTCGTCGAACAGTGTGCGGGACAGGTTTTGCAGCGAACGGGCCTGATATCTGTCCTTTTCCAGAAGTGGCGTATAGATCAGGGTCTTTCCTGTCTTGCGGCTTTCCACAAAACCCTTCTCGTCCAGAATACGCAGGATCGTGGCGCCGGATGTGTAGGCCAGATTGCGTTCCGACGGCAGGCGGTCAAGGACATCGCGCACCGAGCCTTGCCCGAGGGCCCAGAGCTCGTTCATGAACTCCAGTTCAACCTCGGTCAGCAGATTTGTTGTCTTTTTCTTTCGCATCGATCTCGGTGTTGTCATGTTTAGTATGCCTGACAGACAAGCATCCTTTCGCGATTTCTCAAAGTCTAAACTTTCCAGAACACAAAAACGCCCCAGCCGATAGACAGGAAAAGAGGTATCCAGACCGGTTGCCCGACAAGACCCAGCCAGGCGAGGAAGATATAGGCGGACCCCAGAAGGGTGATGAAAAGCCGGTCGCCTAATGTGGTTGTCAGCCCCAGTACGCCGCGCCGTTCTATCCCGTCGCGATACTTGAAGCCCTCAAGAACGCCTATCACAGCGATGGCCGAAAAGATTCCGACGAATACGGCCAGTGTCGCCGGGGTCCAGGCCATCCAGAAATCGGGCCACAGTGGGGCCGTCCAGGAAAAGCCTTTTTCCTCTGGCTGGCCGACGCTGCCCCATCCGGCCTGCTGGGCAAAGGTCGTGGAAGGCAGGAAAAGAAGGGTGAGAAGAAGTTTGCGCATATCGAACCTCACACACGTCCCATCGCGAAACCACGCGCGATGTAGTTGCGGACAAACCAGATGACGATGGCGCCGGGGATGATGGTCAGGGTGCCGGCGGCGGCCAGCAGGCCCAATTCGTACCCTGCGCTGGATGCGGTGCGGGTCATCACGGCGGCGATGGGTTTGGCCTCGACCGCGGTCAGGGTCTTGGCCAGCAGCATTTCCACCCACGAGAACATGAAGCAGAAGAAGGCCGCGACGCCGACGCCCGCTTTGATATTGGGCAGGAAGATCGTCACGAAGAAACGCGGGAAGGAATAGCCGTCGACATAGGCGGTTTCATCCAGCTCCTTCGGAATTCCCCGCATGAAGCCTTCCAGAATCCAAACTGCCAGCGGCACGTTGAACAGTGTGTGGGCTAGCGCCACGGCCAGATACGTGTCGAACAGACCGATGGAAGAGTAGAGCTGAAAGAATGGCAGCGCAAATACCGCAGCCGGAGCCATCCGGTTGGTCAGCAGCCAGAAAAACAGCTGTTTGTCACCTAGGAACCTGTAGCGAGAGAACGCATAGGCAGCAGGCAGAGCGACACAAACCGAAAGTACCGTGTTCAACGTCACATAGGTGATCGAGTTGATATAGCCCCAATACCACGTCGGATCGGTGAAGATGGTGATGTAATTCTCCAGCGTAAAGGTCTGCGGGAACAGGGAAAAGCCCGACAGGATCTCGTTCGTTGTCTTGAAGGACATCGCCACCAGCCAATAGATCGGCAGCATCAGGAACGCGATATAGAGGATCGGGATAAGAGACCGCTTCTTCATTGCGCGTCATCCTTTGTCATCAGAGTGTAGAAGAGCCATGAGACCAGCAGCGTGATGGCGAAGTAGATCAGGCTCATCGCCGCCGCAGGACCAAGGTCGAACTGTCCCAGCGCGATCTTCACCAGGTCGATCGACAGCAGTGTGGTCGAGTTGCCGGGGCCGCCCCCGGTCAGTACGAAAGGCTCGGTGTAAATGTTGAAACTGTCCATGAACCGCAGCAGGACCGCGATGGTCAGAACCGTTTTCATCTTGGGCAGCTGGATGTACCGAAACACCGACCATGGGCTTGCGCCGTCGATCTTGGCCGCCTGATAGTAGGCATCCGGGATCGACACGAGGCCCGCGTAGCACAGCAACACGACCAGCGACGTCCAGTGCCAGACATCCATGACGATGACGGTGATCCAGGCCGAAAGCGGCTGTTGCGTCATGTCATAGTTGATGCCCAGAACGTCATTCAGGAAATATCCCAACAGACCGATCTGGGGCAGGGTAAAGATATTCCACATCGACCCAACGACGTTCCATGGGATCAGCATCGGCAGGGCCATCAGCACCAGGCAGACCGGAACCCAGAAACCTTTGCGCGGCATCGACAGGGCAACGATGATGCCAAGCGGCACCTCGATGATCAGGATCAGGAAGGTAAACAGGAACTGTCGTCCAAGTGCGGCCTGAAACCGGTCCGACCGCAGGATCTGTTCGAACCAACCCAGGCCCTCCCAGAAAAACTGGTTGTTGCCAAAGGTTTCCTGCACCGAATAGTTGACCACCGTCATCATCGGCACCAGCGCGTTGAACGCGACCAATGCCAGCACGGGCAGGACGAAGAACCAGGCTTTTTGGTTTTCTGTTCTCATCAGCTGCGCTCCTCGGTTGCGATCCAGCCGTCCCGATAGACGCGGGATTGTTCGGGTTTGAATTGAAGGAAAACCTGTGATCCGGGTTCGGGCACGCTGTGTTCGGTCACGGCCTTGAGAGCGGTATTGCCGACCATCGCGCTGACCACAAAGTGGCGACCGATGTCGGAAACCTTGGTCACATGCGCCGGGATGCCGGTCTCGCCAAATCCCACATATTCCGGGCGAATACCCAGATCGGTGCGGCCGCCATCACCGTGAATGGGACCTTCCAGTATGACTTCGTGCCCTTCGAACAGGGCGCGGTCGCCGCGCGCCTCGCAGGGCAGAACATTCATGCCGGGCGAGCCGATGAAATGGCCCACGAACGTGTGCTGCGGGCGCTCGAACAGTTCGACCGGCGTTCCGATCTGCACAACTTCGCCTTCCTGCATCACAACCACTTCGTCGGCGAAGGTCAGGGCCTCGGTCTGGTCATGGGTGACATAGATCATCGTCGCCTTGACGCGCTGGTGCAGTTCTTTCAGCTTGGACCGCAGCTTCCATTTCAGATGCGGGTCGATCACGGTCAGGGGTTCATCGAACATCACCGCGTTCACGTCGTCGCGGACCAGACCGCGACCCATCGAGATCTTCTGCTTGTTGTCGGGGCTGAGGCCGCTGGCACGGGTGTTCAGCATGTCGGTGACATCCAGCATCTCGGCAATCTCGTCGACGCGGCGCTTGATCGTCGCCGGATCGACGCCGCGGTTCTTCAGCGGAAAAGCCAGGTTTTCGCCCACGGTCATCGTGTCGTAGATCACCGGAAACTGGAACACCTGTGCGATGTTGCGCTGATCGGGGGGCAGGGCGGTCACGTCACGGTCACCGAACAGGATCTGCCCCTCGGACGGGGTCAGCAGGCCAGAGATGATGTTGAGCAGCGTGGACTTGCCGCAGCCCGACGGCCCCAACAGCGCATAGGCCCCGCCATCACGCCAGGTCACGTCGATTTCCTTCAGCGCATAGTCCTCGGGGCCTTTTGGCGACGGCATGTAGCTGTGGCGGAGGTTCGAAAGTTTGATCTGTGCCATGTCAGGCCACCCTTTTGCCGTCTTGGCCGAAATACCGGCAATGGGCCGGGTTCATGAAGAATGTGTGATCCTCGCCCACCTGATAGGGATGGACCCCGGCGGCCAGCGACACCCAGGCGTCCTCGCCATGCTGGAAATGCGCGCTGGAATCCGAGCCCGAAAGCTCGGTCACGATCACGCGGCCGGTCAGTTCCACGTCCGCGTCAGACGTACGGAACGGCGTCACACGATGCGGCCGCACCGCGACCATGTAATCTCCGTCGGCCATGTCGGTGACGGCCCAGCCACCTCCACCGGCCAGTTGCGCCTGCGCAGCGGAAACGGTGATGCGTGCGATATTGATCGGGGGGTCTGAAAAGACCCGCGCGGCGGCGATGTTCTCGGGGTTGCGATAGATGTCAGCGGTTGGCCCGAACTGGGTCACGCGGCCATCTTCCATCAGGGCGGTGTAGCCGCCCAGCAGCAGCGCCTCTTCGGGCTCGGACGTGGCATAGACCACCACGGCCCCGCGCCCGGCGAATAGCTCGGGCAGTTGCTCGCGCAATTCCTCGCGCAGCTTGTAGTCCAGGTTGGCCAGCGGTTCGTCCAGGAATACCGCGCGGCTGTCCTTGGCGATGGCACGCGCCAGCGCGGTACGCTGCTGTTGGCCACCCGACAGCTCGTGCGGGCGGCGGTGCAGCATCGGGCGCAGTTGCAGCAGGTCGGCGGCCTCTTCCACGCGGCCCTCGATCTCGGACTGCGCCATGCCTGCCACGCGCAGGGGCGAAGCGATGTTGTCGAATACGGTCATATGTGGGTAGTTCACGAAGAACTGGTGCACGAGGCTGATTTTTCGCTTCTGCGTGTTCAGCCGTGTGACGTCCTGCCCATCCATCAGGACCTTGCCCGAGGCGATCGGGTCCAGCCCGGCCATCATCTTGATCAGAGAGGTCTTGCCCGAGCCCGTCGCGCCCAGCAGCACGTTGAAGTGGCCTGTTTGAAGGGTCAGGTTTGTGGGCTTGATATGGATGACGTTGCCGACCCTTTTGGTCGCGTCTTGAAGTTCGATCATGTCCGTGGGTTCCGGTCCTTCAGTGCAATGCACTGGTCTTGAAGTGGGGGTGCCTGATGCGGCACCCCCGGGTTTCAACGGCTTACTGAGACTGCCAGCGCTGAACCAGTTCGTCATAGTTGACGGTCTGGCCTTGCGGCTTTTCGTTCTCAAGCTTGGCCTTGGGCGAACCCGGCTTTTCCAGCCAGAAAGACGGATCCTGCGGCTCGTTCAGGCGTGGACCACAGCCGCCGTAGACACCGGCGCTTTCATCCGCGGCCTGCATACGGGCCATGGTGATGTCCATCTCTTCGGCCAGACGGTCCATCGCCTCTTGCGGGGTGAAGGCGCCCGAGTTCACGTCACCGATCTGCTGCCACCAGATCTGGGCCAGCTTCGGATAGTCCGGCACGTTGATGCCGGTCGGCGACCATGCCACACGATCAGGCGAGCGATAGAACTCGACCAGACCACCCAGCTTGGGCGCGCGTTCGGTGAACGACTCGTGGTTGACCGAGCTGTCGCGGATGAAGGTCAGACCCACATGGGACTTCTTCACGTCGACAGTTTTGGAGGTCACGAACTGGGCATAAAGCCAGGCTGCCTGAGCACGATCCGCAGGGGTCGATTTCAGGAAGGTCCAGGAACCCACGTCCTGATACCCAACCTTCTGGCCTTCTTCCCAGTAGGGGCCGTGCGGGCTGGGCGCCATCCGCCACAGCGGCGTGCCTTCGTCATCCACGGTGTTGTTGCCTTCGGACTTCGGCTTCACCATGTCGGCAGTGAAGGCTGTGTACCAGAAGATCTGCTGGGCCACGTTACCCTGGCTCAGTGCCGGCAGCGACTGGTAGAAGTCATAAGACGCGGCACCCGGAGGCGCATAGGCCCGCAGCCATTCGTCCCATTTCCGGATCGCATAGACCGCAGCCGGACCGTTTGCAGCACCACCACGCGACACCGAAGCGCCAACAGGGTTGCAGGTGCCCGCTTCCATGCGGATGCCCCATTCGTCGACAGGCACACCGTTGGGTTCGCCCTTGTCGCCGGCACCGGCCATCGACAGCCAGGCATCGGTCATGCGCCAACCGAGGTCGGGCGCGCGCTTGCCGTAATCCATGTGCCCGTAGATCGTGGTGCCATCGATTTCTTTCACGTCATTGGTGAAGAACTCGGCGATGTCCTCATATGCGGACCAGTTGACCGGGACACCCAGATCATAGCCGTATTTTTCCTTGAACGCGGCTTTGTTGGCCTCATCATCGAACCAGTCCTTGCGGAACCAGTAAAGGTTCGCAAACTGCTGGTCGGGCAGCTGATACAGCTTGCCGTCCGGGCCGGTGGTGAACTGAATGCCCATGAAGTCATCCAGATCCAGCGTCGGCGAAGTTGTCGCCGCCCAGTCACCGTTCATCATGTCCGTCAGCGCATAGGCGAGCTGCAAACGCGAATGGGTGCCGATCAGGTCACTGTCGTTGACATAGCCGTCATACAGGTTCCGACCCGTTTGCATCTGGGTCTGAACGGCCTGAACCACTTCACCTTCACCCAGAATCTGGTGGTTGACCTTGATACCGGTGATTTCCTCGAACGCCTTGGTCAGCACCTCGGATTCGTAGGAATGTGTCGGGATACCTTCGGACAGGACGTTGATTTCCATACCTGCGTAAGGCTGTGCAGCTTCGATGAACCACTGCATCTCGGCCATCTGTTCGTCTTTCGACAATGTCGATGGCTGGAATTCGTCGTCGATCCAACGTTGTGCTGCGGCTTCGTCGGCCCAAGCAGGACCGTGCCCCGCAATGACGGCAGCCGCCGCCACTGCGGAAAGTAGATGTCTCCGCATCTGTCTCCTCCCAAAAATTATGGTTCTCCGGCAGAAACCGGATGCCGGACAGCATCAGCGATTTCTTGCGTATGTGTCAAACTAAAAATTTAGTAATTGACGTTCAGGCATCCCGAAAGAGGGGGGCTGAACTCATTTGCCAATTTTTGAATTCGCTGTAAGCTGGCATTGTTAATACAAAAATTACCGCTGAACCGTGCAGCGCGAATTACGAAAAACGACTTGGAACAGTGAGGATAAGCAATGTCCCGAAGTCTGTTGAAGTACACGCGTGTTCTGGAAATCGTCGGGGACACAATCAAGGTTCGAGTGCCAATCGGGGGCACTCGTGAACCGACTGTCCGGTTCAACGACCTCGCTGTGATCGAGACGGTGGATGGCCGAAAATCACTGGCCCAGACGATCTTCATCGACCGGGATGTCGTCACGTTGCAGGTGTTTTCCGGCACCAAGGGCATATCGACCGAAGCAACGGCGACCTTCCTCGGTCACCCGATGCAGACACCTTATTCGGACAATATTCTGGGCCGCGTCTTTGATGGCGCCGGTGTGGCAATAGATGGAGGTCCCGACCTGTCTGCGGAACCGCATATCGATATTGGCGGACCGACCGTCAATCCGGCGGAACGCGCGGTTCCAAACAGAATGATCCGCACGGATGTGCCGATGATCGACGTGTTCAACACATTGGTCGAGAGCCAGAAAATCCCGATCTTCTCGGTTTCAGGAGAGCCATTCAACGCGTTCC
Source organism: Ruegeria sp. YS9 (assembly GCF_024628725.1). Taxonomy (NCBI): domain Bacteria; kingdom Pseudomonadati; phylum Pseudomonadota; class Alphaproteobacteria; order Rhodobacterales; family Roseobacteraceae; genus Ruegeria; species Ruegeria sp. YS9. The sequence goes on from NZ_CP102409.1 coordinate 998,164, forward strand.
TCAGCCGAATCGGTATCCAGGCAGACGCAGATATCGTGGTCTTTGGCGGGCTGGGATTGATTTTTGACGACTACCACACGTTTCGCACCTCGTTCGAAGATGCGGGCGTGTTTTCGCGCACCGTCATGTTCGTCAACCAGGCGATGGATCCTTTGGTCGAACGTTTGCTGGTGCCCGACATGGCGCTGGCGGTGGCCGAGAAGTTTGCTGTGGAAGAGGGCAAGCGCGTACTGGTCCTGCTGACCGACATGACCGCCTATGCTGACGCGATGAAAGAGGTTGGCATCAGTCAGGAGAGGGTGCCATCTCAGCGCGGCTATATGGGGGACCTGTATTCGCAGCTTGCGCGCCGATACGAGAAGGCCTGTGACTATGCCAAAGGCGGGTCGGTCACGGTGCTGACCGTCACGACCATGCCCGGAAATGACGTAACGCACCCGGTGCCTGACAACACCGGCTATATCACCGAAGGGCAGTTCTATCTGCATTCCGGTGTGATCGATCCGTTCGGCAGCCTGTCGCGCCTCAAGCAGAACGTGATCGGCAAGACCACTCGCGAAGATCACGGGCAGATCATGAACACGATGATCCGTTTCTATTCTGAAAGCCGCGATGCCGCGCAGAAACAGGCGATGGCCTTCGACCTGTCAGACTATGATCACCAGTTGCTGAAATTCGGCGGCCTGTTCCGGTCTCGGTTCATGGACATCAATGTTTCGATCCCGCTGGAAGAGGCGCTGGATCTGGGTTGGAAGACTCTGGCAGAGTGCTTTGCGCCTGAACAGTTGCTGATGAAGCAGGCACTGATCGACAAGTATTTCCCGAAGGATGCCAATGGCGCGGTTGCAGCTGAATAAATCGTCGCTTGCACGCGAGCAGACACAGCTGAAAAGCTATGAGCGGTTCCTGCCGTCGCTGGACCTGAAGCGGCAACAGTTGATGGCTGAACGGGCCCGGGCCCGGGAAGAGGTCGACCGTCTTGAGCAAAAGGTGCAGGCACTGGTGCAACAGGTTGGTGAAAGGCTTCCGATGCTGGCCCAGCAGGGTGTCGTTCTGGATGGGCTGGTCGCGCTCAGAGACTACAAGGTCAAAGAGGTCAATGTGGTGGGGGTCAAACTGCCTGACCTTGATCGGATCGACGTGGTGGTGCGCCCGTATTCCGTTTTGGCCAAGCCCCATTGGGTCGATGCTGCTGCGCTTTTGCTGCACGACGTCATCGAAGCGCGGGTGCGGGTGAAAATTGCCGAAGAACGGGTTCGCATCTTCGAAAGGGCGGTGGCCACCATTACCCAGCGGGTCAACTTGTTCGAAAAGGTTCTGATCCCGCGCGCCAAGGCCAACATCAAAAGAATCCGCATCTACCTGAGCGACGAACAGATGCAGGCTGTCGTGCGGTCAAAGATCTCGAAACGCAAGCACGCGCAGGAAGCTGTGACATGAGCGTTGCGCGTTTGAAAAAGATGTCCCTGATAGGGCCGGCTGCAAAAAAGGCGGACACGCTTGAGGCGCTTCAGACCCTTGGCTGCATGCATGTTTTGCCGCTTGTACCGCCGCCAAACGAACCGGAAAAGATCAGCGATCGTGGTGCAAGAGAGGCGTATAAGGCGTTGCGTTTCCTTGCAGAAGTGCCTGAACCACGCCGTCAGATCAAGCGCGCCCCGGATTTCGACATGGACCGTTTCGTGCGCGAGGTGACCGACCTCATGCAGCGCACTCGGGATACGATGGACCGGCGTGACTTTCTGGCCCATCGCATCGCCCAGGTGCGACCCTGGGGTGATTTGGATTTTCCGCCGAGCGATGCGCTGGCTGGCAACAGGCTGTGGTTCTATCAGCTGCCGCTGAAGCACCGGGATGCCCTGTCCGAGGTCAGATTCCCATGGGCAATATTGGCGGAAGACCACCGGTACCTGTATGCCGTTCTGATTTCACCTGACGAACCCGATGATGGCGTTCTTCCTGTTCCGCGAACGCATGTTGGCTCGCTGCCTGTGCACGAGCTTGAGGCCCAGTTGGAAGAGGCCGAGATCGCCCTCGAGGCGTTGGAAGCCGAACGCGTTGCGCTGACGCGCTATCTGACATTGATGCGCCGGAACCTGTCCGTCGCCGAAAGTGCCGCTGAGCTTGCCCATGCGACGCAGAAAGTGCGCGACGAAGAGGCAGTGTTTGCTTTGCAGGGGTGGGTTCCCGTGGATCAGGTGGAGACTGTTCTTGCCATGGCAAACGCCAAGGGCTCGGCCGTACTGATTGAAGATCCGGGGCCGGGCGACACGCCCCCGACCTTGCTGGAGCAGCCTCAAAACCGCAGTGCCGCTGTCGATCTGGCGTTGTTCTATCAAGTGCCCGGATATCAGGACTGGGACCCCAGCGTCATCGTCTCGGCGTCCTTCGCGATCTTCTTTGCCATGATCGTGGCGGATGCCGGGTACGGTGCTGTCATCCTGCTGGCGGTGCTGGCCTTTTGGAGACGGATGGATGGCACGGCAGGTCAAAGATCCTGGCGTCTGTTCGGTCTGATCATCTCGGCTGTTACGATGTTTTACGGCGTCATGGTGGGCAGCTATTTTGGGGTATCACCGGCTGCCGGCTCGATTTGGGCAAGGCTCAAGGTGCTGGATTTGAACGATTTCGGCGCGATGATGATGGTCTCGATCGTCGTTGGCGTTATACACCTTGTCCTGGCCAACGCACTTGCGGCCCGCGCGGCGTGGGGGCAACGCAAGGCGGTTGCCAATCTGGGCTGGATTGCGGCCCTGATCGGCGGGTTTGTCCTTTGGCTCGGCTACATGAACGGCAAATCGCCGGTGCCGGGCGCGGCTATTCTGACCGCCGGCATCGTGGCGATTGTGCTGTTTTCCAGCGAGCGGGTCATCCAGAGGCCGATGGACTGGATCTGGCGTTTGATCGAAGGGTTTCAAAGCCTTGCCGGGGCGATGGGCGCGTTTGGGGATGTTCTCAGCTATATGCGCCTTTTTGCGCTGGGCCTTGCTTCGGCCTCGCTGGCGATCACGTTCAATGATCTGGCGGTGTCGGTCATGCAGGCCCTTAAGGGGCCGGGCATTCTGTTTGGGTTGCTGATCCTGATCATAGGTCATGTTTTGAACTTCGCGCTCGCGATGATGAGCGGCGTCGTGCACGGTTTGCGTCTCAATTACATCGAATTCTTTAAATGGGGTCTGCCGGATGAAGGCATCATCTTTCGTCCGTTTGCCCGCAAGGAGGTTCAGGAATGAATGAGCTTGTTCTTACACTGGGTTGGCTGGGTATTTATGCGCCAATGGCATTGGGGGCTGCGGCCAGCGCCATAGGGTGTTCGATCGCCGGGATGGCCAGTATCGGGGCCATGACGGAAACCGAGGGCGGCTATGGCCGTTTCGTGGGTGTATCCGCGTTTCCCTCAACGATGGTCATCTATGGGATCGTCATCATGTTTACCCTGAACCGCGACGTGACGCCTGAAAACGCGGGCGGTCTGTTCGGCATCGGCATCCTGTCGGGCATCGCGCTGATGTATTGCGGCATCTGGCAGGGTCGGGCCTGTGCGGCTGCGATCAACGCGACCAAGGAAAAGCCCGAGATTTTTGGCCTTGCCCTGGCCCCCGCCGCAATCATCGAAGGGTTTGGTGTTTTTGCCTTCGTGTTTGCACTGGTCATTAGTGCGGGGATCAGCTGATGGCACAGAACGGAACGATTTCGCACGGCGTGGACGCCCTGATCGACAAATTGCGCAACGATGGGGTTGCCGCAGGTCAGGCCGAAGCCGAAAAGCTGCGCGCAGAAGCAAAAGCCGAAGCCGCGCGCATCGTGGCAGAGGCAAAGCGCGAAGCCGAGGAGTTGAAAAAGAAAGCCCGCACAGAGACCGACAATTACAGGGCTGCCGGGGAAGAAGCATTGAACACGGCGATGCGGGATGCCGTGCTGACCATGAAGGCAGGTCTGACGGATCGCTTCAAGGCAGATGTCGAACGCCTTGTAACCAAAGAGATGTCCGATCCCGAGCTTCTCAGGCAGATGATCCTCGAGGTGGTAGGCCGGGCCGGGGCAAGTGCAAACCTGGACGGCAAGGTTTCCGTTATCCTGCCTGCCAGGGTCGCCACGCAGGAAGACATCAAGCAAAATGCCGATGACATTCAATCCGGCAAGCTGACGAAATATGTTCTTGGGCTGACCGCGAAGATGCTGCGCGAGAATGTCGAGTTGCACGCAGCCGATGACGTGCAGGAAGGCATCCGCGTCCGCGCAGAAGATCAGGGTGTTGTTCTGGACCTGACGGATAAGGCGGTGGCGTCGCTGTTGATGGAGCATTTGCAGCCCCGGTTCCGCGCCGTGCTGGAAGGGGTCATCCGCTGAGATGTCAAAGCAGGACGCCTATATCGCGTTGATGTGCAGCCTTCCGGGTTCGGAACGGCTGTTCGTTGCCAGGCAGCCGCCCCTGTCACGTATCAGGCTGGACCGTCGATTGACGGCTTTGACACCGGAGGACAGCAAAGTTCTGAAGATCCTCGAGCATGCGTTGAGCTGGAGCGCCTACGACATGGATGTCACCGACGCTCAGGCGATCCAGCGCTGCAAACAAGCGATGCTGGACATCCCTCAGCCCACCTTGCGCAAGCTTTTCATGGAACGCATGGAACTGCGCTCGGCGGTCGCGGCATTGCGATTGAGAAAACGCGGAGAACCAGCGCCATCAGGCCCTTTTGGGGTCGGACGATGGAGCCGCCACATTCCCGCCAATTGGAGTGATCCCAGCTTTCGTCTGGAACGGCTCATGCCCTGGATCAAAGAGGCAACCCAATTGCTGGAAAACGAAGATCCGCTGGGTCTGGAACGTCTGCTTTTGTCGATAAGCCACAAGCAGCTCAAGCGGCACGCGGCTCGTCACATGTTCGATTTCGAGGCGGTCGCCATTTACGTTCTGATCTGGAACATCTTCGACCGCTGGGCGCAAAGCAGCGCTGCGGAAGCCGCCAAGAGATTTGAGAAACTGGCACAACAGGCCATGGCCGATTTCGCTGAAGTCGATTTTGAGGGAGCAAGCGCATGACAGCCCCAATCTCAGCCAAACACTCATCGACCGCACGTGTCGTCCTGGTTCAGGAAGGGCTTGTGCGGATACAGGCCAATTCGGACACGACCGGCCACCCCGGTCAACTGGTCAAAAACGAAGTGGTTTACATATTGCCTTCGCGTTCCGGCCCCGGTGGGCGTCAGGAAAGGCTCAAGGGCGAAGTGCTGCGCGTACGTGGGGATATGGCGGACGTTCAGGTCTATGAAAGCACTGATGGGGTGGCGGTTGACGACCCGGTGGAGCAATCAGGTCAGCTTTTGTCGGTAGAGCTTGGTCCGGGGCTGCTGGGGCAGGTTTTTGACGGGTTGCAATCGCCTTTGCCCAAGGTGGCCGCCGAATTTGGAACCTTCTTGCCGCGCGGCGCAGATGTCGCGCCCTTGGATGAACATGCGAAATGGTCCTTTACGCCGTCGGTGACGGTGGGCGATACGGTCACTGCCGGGGACAACATCGGAACAGTGCCCGAAGGCCATCTCAGCCACAAGATCATGCTGCCTTTCAACTGGACCGGCGCGTACAAGGTGGTCTGGGTGCAAAAAGGCGCGGCCACGATCCATGACATCGTGGCCCGTCTGGAAGACGAAGACGGTGGCGAGCATACGCTGACGCTTTCGCAGAAATGGCCGGTTCGGCGACCACTGCCGGAAAATGTACTGAAGCGCGCGCTGTCCGAACGGTTGTATCCGACGGAACCGGTTCTGACGTCGCAACGACTGATCGACACGTTCTTTCCGATTGCGCGCGGCGGCACCGCCTGTATTCCCGGTCCGTTCGGAGCGGGCAAGACCGTGCTGCAAAACCTGATCGCACGGAACGCGAAGGTTGATATCGTGATCGTCGTGGCCTGCGGCGAACGTGCAGGTGAGGTGGTCGAGACCATCGAGGAATTTCCGAAGATGACCGATCCAACCACCGGCGGCAGCCTGATGGATCGGACGATCATCATCTGCAACACGTCATCCATGCCGGTTGCCGCGCGCGAGGCGTCGATCTTCACCGGCATTACGTTGGGCGAGTATTATCGCCAGATGGGCCACGATGTCTTGTTGATCGCCGACAGCACCAGCCGGTGGGCGCAAGCCATGCGCGAGACCTCTGGCAAGCTCGAGGAAATTCCGGGCGAAGAAGGGTTCCCGGCCTATCTGGAAAGCTCGATCAAGGGTTTGTACGAACGCGCCGGGGCGCTGAAAACGAATGATGGGGATCTTGGCAGCCTGACGCTGATCGGAACGGTTTCGCCTGCTGGCGGCAATTTTGACGAGCCGGTAACCCAGTCAACCTTGTCGACGGTCAAGTGTTTCCTCGGGTTGTCATCCGAACGCGCCTACAAGCGGTTTTATCCAGCGGTCGATCCGATGCTCAGCTGGTCCCGGTATGCTGACCAATTGTCCGACTGGTATGACAGGAACGCCGAGCCAGGGTGGACAGCCAAAGTGCGCACCCTTTTGGCCCTGATCGAAAAAGGCGAACAGGTCGATCAGATGATGCAGGTCACCGGGGAAGAGGGCGTCACACTTGACGACTTTGTAACCCAACAGAAAGCGTTGTTCGTCGATATGGTCTATTTGCAGCAGGACGCATTTGACACAGTCGATGCGACGGTGCCGCTTGAACGGCAGATAAAGACGTTCAAGCTTGTGTACGATGTGACGCAATCCAGGGCGGTCTTTGTCGACAAGACCGAGGTAAGGCAGGTGTTCACGCAACTGACCGGGCTGATGAAAAACTTTCACTACGCGGCAGAAAACACACCCGAATACAAATCCACCTGGCAAAAGATCGAAAACCTGTGCCAGGAAAAGTTCGGAGTGTGATCAGGTGAAATGGTAGCCCGTAGGGGATAGCATATTTTTTTAGTAGTTTCCCAAAGCTGACCAATTGCAAAATGCTCGGCTTGCAGCTTTTTTGTGGGAGCCGAGTAGCAAGCTTAGTTGATCAATAATTCACGAGGTATACGTGGTAGAACCATATTTTTTCTCGGGCCGAATTCTCCCCGAGAGAGCCCAGTTGTCCTTCCAATCGGATTTGACAGTACACCGAAAGGAGACTGACACCACCTTTCGGGCTGAAGTAAGTATTATCCTGAACCAGCTTGTAGTTCGCGTCCACTCAGAACTGGAATGGAACATTTTCGACCTTCGCAATATTGTACAGAATGCGGTTCGAGTGGATTTGACTGCACTTGGCTACCTATTGGGTAGAGGATACGAAATTGAAATAACTCGCGTGGTCAACCATTCAAAAGGCGTTGACTACGTGTACGGCATTGAGGTTCCTTGTATTTCAGAGCCTAGGGGCAAAATAGACGTAGATGCCCGACTTAGAAAGTTGCGGACTTTGTTTCTAAGCGAAGGCGGAATGTTCGTTTCACGTTGCTTCAACGACTTAACGAGCGCCATTCAGCATGCTGATGACAGTCCATTCTATTGTTATCGTGCTATTGAAGCTATTCGTCGTCACTGCGCAGTTTCGCACGGACTTTTGGATAAGGATCGGTCGACCCAGTGGCAGAAATTTCGAGAGGTAGCAGGTATAACTAAGGGTGAGATCAGCTTCATATCTGAAGCGGCCAAAGACTTACGTCATGGAGGATTACCAAATTTTTCAGAGAATTTTCGCGAGGACATTCTCACAAAAACTTGGGCAATCGTCGACAAATACCTCGACGCGTTTGAGTGATTGGGGCGTGTGTTATTGAGATCTGGAACCAAAAGCTTCTGTAATCGGTCACACACTTCTTTTTGAAACAGTATTCGGCATTGTGTGGGCCCCGCAAAGTCTATGAGGCACTCCGCCGACGAAAATCAATTCACATTTTTTTGAATGATCAACTTATTCAAAAAACGGGAAACCCTGCGCCGGCTAAGCAGATACGCTCCATTTTAGTTATCATTTGAAATGGAAAATGGTAGCCCGTAGGGGAATCGAACCCCTCTTTCCAGGTTGAAAACCTGGCGTCCTAACCGATAGACGAACGGGCCACTTGGTAGTGACGCAAGCACAAGTGGTAGCCCGTAGGGGAATCGAACCCCTCTTTCCAGGTTGAAAACCTGGCGTCCTAACCGATAGACGAACGGGCCACGCTGGCTTGTGGGGGGCCTTTTACGGTTTCACCGTGACCCCCGCAAGCCGAAAAACGCAGGGACTTGAAAGTTTTTTGCGCGGTCAGAGCGAGATGTCAATTTGCCTCTGCCGCGTCCTCGAGCCTGAGCTGCACGGATTGCCGTCCACCCCAGGTATTCACCTCAAGCCTGCCTGCAAAATGAAAGCGCGCGCCTCCATGATTTGACAGTTTCTCGCCCATCGGACCGTCAAAGGCACCAAAGGCAATCGCATCCAGCCCACCGCCCATGCCATCGGACAACGATAGCTTCAGGTGCGTTTCCCCCACACGTTTGGCAAAACGCACCTGTAGATCCGGAATCGCGTATCGCGGGGCAGGGGCTCCGGCGCCGAACGGTCCGGCCTGTTCGATCTGTTCGACCAACTCCACTGTTGCGGCACCGGGCATAAGGGCACCGTCCAGCTTCAAATCCGCCGGGCCGCCCTGACCTGCGCCTTGTTTTGCCAGCAGTTCACTGAGACGTTCCATGGCAGGTTCCAGTTTGTCGCGCATGACGGTAAGTCCAGCAGCCATCTTGTGACCACCGCCCTTGACCAGCAACCCTTCGGCCGCGAGCCGCTGGATCGACGCCCCCAGATCCACGCCCGAGACCGAACGCCCCGAGCCTTTGCCCTCATCACCGTCAAAACCGATCACGATGGCCGGACGGTTGGCGGTTTCTTTCAATCGAGACGCCACGATGCCCACCACCCCCGGATGCCAGCCCTCACCGGCGGCCCAGACCAGTGGCGCGTCGAGTCCGCGACCCTCGGCCTGCTCCATCGCGGCGGCGCGCACGGCGTTTTCGATATCCCGGCGTTCTGTGTTCAGCGCGTCCAGACGTTCGGACAGGGCCTGTGCCTCGTGCAGGGAATCCGTGCTCAGCAGGCGGGCACCCAGATCGGCCTGCCCGATGCGACCGCCTGCGTTCACGCGGGGGCCAAGCAGAAAACCCAGGTGATAGCTGTTGGGCGCCGTATCCATGCGCGAGACATCGGACAATGCGACAAGTCCGGGGCGTTGCCTTTGCGCCATCACTTTCAGGCCCTGTCGAACCAGGGCGCGATTGGCACCGATCAAAGGCGCGACGTCAGCTACGGTTGCCAGGGCCACCAGGTCCAGCATCGATATCAGGTCGGGCCCCTTTGCGCCCGCCGCGCGCAATTGGCGCCCAGCTTCGACCAGCATCAGAAACACGACACCCGCCGCGCAGAAATAGCCCAGATCGCCGCTTTCATCCTGCCGGTTGGGATTCACGACGGCAACGCAGTCCGGCAGGGTTTCGCCGCCGAGGTGGTGATCCAGAACAATCACGTCCGCCCCCGTGGCTGCGGCGATCGGTTCATGGCTGGGCGTACCGCAATCGACGCAAATGATCAGGTCGTGGCTGGTTGCCAGTTCCCGCATTGCCGGAACATTCGGACCATATCCCTCATCAATCCGATCCGGCACATAAAGCGTCGCCTGCAAGCCCATCTGCCGAAGCCAGACCAACAGCAGCGCGGCAGAACTGCCGCCGTCAACATCGTAATCCGCGAACACCGCGATCTTCTCGCGACGGCGTACGGCGTCCAGGAAGCGTGCGGCCGCGACTTCCATGTCTTTCATGTCTCGAGGATCGGGCAGCAGCTCTTTGAGCTTGGGGTCCAGAAAGCCGCGCGCCTCCATGACCGGCACGCCACGACGGGCCAGAACCTGACATACCGCACGCGGCAGGTCGGTCTGTTGAGTCATCATCTCGGCAGCCCGTTCCAACTCGGCTTCCGGGCCAACCCAGCGCCGCCCGGTCAGTGATTGTTCTACGCCAAGAAAACCCATTGCCCGCCCCTTATGAACCAAGGCCGGATCCTTTCGGACCCGGCCTCTTCATCTTTTCCCAAATACTCCCGCCGGAGGCAACGGCGCAAGCCGTTAGGCGTTATCATGCGGCCACGTGGGGGTACGATACGACATGCGGCGTACGGACCCGGTTTTTGAACGCATCAGCAGCGTCGTGGTTTCCACCCAACCCGGCTCGCGCTTGATGCGCGGCAACAGAGAGCCGCCGGTCACACCCGTTGCGGCAAAGATCACATCCGCAGTCACCATCTCGTCCCGCGAATAGACCCGGTCCAGATCGGTGATGCCTGCCTTGGCGGCACGGCCTCGTTCGTCATCGTTGCGGAACAACAGACGACCAAAGATCTGTCCGCCCATGCATTTCAGCGCAGCAGCAGCCAACACCCCCTCGGGGGCGCCACCCTGGCCCATATACATATCGATACCGGTCACTTCGCTTTCCGCGCAATGCATGACGCCAGCCACATCACCATCGGTGATCAGGCGGATCGATGCTCCGGTTTCGCGCACTTCGGCAATCATGGCTTCATGACGCGGGCGTTCCAGAATGCAGACGGTGATGTCCGCAGGCTTGCAGTTCTTGGCCTTTGCCAAGGCTTCCACCCGTTCGCGTGGAGACATGTCCAGACTGACGACGCCCTCGGGCAGGCCCGGACCAACGGCAAGCTTGTCCATGTAGACGTCGGGCGCATGCAGCATTGAGCCGCGCGGGCCCATGGCAATCACGGTCAGCGCGTTGGGCATATCCTTTGCGGTCAGCGTTGTGCCTTCCAGCGGGTCCAGCGCGATGTCCACGCCGGGGCCGTTTCCGGTGCCGACTTCTTCGCCGATATAAAGCATCGGAGCTTCGTCGCGTTCTCCTTCACCGATCACCACGACGCCAGCTATGTCCAGCAGGTTCAGCTGTTCGCGCATTGCGTTCACGGCGGCCTGGTCGGCGGCTTTCTCGTCACCTCGCCCCACCAGAAAAGCCGAGGCCAGCGCAGCCTGTTCCGCCACCCTTGCCAGCCCCAGAGACAGCAGGCGGTCGTTGAAATCGGTTTTGGCAGCACTCATTGTTCAGTATCCTCTGGTCATTTAAGCCGTTTCTATGGGCATAGCTTGCGTTTCATGCAGGCCGCAAGTTCAAACCTCTTCAATCCGCAATGCGACGGGGGCACCGGCGACCACATCCGTTTCCCGGAAACCGTCCAGCGCAACGTCCAGCGCGGCGCGGGTGGTTTTGTGGGTAACGATCAACACAGGCGCCGTGCTTTCGGCATGGGCATACTGGCGCATCCTGTCTATGGAAACGCCGGCATCGCCCAGAATGGCTGCAACCTTGGCCAGGGCGCCCGGTTTGTCCAGCAGGCCCAGCCGCAGATAATAAGGCGCCGGCAGGCCCGTGACGGCGGGGGCCGCGGCCTCAAGCGTTTTGGCCGGTCGGCCAAAGGTCGGGATTTGCAGCCCGCGTGCCAGATCGCAGACGTCGCCCATCACGGCGCTGGCGGTCGGGCCTTCGCCTGCGCCGGGGCCGCGCAGAACAACCTGTTCCACCGCGTCGCCTTCGATCACCACCATGTTGGTGCCGCCTTCCAATTGACCCAGCGGCGAGTCGCTGGGCACAAGGCAAGGCTGCATGCGTTGCTCCAGCCCGCGCGCGGTGCGCTGTGCCACGCCCAGCAGCTTGATGCGAAAGCCCATATCCTCGGCCTGGTCGATATCGTCGAGGCTGATTTGCTGAATGCCTTCGATCTCAATCCCGTCGAAATTGGGCTTGGTGCCAAAAGCGATCGAGGCCAGCAAAGCCAGTTTGTGCGCGGCGTCGATGCCACCGACATCCAGATTGGGGTCGGCCTCAAGATACCCAAGTTCGGCGCATTCGTCGAACAGAGCGTTGTAGCCCTGACGCTGCGATTGCATCCGGGTCAGAATGTAGTTGCAGGTGCCATTCATCACGCCCATCACGCGCGTGATCTCGTTTCCGGCCAGTCCTTCGGTCAGGGATTTGATTACGGGGATACCGCCCGCGACCGCGGCCTCAAACCGGATGACGCGACCTGCGGCTTCGGCCTGTTCGGCCAATTCCTGCCCGTGAATGGCCAGCAATGCCTTGTTGGCAGTCACGACGTCTTTGCCGCTGGCCAGCGCGGCTTCGACCGAGGCTTTGGCAGGGCCGTTTTCTCCGCCCATCAGTTCGACATAGACATCGATATCGTCGCGTTTTGCCAGCGCAACCGGGTCGGTTTCCCACGCATAATCCGACAGGTTCACGCAACGGTCCTTGTTTGGATCCCGCGCAGATACGGCCACGATTTCAATCGACCGGCCCGTGCGCGCCTTCAGCAAATCTGCATGGCGGCGGACAATCTTGACGACACCCACGCCGACAGTTCCCAAGCCCGCAATTCCCAGCCGCAGTGCCTGTGTCATTTCGTGGGTTCCTTTCCGCTCGAAACTTGTCTGATTTCGGACGCCCGCCCGATCAGCGCTGCCTTATCGGGTTCAGGCCAAGGGTGCAATCCGTCACCGGGGGATTGTAGGCGTGAAATGCCGCGCTTTAGTTGGTTTGCGCGTTTTGCAGCGCCTGGGCCTTTTTCGCCAGCGCCTCGCTGCGCTGCGTCAGGTCTTCTTCCACCTCTGCGGCCTGACTGACGGGATCAATCGAAGGCCCCAACGTTTCCTGCACCGGAACAAGACGCGGGTAGGGGGCCGATTTGACCGAGGCCGGTTCGCTGCCTTCAAGTTCGGGAAAGTCTGAACACCCGGCAAACACAAGAATAATAGGCAGAACAGGCAGCAGTTTCATGTGGCACGCTTTTCGGTTTCGTTGGTCCTTTCGTGATGCACCTTTTGCCGGCGTCGATCAAGCGGGGTTCTATATGAACATTTGTTCAGATACTGTGGGCGCATGGCACGTACTCAAGGCTCCCACTCTGATATCACAGGTCCGCGCATCCGAAAGGCGGCCCTGAACCTGTTTGCCCGCCACGGCTATGCGGCGGTTTCGATGCGGCAGATCGCGAAAGAGGTCGGCGTTCAGGCAGGGGCTTTGTACAATTACACGCCGGACAAGCAGAGTTTGCTGTACCGGTTGATGCGGGAACATATGCAGGATCTGCTTTCAGCGCTCAATGCGCTGGAGCGCTGCGATGACTGCCAGCAAGCGTTGCGCCGATTTGTCGGTTTTCACATTCGTTTCCACCTGCAACGCCCTGACGAGGTGTTCATCGCCTATATGGAGCTGCGCAACCTCTCACCCGAATACTTCGCCGAAATCGAAGATCTTCGGCGTCAGTACGAAAACGCGTTGGAAGACATCCTTCACTCTGGCCAGCAGGCTGGTCAGTTTGCGATACCGGACACCAAGATCGCCACGCTGGCGGTGATTGCCATGTTGAACGGTGTGATGACCTGGTACAGGTCCGGAGGGCGGCTGTCACTGGACGAGGTCGAACAGATTTATTGGAACATGGTGCATAAGGCGGTGACGGCCTGACACGGCCAGACCGTCACAGTGTCAGTGCGCAGGGCGAATGAAGGTCCCGTTGCGCAGGTCCCGAAAGGCTTGTTCAAGTTCGGCCCGCGTGTTCATCACAATGGGCCCGTGCCATGCGACGGGTTCATTGATCGGAGCCCCCGAGATCAGCAGAAACCGCACGCCTTCGGGGCCAGCCTGAACGGTGATTTCGTCCCCCGTTCCGAAACGGACAAGCGTGCGGTCACCCGACATATCCCGGATATTCACCTCTTGCCCGGCAACCTCTTTCTCCAACAGCACACCGGACGGGCGTGATGCATCTGCAAAGGCGGCCTGACCTTGAAAGACATAGGCGAAGGCTCGGCGGTAAGTGTCGATGCGGAACGTCTTTTTCACACCTGCGGGGACCGAGATGTCCAGGTACTGCGGGTCTGCCGCAATGCCGTCCACGGGGCCGGTTTTGCCCCAGAACTCTCCGACAATCACCCGAACGGTGGTGCCGTCGTCATCAGTGACCTCGGGGATGTCCTTGCTTTGAACATCCTGATAGCGCGGGGCAGTCATCTTCTGATCCGAGGGCAGGTTGCCCCAAAGCTGAAATCCGTGCATCTGCCCCGAGGAGTTTCCCTGCGGCATCTCCTGATGCAGGATACCGGACCCCGCTGTCATCCACTGCACGTCACCGGCGCCCAGAGTGCCGGTGTTGCCCAGCGAATCCGAATGCTCGACCGATCCGGCCAGAACATAGGTGATCGTCTCGATCCCGCGATGCGGATGCCAGGGAAAACCGGCCTGATAGTCCTGCGGGCGTTCGTTCCTGAAGTCGTCGAACAGCAGGAAAGGATCAAGTTCGGACGGGTCCTGAAACCCGAACGCGCGGTGAAGTTTCACGCCAGCCCCTTCCATCGTCGGGGTTGCCCTGCGTGTTTCCAGTGTGGGTCTAAGGGACATGTTGGCCTCCGGTTCGTTTGATCAGCATGTAACCGCTGCGTGAATGTGGTCAATTTGCGTGAACTAACCGGGGCTGTGCAAATTTGCGGCACAACCAAGCCCCTGTTGTTTCCCCCGGAAAATCGCTAAGCCGAAGCTGAACGGACAGGAGACATCCATGCAGGACGAAGTGCTGGCAACGATTCAGGCGTCATCCCCCAGACGGTGGACCGGAGTAGGGATGCTGTCGACGGTTGGTGCGCTGGTTACATATGTTGCTCTGGCATCGCCGCCAGAACCGGTGTGGCAGGTTTTTCTGTTTGCCGTTGGTGGCGCGTCGCTTTGGCTGGCCTATCGCGTTTGGCAGGCGACCCAGGACCATATTGAGCTGACTCAGTCGGAATTGCGTACCGGGTCAGGCCAGGTGATCGCAAAAGTGGACGATATTGAATCGGTGGATCGCGGTGCGTTTGCATTCAAGCCTTCAAACGGCTTTCTGGTTCGTACCAAGCACAAAGATACGAAACAATGGGCGCCCGGGTTGTGGTGGCGGATCGGTCACCGGGTCGGCGTGGGCGGCATGACGTCTGCCGCCGAGGCCAAGTTCATGTCAGAGGTTCTAAGCGCCATTATCCACGCAGACGACCGGAGGGCGCACTAGGTTGCAGGCGACCTTGGTGGAAAAGCGGGGACGGGTGAAGATGAAGTTCTGAAAGTTAATGCCGGTCGCCAGATCCCAACCGGGTTTGAACTGGGGAATATACTCGTTGGACGTTTCCACCAGAATGACCGTGTCCTGATCCGGCATTGGCGGCAGGCGGTTTGCGATTTCCTGGATGTTGTTGTCGTTCCATTCCGTGTCATAGCCGCGCACGGTCGACCAATCCACGTAATGGCGGTCGTCAGTCTCGTCAAACCGGATCAGCGAGACACGCATGCGCACTTCAGACCGGTTGTTGATCATTTCGCCCATGAGTTCGTGAAGTGAGTCGATGTAGACATCCGTCACAGCGGCCGATTCACGTGAGATCAGATCGCTGACCGTATAGGCGGCCTTCAGGTTTGACGCGCTTTGACGAAACCCCTCGAATGCGGTGAACGTAAATGTAATCGTCCACAGCAACAGCGGGAAGATCATGATGGCCTCGACAGTCAGAATGCCACTTTCGTCCTGCTTGAAGGCCTTGATGCGGTTTTTCACGTTTCTGAACACAGACATAGCTTTACCGTGGCTCCTGCACGAATGCGGTCGTTGCGGTCACTGCATAATGGCCGCTTTCGTCGACAACCGTGTTTGCGATGATCGAGCTTTCCAGAACCGGATCGATACGCAGGCAGGCACGCAAAATCATCAACTCGTTTGAGGCCCCGCTTTTGAAGTCGAGCACTGGTTTGGGGTCTTCGGAACTGTCAGTGCAGGGTATTTCGTCCGAAAGCACGATGCCATTGAATGCGTTCTGGCGGAGCATTTGCAGCCGCAGGTTGGTTTTACAATTCTTGATACCGGAAATGTCGCAAATCCGGTCCTTGATTACATCGTGGCTCCAGTTGGTGCCTGTGCCCAGACGAATATCCCGAACGACCAGGTCAACACCACGTTCCAGCGCGGCGTGCTTGGTGGTGATCAGTGACATTTCTCCACCGATACCAATGAATGCCAGGAAAAACGGAATGATCATGACAAATTCGATCGTCGCGTTCCCGGACTCGGATCGCTGGAAAGTACGGAGTTTTGTCAGTGACTTGCGGATCATTGCGTCAGCCTCAATTTGCGGATGGACGAAGCAATCGCTGTAAACGCCTTGTCCAGATCCAATCCAGCTACATTGTGTACATGGCTGTCCGAGCTTGCGCAGGACCTGATGGTGTTCAAGCCGCTGGTGGGGGCCTCGAAAGCGATGCCATAGATGATGACACCCTTGTCTTTGGCGGCGCCACAGATACTGGCCGTGCGCGCGTTCTTTGTGGACGATCCCACTGACTTCCTTAGGCTGTAGTACCAGTTATTCTCGTGGTTGCTTTGCCAGTAGAAGTTGTTCTTGGCGTTCCACCACAGCGAAGCCCGATTGAACAGTTCTGGATACGAAAGACGGGTAGCAGTTCCAACTTCTTCATTTGTCGGATTTTCATTCGGTGGATTGCCGAAAGGATGTTCTGCGGTAACGTAGTTGCCGTTTTCTTCGGTGTGTTGCATCCAAACCCACCGGTCCGGATTGTTCCCCTGCGGGTCATGGTAGTAGCGAATACTGTACTCACCTTTACTGCCGTCCGCGTGTTCAAATTCTGGATTGAACCAGACGTCTGTCTGTCCGCTGCGAACCGACGGGTCCAACATGTACTGCGAGGTGTTTTTTCCGTCAGTCATTACGATCACGACCTTAAGCACGTCCGAGTCGTAAGCTTCCGGGCGATTGGCAAATTTGGCAGGCACCTTGTTTTCGGTGGCCAAGGCGTTAATCACGGGCTTGAATGAAGGGTCCAGCATACCGACGCCCCATTTCATGCCAACATCAATGGATGTGTTGCCGCTTGCGGTCAGGGCATCGATACGATTGTGCAGATATTGGACGTTGTCGGTGACGGCTGTAATCTCACTGCCTGTGCGAACGGGGCAAACAAGGTAGGCAGGAGGTTCGCCATCAGTCGTCCGGCCGTTTACAGTTGCTTGCGTGTAGCGCCATGGATCGAAATGTCCGGTGCGCTGAAAAAAGGTAGTGGGATCAAGGGTTGCAGACCCAAATTGTCCCGACGTAAAGTTCACGCAATGGGAATAGTTGTGCTCTGAGGTCACGTTGGTGAATTTGTCCAGGATATCCTGCCCGGCATTGACCTGAGTGGCATAGGGAACAATCGACATCGAAATCTTCGTTTCGCCCGATTCCTCAAGCATTTTCGTGACAAAACCTTTCGCCGCAGTCTTCAACACATCGATCTTCGATTTTCCGGCGGTCGCCGAAGACCGTGACATGGACCCGGACATGTCCAGAACCAACGAGATTTCGACGGACCCGATGGATTCTATGGCGGTGCTTGCCGCTTTCATATTCAGTTCGGTAACTTTTCCGAATCTCATGAAACGCGTCGGAACAACGGCATTGGCGGTTGCGGCCACTTTTCTCGAGCCAAACCCTTCGGTGACGGTCACTGTTTTCTCAAGATGGCCCAACCCGGCCTTTTCCATATAGGCGTCGACAACGTCCTTGGGCGGCAGTTTCTGGTCAAGATCCGCGGCAGCAAGCACCGCGCGGTCCAGCGTGGATTGCAGGCTGGCCCGGTCGCGCTCGTACGTCATCAGATCCATCGCCATTCCGGTGATTGCCAGCATCAGGATCAAAATGAGCAGGGTGAATATCGTAAAAGTGCCGTCTTCTTCTCGGGAAAACAGCCGCAACCGGGAAATCTTGTGTTTCGGCTTCGAGCCGTCGTTCTGAAGCGAGAAAATTATCATTTGATGACTCCGCCTCGCACATACAAGTCGTGCGTCAAAGAAAGGAAATTCCGGTTAAATTTAGTTTTCAAACGTGGCGTGAATTGGGCGAAAAAGGCTTGGTTTTGGCCTTTTTGGGCACTCAGGGGGTATAATTTTCACGTTTTCCCATGGTCTGTCGATGAAATGAAGACAATCCGTTAAGCGATTGACCGGATTGGGCGACTCACCATCAGAAGCTCAAGTCTCTGTTAAGAAGGTGATGAAAAAAAGTGCATTGTTTGATTGCAGCCAGACTTGAGTGGTGCGACAAAACGTCGTGACGTTTCGTCATCCAGCGGTACGGAGGATTTTATGACCGGCATCCAAGAACCAAGCTTTCGCGAGAGTGTTGACCTGATGTTCAACAGGGCGGCCGCCCTGATGGAACTGCCGCCGGGGCTGGAGCAGAAGATCCGGGTTTGCAACGCGACCTACACCGTTCGGTTCGGTGTACGCCTGCGCGGCGAGATCCATACCTTCACTGGGTACAGGTCCGTCCATTCCGAACATATGGAGCCGGTCAAAGGCGGCATTCGCTATGCTACTGCGGTGAACCAGGATGAGGTCGAAGCGCTGGCTGCGCTGATGACGTACAAGTGTGCTCTTGTCGAAACACCGTTCGGCGGATCGAAAGGCGGGCTTTGCATCGATCCGCGGAAATACGAAGAACACGAACTGGAACAGATCACGCGACGCTTTGCCTATGAGCTTGCCAAGCGGGATCTGATCAACCCGTCGCAAAACGTTCCGGCACCCGACATGGGCACGGGCGAGCGCGAGATGGCCTGGATGGCCGACCAATACGCGCGGATGAACACCACCGACATCAATGCGCGTGCCTGTGTGACCGGTAAGCCATTGAACGCAGGTGGCATTGCCGGGCGGGTCGAGGCGACCGGACGCGGAATCCAATACGCTCTGCGCGAGTTTTTCCGTCACCCTGAAGACGTCCAGAAGGCTGGCCTGTCGGGCAAGCTGGATGGAAAGCGCGTCGTGGTGCAGGGGCTCGGCAACGTGGGCTATCACGCTGCGAAGTTTCTGAGCGAGGAAGACGGTTCAAGCATTGTCGGTATCATCGAATGGGACGGTGCGCTCTATAACCCGGATGGTATCGACGTCGAAGCCGTCCGCCAGTGGATCGTCAAGCATGGCGGCGTCAAGGATTATCCGGACGCGACTCATTCAGCGGAAGGCGCAAGTGTTCTGGAGGCCGAGTGTGACATCCTGATCCCGGCTGCCCTGGAGGGTGTCATCAATCTGTCCAATGCGGAACGGATCAAGGCTCCTTTGATCATCGAGGCCGCGAATGGCCCGGTCACCGCTGGCGCGGATGAGGTTCTTCGCAAGAAAGGCACCATCATCATCCCGGATATGTATGCCAACGCAGGCGGTGTGACGGTGTCTTATTTCGAATGGGTCAAGAATCTCAGCCACATTCGTTTCGGCCGGATGCAGCGCCGCCAGGAAGAGGCGCGACATGAACTGATCGTCAGCGAACTGGAGCGGCTGGACCGTTATCTGGGTGACGCGTGGTCGATGTCGCCGGACTTCAAGGCCAAATACCTCAAAGGTGCTGATGAGCTTGAACTGGTGCGCTCGGGCCTCGACGACACGATGCGTATCGCCTACCAGTCGATGCGTGAAGTGTGGCACAGCCGCGACGATGTCGAAGACCTGCGAACTGCGGCCTATATCGTGGCGATCGACCGCGTGGCCAAAAGCTATCGCGCCAAGGGGCTCTGAATCAGGCGGGCGGGGTGATCATTTCGCCCCGCCGCTGCGCGCTGCGGCTTGAATGTCGATGGCGGCCCGTTAGTTTGACGGATAATAGACACTCAGAGAAACGAATCCCGGAGACCTCCATGTTGCGTATAGCCATTGTCGCGGCTCTGCTGGCCACCCCTTTGGCCGCTCAGGAAACTAAGGAACAAAGCTGCAAGTATCAGGCGGATGTGGTGGCAGCGATCCAAAAGGCGCGGCTGGACCGTGTGAAAGAACGCGATGTGGCGCAAGCCGTGGCGGATAGTGGCCCGACATGGCCCGAGAACTACAATGCCGCGATTCCGCTGATCACGCCGTGGGTTTATGAACAAAAGATGCGCGATGTGCGCAAAAAGGATCTGGGCGCCGCTTGGCTCGAGCTGTGTTTGCAGCAATAATCCACAGCACCATCATTTCCCTGTGGACAAACGCGCGTCATACCCTTGGCGCGCGTTCCTGTTTCTGTCAGGTTTGATCCATGTCACTGCCCCCCGGATTTCTGGATGAACTGCGTACCCGCCTGAGCCTGTCTCAGGTCGTCGGGCGCAAGGTGATGTGGGATCAGCGCAAATCCAATCAAGGCAAGGGTGACATGTGGGCGCCTTGCCCGTTTCATCACGAAAAGACAGCCTCATTCCATGTCGATGATCAGAAGGGGTTTTATTACTGCTTCGGCTGTCACGCCAAGGGCGACGCGATCAGCTTCGTGAAAGAGACTGAGAATGTTTCGTTCATCGAAGCGGTGGAAATCCTCGCCCGCGAGGCTGGCATGCCGATGCCTGCGCGCGATCCGAAAGCGCAGGAAAAGCAGGATCGCCGCAGTCAGCTTGCCGATGTGATGGAACAGGCCGTGCAGTTTTTTCGCTTGCAGCTCAAAACAGCGGCGGGCGCAGAGGCACGGGATTACCTGTCGCGCCGGGGTTTGGATCAAAGCGCGCTGGATCGGTGGGAGATCGGGTTTGCTCCTGACGGTTGGCAGGCGCTTTGGGATCACCTGCGCGGCAAGAGCATCCAAGAGGAGCTGATCCTTGGCGCCGGGCTGGCCAAGCCTTCAAACAAAGGCAAAAAACCCTATGACACTTTCCGCAATCGGATCATGTACCCGATCCGTGATCCGCGTGGGCGCTGCATTGCGTTCGGTGGCCGCGCGATGGACCCGAATGACAACGCGAAATACCTGAACTCGCCCGAGACCGAGTTGTTCGACAAGGGGCGCAGCCTTTACAATCAAGGTCCTGCGCGGCAGGCGGCGGGCAAGGGGCAGCCGCTGATCGTGGCCGAAGGGTATATGGACGTGATCGCGCTGGCCGAGGCGGGGTTTGGCGCGTCGGTTGCGCCTTTGGGAACGGCCATTACGGAACATCAGTTGCAACTGCTCTGGCGGATCGCGGATGAACCGATCATAGCGCTGGACGGGGATGCCGCGGGTCTGCGGGCGGCCATGCGGGCGGTTGATCTGGCACTGCCGCTGCTGGAGGCCGGAAAATCCCTGCGGTTTGCCTTGATGCCCGAAGGCAAGGACCCGGATGATCTGTTGCGCGCCGAAGGGGCAGGGGCCGTGAAGGCCGTTCTGGAAGGGGCCGTGCCGATGGTCAAACTGCTGTGGCAGCGCGAGACCGAAGGAAAGGTATTCGACAGCCCGGAACGCAAGGCTGCACTGGACAAGGCGCTGTGGGACAAGATCAAGCTGATCCGGGATCCCTCGATCCGCCAGCATTACGGTCAGGAAATCAAAGATCTGCGCTGGCAACTGTTCCGCCCACAACGACAACCACAAAATCGTCAGTGGAAACCGCGGGGAAAATGGCAGCCGCCGCAGACCGCGACGCCGGGCGCGCGCCGTTCGTTTCTGGCCTCATCGGAAAACGCGGATATCCAACTGCGTGAAGCCGCTATTCTGGCGATCTCAATTCTGAATCCCAAGGTTGTTGTCCAATTTGAGCAACAGTTGGAAGAAATGGAATGTCACAATCCTGACTATGCGGCATTGCGCGACGCTGTGCTGCGTCACGCGATCGATGATCCGGACAACCTGAAAGACCACATTATCGCATCAATGGGGCCGGACGCCCTTGAAAACCTGCTGACCCTTCGCCATGTGGCAGTCATCCCCTGTGTGTCCAAGCCAGGCGACGTTGAAAAGGCCGAGATGACACTGGCCGAGGAACTCGCAAAGATCAAAGCGCTCCGGGGGTTGGATGCCGAGATTGCCGAAGCGGCAGAGGAACTGTCCGATCTGCCCGATGAGGCGCTGACATACCGGCTGGCGCAAGCCGCCGAAGAGCGCAACCGCGCGAGTCGAAGCCAGAACGAAGATAGGGCCGTTTTCGACATTGCTGACAATGGGGCGCGAATCAATCGTGACGAGAAAGACGCGTTTGCGGCGATCATGTCTGGCATCAAATTCGAGCGGAAACGCCGATAGGTGGTGTTTTCGTAAGGCACTGGAAAAGAAAAACGGGTAAACGGGTGGCCGAATCACTTATACGCGCTAATGATTCGGCTGAGACGAATCACCCATCCCTGCAGGAGCATTGAATGGCCGCCAAGGATACGAACGAAGACCGCAAATCCGACGAGCAGGAACAGGAAATCTCGCTGGACATGAGCCAGGCGAACGTCAAGAAGATGATCGCCGAGGCTCGCGAGAAAGGTTACATCACCTACGACCAGCTCAATCAGGTGTTGCCGCCTGATCAGGTCAGTTCGGAACAGATCGAAGACGTAATGTCGATGCTGTCCGAGATGGGCATCAACATCATCGAAGATGAAGAGGCCGAAGAAGAAGAGAACAAGGGCTCGACCGAACTGGTTGCCGCGGAAAGCAACCGTGAGGTGGCACTGGCCGGTTCCGGTACTGAAAAGCTGGATCGCACCGACGATCCCGTGCGCATGTATCTGCGTGAGATGGGTTCGGTTGAACTGCTGAGCCGCGAGGGTGAGATCGCAATCGCCAAGCGGATCGAAGCCGGTCGCAACACGATGATTGCGGGCCTGTGTGAAAGCCCGCTGACCTTCCAGGCGATCACCATTTGGCATGACGAATTGCTGTCCGAAGACATTCTTTTGCGGGATGTCATTGATCTGGAAACCACGTTCGGCAACCAGTTGGACGAAGACGGCGACGTTGATGAGCCGGTCGTTGATACGACGGCGGTGCAGGCGAACAAGCCAGCCAAGGATACCGGCCCCGAGCTGGATGCGGATGGCAATCCGCTGAACAACGACGACGATGACGATGACGACGACCAAGCCAACATGTCGCTGGCCGCGATGGAAGCGGCGCTGAAGGATCAGGTCCTGACCACGTTGGAACGTATCTCGACCGACTTTTCGATGCTGTCAGAAATGCAGGACAGCCGGATTTCGGCCACGCTGAACGAAGACGGCACTTTCAGCGAAAAAGACGAGGCTACTTATCAGAAGTTGCGGGCCGAGATCGTCGAGCTGGTGAATGGTCTTCACCTGCACAACAACCGGATCGAAGCGCTGATCGACCAGCTGTATGGCATCAACCGCCGTGTCATGTCTCTGGACAGCGCGATGGTCAAGCTGGCCGATCAGGCACGTATCAACCGCCGTGAGTTCATCGAAGCGTACCGGGGCCGTGAACTGGATCCGAACTGGCTGGCCGAGATGGCCGAGAAGCCGGGCCGTGGGTGGCAGATGTTCATCGAACGCTCGACCGCGAAGGTCGAAGAACTGCGCAACGATATGGCTCAGGTCGGCCAGTATGTCGGTCTGGATATCTCGGAATTCCGCCGCATCGTGCAGCAGGTTCAGAAAGGCGAGAAAGAGGCCCGGCAGGCCAAGAAGGAAATGGTCGAAGCGAACCTGCGTCTGGTGATTTCGATCGCCAAAAAATACACGAACCGCGGCCTGCAATTCCTTGATCTCATTCAGGAAGGCAATATCGGCCTGATGAAGGCGGTGGACAAGTTCGAATACCGTCGCGGCTACAAGTTCTCGACCTATGCGACCTGGTGGATCCGCCAGGCGATCACCCGCTCGATCGCGGATCAGGCCCGCACGATCCGTATTCCGGTTCACATGATCGAAACGATCAACAAGCTGGTGCGCACGGGCCGTCAGATGCTGCATGAAATCGGCCGCGAGCCGACGCCGGAAGAACTGGCCGAAAAGTTGCAGATGCCGCTCGAGAAGGTGCGCAAGGTGATGAAGATCGCCAAAGAGCCTATTTCTCTGGAGACGCCGATTGGCGACGAGGAAGACAGCCAGCTGGGCGATTTCATCGAGGACAAGAATGCCGTGCTGCCCTTGGACAGCGCCATTCAGGAAAACCTCAAGGAAACCACCACAAGGGTTCTGGCCTCGCTCACCCCGCGCGAAGAACGGGTTCTGCGGATGCGTTTTGGAATCGGTATGAACACCGACCACACTTTGGAAGAAGTCGGCCAACAGTTCAGCGTGACCCGCGAACGGATCCGTCAGATCGAGGCCAAGGCGCTGCGGAAGCTGAAGCATCCCAGCCGTTCACGAAAACTCCGGTCTTTCCTGGATCAATAAGAACAAAGATCAATCAGAACAAAGGCGCCCCGTCAGAGGCGCCTTTTTTCGTTCACATTGGCTGGTTCTCGCATCACGTTGGCGCGAATGCACAAGGCCGGGGCGGTGTGCCTTTCTATATCGGTCTTGTCCACTCATGGGACAGGCCGGGGCGAGGCTTTTCAGGCTGATGACCCCCGGCCAGCTGTCCGAATGGGATGTTCCACTCGGGTCTTGAAGGCGCTGGGCGGCTGACCTGTCCACCGTTTGAAGGCCGTAGAAAAAGCTGCCTGATCGGCATACCCCAGCGCATATGAGATTTCAGACAGAGTCATGCCGTTTGTGATGAAAGTCTGGGCCAGATCACATCTTAGATCGTCCACAATATCGCGATAGCTTGTGCCTTCATCCTTGAGGCGTCGACTGAAGGTTCTGAGGCTCATCCCCAGATCAGCCGCCGCATCTTCGGCTTGCAGGATTGCGCCGGGCAGGGATCGGGTGATCAGACCTTCGACACGGGCGCGGGTCTGGTGCTTGGGAAGTGGTTTTTCGGCCAGCAGACGTTCACCGTATTCCAGCAAATGCTCCCGCAGCTTGGGATCATAGGTCGGCACTTTCAATTCCAGTGCAGATAGCGGCAGAATGATCTCAATCTTTTCAGCGCTGAAAACCACCGGGCAGCCCGCCAGCTTTTCGTAGGTTTTGGCGTGGCTTCCAACTTTGTGCTGAAAGCGCATCTCGATCGGGCGCAACTTCACCTGCGTGAGGTTTCTCATCCTGGCCAGCGCAGCGAACAACAGGAATTCCGTGCGCCGATGATAGCGGGCAAAGCTGGCGTCTTTCCAATCGGCCTCAAGGGCCGCGAAGTTACCGGCAACACGGAAGCTGAGCCCGATGGCCGGATCGATGATGCCGTGAAAACGGGACAGGTTTTCCATCACCTGCCTCAAATCGCGGGAGTATTTACTGATATACCCCGTCACGGTCGAAGCCGACGTGACCTCGAGCCCAGTGCGCGCCGCAAATGTGATGTCACCAACGGCGTCACAGGCGTGCCGGATGAACAGGGCCTCTTTGTGTGCGCTGTAGACTGCGGCAGGGGGCGCGATATCCTGCTGACGCAGCCCGGCCTGTTTCAATACCCGCTGGGATACTTTGCTGTTGCCGGCGTGGCGATCCAGTGCCTGGATCAAAAAATGTAGTCGGTCGATATCTACATCCATCGTGGTACAACACCTTACGTTCTCAAATACACTAACAGTTTATCAGGGAAATACCTTTGTTGACTTTGGCTTTTGGCAGAAAGGATTTTGCACTTGAGTACTACTTGTTGGCAAGTTCTCGAAAGGTTTTGACCGGAACGCGCATGAAGTGCAGAGCGGGGCTGTCCAAATCAGCTTTGTTGCCGGGTCGGGACCTTTATGGGGATGAGGTCAGAGCCTCGGAGAAATCACCAATCTCTGCTCAGGGCTCCCCGGCACGCTCTTTTTCCCGCAAGCGACGCGTTGTATTGCGACGCCGGGCTTGGGCCTGCTGATCCGCCGTCAAGGCTGGCTCACACCGGATCACGCTATGTACAAGGTGGGCTGAATTGATCGTGAGGCACCCTGTGCGCGCGGTGAAGTTCGTCTAACCTAATTGGAGGTCACCATTTGGAACAAGCAATCAGGGAAGAAATTACCATGAAACAGTCATTCACTTTCGCCGCGCTGGCAGCCTTGGCCTTCAGTGTTCCATTGACAGCAGACGCAGCGCGGAACGGGTTTCGAACGGAACCCATCAACGCCACTGATTTCGAAGTCATCCCCCGCGGCGACATGCGCGCCGAAGGCTATTGGTGCGCGGCCGCGGATTATGCGCGCCGAACCTTGGGGTTGGGCTGGACGGACCGGATTTACGTGCTGCGGGGGTACGGGCCCAGTGTCACAACCGGTCGCAGAACAGCGGTTCAGTTTTCCATCAAGCAACCTCAAACGGTTGATGTGCAACCAAGCAGCTTTGTCTCGTTCGGGTTTCAGCCCGGCAACAGTGAATCTGTACAAGGTGCGAATGCACGGTGTAACTATCGACCGTTCTTCAACGACTGACAAACGGGCAGGATAGTCACGATGCAGACCGAGTTCGTTTTGCACACCCATGGACCGGGGCTGTACGAATTCACGTCCGACGTTCTGCAATGGCTTGAACGGGTGGCGAAAGATGGGGTTTTGACCCTGTTCGTTCGCCACACTTCCTGCTCATTGCTGATTCAGGAAAACGCGGACCCCGAAGTTCAAGCAGATCTTCAGGCGTTCTTCGAACGGCTGGTTCCACCGTCAGACAACCCTGCCATGTCCTATCTGCGGCACACCTATGAAGGCCCGGACGATATGCCTGCGCATATCAAGGCCGCGCTCTTGCCGGTTTCGTTGACGATCCCGGTGTCGCAGGGACGACCTGTTCTGGGAACATGGCAAGGGATTTACCTGTTTGAACACCGCACTGCGCCGCATCAAAGGAAGGTTGCGGCGTATCTGGCCTGACCCACTATTTAGCGGTTTGAATTTCCGACTACCCAAACTCTAGCGGCTGCCCTATAGTTGTGGATAAGTAAGCCGCAGCGCTTACAAAAAGAGGCCGAACATGGGACGAGGAGACGGCGGATGCGCTGCCCGTTTTGCGGAAATATCGACACTCAGGTGAAAGATTCACGCCCGGCAGAGGACCACGTGGCAATCCGCCGACGCCGGTTCTGTCCGGCCTGTGGCGGACGGTTCACGACCTACGAACGTGTGCAACTGCGTGATCTGGTTGTCATAAAAACCAATGGTAAACGCGAAGATTTCGATCGCGACAAGCTGGAGCGTTCGATCCGTATCTCGATGCAGAAACGCCCCGTTGATCCCGAACGGATCGATCAGATGATTTCGGGCATCGTGCGCCGTCTGGAAAGCATGGGCGACACGGATATCCCGTCCAACAAGATCGGTGAGATCGTTATGGAAGCTCTGGCACGGATCGACACTGTCGCCTATGTTCGCTTTGCGAGTGTGTACAAGAATTTCCAGGCGGCCGATGATTTCGAGGAGTTCGTCCACGAACTGCGCCCGCCGCAGCCTTCGACTGACGAGTGAACGAAACAGATAAGCGATTCATGGCGCTTGCCCTGTCTTTGGGGCGGCGCGGTCAGGGGACGTGCTGGCCGAACCCCGCTGTGGGGTGTGTCATCGTTCGTGATGACCGGATCATCGGGCGGGGCTGGACGCAACCGGGTGGCCGCCCTCATGCCGAGACCGAAGCCTTGGCTCAGGCCGGGCAGGGTGCGCGAGGTGCAACCGCCTATGTAACGCTGGAACCCTGTGCCCATCACGGCAAAACGCCGCCCTGCGCCGAGGCCTTGATTGCGGCAGGTGTGTCCCGTGTTGTGGCCGCTGTCGAAGACAGCGATCCGCGCGTGGCCGGGCAGGGTTTTGCCATGTTGCGCGAGGCGGGGATTGACGTCGTAACTGGCGTTCTTGCGCAACAGGCAGAACGGGATCTGGCGGGCTTTTTCCTCAAGACTGAACAAGGCCGGCCTTTTGTGACGCTGAAGATGGCCAGCAGTTTCGACGGGCGCATCGCAACCTTGACAGGGCACAGTCAATGGATCACCGGACCGCAGGCACGTCGTGTGGTCCATGCCATGCGTGCACGTCACGATGCGGTGATGGTCGGGGCAGGGACGGCGCGCGCCGACGACCCCTCGCTGACCGTTCGGGATCTTGGGGTTGAGCATCAACCCGTCCGCGTCGTGGTGTCCCGCCATATGGATATTTCTCTGATGGGGCAGCTGGCGCGCACGGCCTCAAAGATACCTGTCTGGCTCTGCCATGCGCATCACCCGGATGCCGAACGCGCACAGGCGTGGGAGGGATTGGGGGCAAAGCTGATCCCCTGTGCGTTGAAAGATCATCATATCGATGCGGTGGATCTGCTTCAGCAACTGGGTCAGGCCGGTTTGACCAGTGTCTTCTGCGAAGGCGGTGCCGCGCTTGCGGCCTCGCTGCTGGCCGAAGATTTGGTGGATGAGCTGATCGGGTTCACTGCCGGCTTAACCATCGGGGCCGAGGGCCTGGCCGCAGTTGGGACACTAGGTCTGGAAACGCTGGAGGCCGCCCCCAGGTTCGAATTGATCGAGACGCAGGCGGTCGGCGGGGATGTATTGCACCGTTGGCGCAGAGCGTCGGAATAACGTCAACGCCAAAGATGAGCGTGCGTTGCGAACGCGCCCTGAAGCTTTGACAGAAACCGGTTGAACGGACCGGACGGTGCCGAATACCCCAGCGCCAAGCGTTCAACGGCCACTTCGACAGGGCAGGGTTGTCTGGTGATCGGATCGAAATAGCGTGGATAGTCAATCAAGGTGGCGTGCACCAAGCCCATCAGCGACGGCCGTGCACCTCGCCTGACGGGGACGGTATCCAGATCGGTGGTCAGGCCCCATCCCGCATAGAAGGGCGCGCCCAGGGTCGTGACCTTCACCCCGCGCAACAATGCCTCGAATCCCAACAGCGATGTCATCGTCCACACCTCGTCCATCTGCGTCAGCAACGAGGCGGGGTCAGTCCGGGTCACGACAAGGTCCGCAAGTGACTCTGCGTCTATCTGGCCATCCCGCAACCCGGCTTCGACATCAGGGTGCGGTTTGTAGATCAGGATTGCATCGGGGTTGGCCTCGCGCGCCTTTTGCAGCAGGTCCAGATTGCTGCGCACCGTGTTGGTGCCCAGCAGGATCGAGGCGTCATCTTCAACCTGTCCGGGTACCAGAATTCGGTGCCCATGGGGCAGAACCGGCGCGGACTGGCCCGTGTTGTATTTGCTCAAACCATCGGCCAGCAATCTCTCAACAAGCCGTTCAGCACGTAATTCCTGATCCGGGCGCAATGTTGCACGCTCGCCTATCAGGTTTTCCAACTGGCTGGGTTTTGTGGGGTCGTAGTAGATGCCGATTTCGTCGGTTACCAGGGATAGAGGCGGAACAAGTGCGGCCCCCAATCCGCGTGAACGCAAGAAGCCGTCTTCCACACGAACGGCCCCTTCGGCGTCGCGCGCCTGACTGGCCCACACCATATGGGGGCGATCCGAGGTGTCGGGCTGTGTGGACGTAAAGCGCAACTTGCCATGTCGCCCGAAAATCTGCTGCATGTGCCTGCGTTTCCACAGACGCATGCCAGCGGCAGTCCAACCGTGCCTGTCCTGACGCCATGCGCGGGTCTGTGCCTCCAAAATGTCCAGAACCGTTTCCAGTTCGCACAGCTGATCGCGAAAGGGGTCGTACCAGGTCGGGTAAAGCAGCATCGCGGCCGCGAACAGTTGCGCGCGGGTCAGGTTGCGCTGTCGGCGTTGGACCGGGAATTCATCCTGCGTCAGGCTCCAACCGGCATAGAACGGTTGACCGAAAATGCGCGGCTTGTGACCGGCCAGGATTGCTTCAAAGCCCAGTTGCGACGACACGGTATAGACCGCAACGGCGCCGTCGAGCAGGGGCCAGGGGCTGATCGGTTTGTCAAACCACGTGACCCGGTCTGACAGGTCCTGATCGGTGAAATGCCCCTGACGATGACCCGCCATCGTTTCTGGATGCGTCTTGATCAGAATGCGCGCGCCGGGGTTTTCCTCCTGTGCGACCACGAGCATTTCAAGAAAACGGGCACGATCGGCACCGCTTGCCGTGACGGCGGCATCGCCAACCGTCTGGTCGACGACCAGTACATAACCGGGGTCGGGTGCGACAAGGTCGGGGTCAAACGCGGAATACTTGCTGAGGTGCAGTTCCCGGACTCGCTCCATCGCGGCACGCGCGCGGTTCAGCAGCGCGGTGTCGTCCAAGGGATCGGTGTTCAGCAGCTTCTCAAGGTCGGAAGGTTCTGCTGCATCGAAATGCGGGCCTGAACGGTCCAGCAAAAGGCCCAACGGGGGTTCACCGGCACGGCCCGGGTGCAGAGACCTGAGAAAGGCATCTTCGACCCGCAGAACCGGGGCATTGTGTTTTTCGGCGATGCGCAGGCCGCGATACGCGGTCGGGCTGTTGCCCCATATGCCCACGCAATCGCCATCCTTGGGAAGACCCAGACGAATGTCATATCCGGCAAGTGTCAGAATCCGTCTCAGGCGTTTTTGCGTAAGAAACCCGCCGTTGTAGACGAACAGCCGGGTGCGCTCGGCCCCGGCTGCGCTGTCCGGATCGGGTGCCATGCATCAGTTGCCGGTCAGCGTGGCGACGTTTGCGATGGGGGTCAGGCCACCAGCGATCAGCGAGATCGATTTGCTCCACTGTGCATAGGGTGCTTCGGTCACATAAATCGTATCATCGTCGCGGATCACGAAATCACGCGCGATGAACAGACCGTTGGGAGCCGTCAGATTCAGCAGGTAGATCATGCGTTGATCCCCCTTCAGGTCGGCGCGTCCCGTGATGCTGCGGGCCACGTCCTGGCGCTCTTTTCGCAGAATGAAAATGCCGGTTGGATCAGAGGACAGCGTCAGCAGACCACCGACCTGAGCCAATGCTTCCAGCGCAGACAGATCCTGGCTTTCAAAGGCGACGCGCGATTGGCCGCCTGTGGCACCTAGTGCGATGTATGATCTGCTGTCTTCTTCCACCAAAATGCGGTCTCCGCCACGCAATGCGACGTCCAGTTTCGGGTTGCGGAACAGGTCTTCGTACCAGACGGTGCCCTTTTGATCCCCTCGGATCAGAGTCACCAACGCGATATCTGACGCTACAGAAACCCCGCCCGCCTGAGACAGCATGCCAAGCAGGGAACGGGTTGGGCGTTCGATCGGATAGATGCCGGGGGATGCGACAGTTCCCGTAAGCGAGACGGTGGAACCGTCACCCGCAACACGCCGCACTTCGATCTGTGGGTCCGGTGTCTGTTCCCGCAGCTTGTTCGTGATCAAAACGCGAAGCTGTTCCGGCGTGTTTCCCGCGGCCCGGATCCGACCCGCGTAGGGGACGAAAATGAACCCATCGCTGTCGACCTGAACTTCATCCAGGGCGGTTGCCGTACCGGTTTCGCCGGATAGCAACCCGTCGTCCACGTTTTCCCATATGGTCAGGCCCAGCACGTCGCCGGGGCGAACAGTGTCGGCGGTCAAGGCCTGGGCGCTGCTGAACGAGGAAGAAAAGCCAAACTGAGGCACGGCGGATGTAAGGCGTGTCACGCGGTCATCGACTTCGACGACAAACGCGTTGCCGCCATTCTGGACCGCACCAGCCAGAATTTCGGTCTTGTTTGGCCCAGATTTCGGAAGTTGGCAGGCCGCCATCAAGCCGATTGCGGCCACAAGGGAAACCCCCCGCATCCATCGCTTAGGAGAGAATTGCACTGCCGGATATCCTCAGTCTTTTGTTGTTGCGGCGAGATTAGCCGGTAAGCAGCTCAACTTCCAGTCACAGAGCGCCCGAACTACTCGACGATTTTCAACTGTGGCGTCGGTGCCTCGTTCTTGTTCAGAAGGGCCTGATAAGGGTCGCTGCTGCTGAGCATCATGTCCACGGCGCGGCGCAACAACTGCCGACGGCCGCGCCGGGAATAAAAACCGCCCGGCACCTGGCTGGTTTCCAGCAGGAATTGCCGGTAACAGCGATAGGCGTCGACATCCGGCGCGTCTGGCTCAGCAAAAAAAGCGGCGATCGACTGCTGTGATACGAAGTCGGTCTTGTCATAAACCGAACGTCCGAAAATACGCAACGGAATACCCCGCCACAAGACCTGCTGCCCCGCAGTGGAATTCACGGTGACGGCCGAATTTGCCTCATCCAGCAAACCTGCCAGTTTTCCGCCGGGGACATAGTGAACACGGGTCTGCACCCCGTGTTTCCTGGCAATCTCCATGGCGCGCAGGTGCAATGGTTCACGGTGGTTTTCCAAAGGGTGCTCTTTCACGACCAACCTGTGATGCGCCGGTGCGCCTTGCGCGAATCCTGCGATGACCAGTTCCAGAAAATCGGACATGCAGGCGAATTCAGAATGGGCCTGAACCGAACTGTCATGCCCGAGTTGCAGCAGCACGAGGTGATACGGGAAGCCCCCCCATCTGACGCGCGCCGTGGCCACGCTGCGTTGCAGGCGATGAACAGGCATCAGCATCAGACGTTTGAAATACAATCGGAATTCCTGTGAAACCGGTAGATCACGATGAGGCCGGAAGTTGCGGTATCTCTTGTTCAGGAACATGACGAACCAATGATAGAGGGCACCGTAGAAGATGTGTTGCCGCATATCCCCCCAATGTGACGGAGGCGGCGGCGCTTTGCTGTCCGACTGGGCCAGAGCCTGCCGCATCCGGTCGACATCCAATGACATCAGGCGCGAGTGCCCGTTTGATCCATCCCGCTCGTACGTGACCCACCAGGGCCGCAGGTAGCCTTCTTCGAAAACGTGAATTGTCAGCCCACGCGACTTCGCAATCTCAACTGCGCGGGCGTGGACCGGTCTCGTGTCGCCATAAAGAACGATATCCGTGACGCCCTTGTCGGCAATCAATCTGTTCAATGTCTCGGGCCAATCGCCGGGCGTGTTCCGGAATGCGATGAAACTTGCCTTGTCGAACCAGAACGCCTGATCGCCCGCATTGAAGCCAACCCGCCAGACCTGTGCCCCCGTGGCGCGCAACATCTGCCCGAGTGACGAGAAAAACGGCCCGTGAGGTCCCTGAAGGAACAGAAAGACCCGTTTATCTGAGCCTGAAGGCATTTGCGGCATCTGGACTGCTCTTTTGGTTTTTGTTGCGGAAACTATGCCTGTTTGGGCCTGGTACGGCAAGGCGGGGCTTGCCCGCGCGGCCCATTGGGCTTACCTCGACTTTGAAAAGCAGGCACAGGTTAGGAACTGAGGGTTAACGGAATGTTCACAGGGATCGTCACCGACATCGGCACCGTCACCGAGCTGGAACAGCAGGGGGATCTGCGCGCCCGGATCAGGACGGCCTATGACACGGCCAGTATCGATATCGGTGCTTCGATCGCCAGTGATGGTGTGTGTCTGACGGTGATCGCGCTGGGCGACGATTGGTATGATGTTCAGATCAGCGCCGAGACGGTTTCGAAGACCAACCTTGATACATGGGCCGTCGGCAAGCGTGTCAATCTGGAGCGTGCGCTGAAAGTCGGCGATGAACTGGGCGGTCACATTGTTTCGGGTCATGTGGATGGCGTGGCCGAAGTGGTCGCGGTCGAGGATGAAGGCGACAGCACACGTGTCACCTTGCGCGCACCGAAGGAACTGGCCCGGTTCATAGCGCCCAAAGGGTCGGTTGCGTTGAACGGGACATCGCTGACGGTGAATGACGTGAGTGATTGCGAGTTTGGCATCAATTTCATCCCTCACACCAAGGAAGTAACGACTTGGGGCGATGTGGGTGTGGGCGATCGCGTCAATCTTGAGATCGATACGCTGGCCCGGTACGTCGCGCGCTTGGCCGAGATGTCCTGATACGTCGCGTCGGAAAGCACCTGCGCCGTTTGTGGACTGGTCTTTGCGCCCTCAGTGGTCTATTCCGCCGAGCAAACCCGCCATGTGAAAGGCTGCCCCATGAGCTTTGAAACCCCCGGACCGGTCGAGGCCCAGTTGCGTGACGCGATCAGCCCGATCGAAGAAATCATCGAAGAAGCGCGCGCAGGCCGGATGTACATTCTGGTCGATCACGAAGATCGTGAAAACGAAGGCGATCTGGTGATCCCGGCCGAGTTTGCGGATGCCGAGGCGATCAACTTCATGGCCACCCATGGGCGCGGTCTGATCTGTTTGCCGATGACGGCGGAACGGATAGATGCGCTGGGCTTGCCGATGATGGCCGTGAATAACTCGTCCCGGCACGAGACGGCCTTTACGGTTTCGATCGAGGCGCGCGAAGGTGTCAGCACCGGGATTTCAGCCGCCGACCGGGCGCTGACCGTGGCGACCGCAATAAATGAACAGAATACGATGGCGCATATCGCTACCCCGGGCCATGTCTTCCCGCTGCGGGCAAAGCGTGGCGGGGTGCTGGTGCGCGCAGGCCATACCGAGGCCGCCGTGGATATCTCGCGCCTTGCCGGGCTGAACCCGTCAGGCGTGATCTGCGAGATCATGAATGCAGACGGAACCATGGCGCGCCTGCCGGATCTGGTCGAGTTCGCCAAAAAGCACAACATGAAAATCGGCACGATCAGCGACCTGATCAGCTATCGGGCGCGCAATGACAATCTGGTTGTCGAGACTTCTCGTCAAACAGTCACCTCGGAATACGGCGGTGAGTGGGAAATGCGGATTTTCACCGATCAGACCCACGGCATTGAACATGTTGTCATGATCAAAGGTGACATCACCACGCCCGAGCCCGTTCTGACGCGTACACACGCCCTGCACGAAGCGCCGGATATCCTGGGGCTTGGCCCGAAATCATCCCGCGAGCTACCGCGCGCGATGGAAAAGATCGCCGAGGAGGGCCGCGGTGTGGTCTGCCTGTTCCGCCAGCCGCGCAACTCGTTGTATGCGGTCGAGGACGAAGGCCCGCGCACCATCAAGCAAACCGGTCTGGGGGCGCAGATCCTGTCCAAGATGGGGATTCAGGAACTGGTGCTTCTGACCGACTCTCCTGAAACGGTGTATCTTGGGCTGGACGCGTTTGGCCTGTCCATCGTCGGTACCCGCTCGATTCTGAAGGAAGACTGAACATGGCTGAACAAGACAAACACGGAATTCTGCCGACACCCAGCTTCGACAAGCCGGTGAAACTGCTGATCGTGGCGGCTCCGTTCTACCGCTCGATCGCCGACAACCTGATTGCGGGTGCCACGGCCGAGATCGAAGCGGCTGGCGGCACCTGCGAAGTGGTCGAAGTGCCCGGAGCGCTGGAAATTCCCACAGCCATCGCCATGGCCGACCGACAGTGCAACTTTGACGGCTATGTCGCGCTGGGCTGCGTCATTCGCGGTGAGACCACGCATTACGAGACCGTCTGCAACGATTCCAGCCGCGCGATCCAACTGCTGGGCCTACAGGGGCTGTGCATCGGCAACGGCATCCTGACGGTCGAGAATGACGAGCAGGCCGAAGTCCGCGCCAATCCCGAAAAGATGAATAAAGGGGGCGGCGCGGCTGCTGCGGCCTTGCATCTGATCGCGCTCAGCCGTAAGTGGGGCGCTTCGAAAAAGGGCGTCGGATTCAAGCCGCCGTCCGAGTCCATCCTGGTGGCGGGCGACAACAACGGACCCACGACAGCATGACCCAGACAGACACGCCGAAACCGGCAAACAGGAAACGCCTGATGAAATCCGCCGCGCGGCTTTATGCCGTGCAGGCGCTGTTCCAGATGGAGCAGTCGGGCCAGACGACCGAGCAGGTGGTCAACGAGTTTCTGGACCATCGGTTCGGCGCGGTCTACGAGGGTGACGAGATGCTTGAGGGCGACAGCACGCTGTTCCGCAAGCTGGTGGATGACGCGGTGAACTATCAGGCGCCGATCGACCAGATGACCGACCGCGCGCTGGTGGCGAAGTGGCCGATCGCGCGCATCGACCCGACCCTGCGCGCGCTGTTTCGCGCGGCGGGTGCGGAACTGACCCAAAGCGGCACACCGCCCAAGGTGGTGATCACCGAGTTTGTCGATGTGGCACGTGCCTTTTTCCCTGAGGGTAAAGAACCAAAATTCGTCAATGCCGTGCTGGATCACATGGCGCGCGAGGCCCAGCCCGAGGCGTTCTGACACGTTTACCTGAACCAGACTTGCGCTAGCATTGTCAACAAAGCGCAAGGAGGTTCGCCATGCCCAAACTGATCCGCCTTTATATCACGCAAGTCGCCTGGGGTTTTGTCATTTCGGCCGTGTTTGTCGGGGTGCTCTTGGCGCTGAATGTCGCGAATCTTCGGCACCTGATCACCGGGTCGGAAATCGGCCTGATCGCGTTGGTGATGATCTGGTTCATGAACGGTATCGTCTTTGCCGGCGTTCAGTTCGCGTACAAAATCATGAGCATGGCGGAAAAGCCGCAGGGGCCACGTCGGGGAACACCGGTCGCACACAGTTTCGAGCCGGCAGCCGTGAAACAGGAAGCCCGCGCAGGGCGCTGATATTTCAGGGAAAGTGCGGCGGGACCACCAGTCAACCGTGCGGTTTGATTCCCGAGGACCTGTATGTACAGGTGGGCGCCGGGTAATCAGGCCAGGACCTGAACAGAGCCAGCCCCCTCGGAATTGCTTAAGGCCACCAGAATGCTACCTGTCACAAGAAGGGCAGAACCCGCCACGCGCTTAAGTAGGGTGTCTGACGGGTTCGCGCAAGAGGTCAGGCGACAACAGTTTCGTGCAATGCCAAACGCAACTTGCCGAAATGTTCGTCCCATCCTTTGTCCAGGGCCAAGATCAGATCAAAAGCTGCGACGCCTTGCGGTAATCCTTCGTGCACAAGCTCAAGACGCGTGCCGCCCAACACCGGCTCCAATGTCCATTTGACCAGGCTTACAGCGTCTCCCATCGGTTTGACGGTAAAGGTGTGTTCAAGGTATTTCGGCGGGCGGGCGACACGGACCTCTCCCCAGATCAACAAGTCGCCGCTTGTTGTGCCGAACATCTCA
This sequence comes from Ruegeria sp. YS9, assembly GCF_024628725.1. Lineage (NCBI taxonomy): Bacteria > Pseudomonadati > Pseudomonadota > Alphaproteobacteria > Rhodobacterales > Roseobacteraceae > Ruegeria > Ruegeria sp. YS9. Next base: position 1,034,880 of record NZ_CP102409.1, read on the forward strand.
AGCTTCTGACCTTCTGCCAGTGTTCTTTCAGGTTTGTGGAACCATTCCGCCAGATGCTCAGGTTCCGTCAGATAGGCCCAAACGGTTTCCGGTTCCGCCCTAAGGAAGATCGATTTCTTCAATACGGCATCAGTCATTTTGTTTCCTTTCAATGGCTTCCTTGAGAGAGTTGAGGCGATCGTCCCAGAACTGGTCAAAATAGCTGAGCCAATCGAGCACCGGGGCCATACCCTGTGGTTCAAGTCGATTGATGCGTTCCCGGCCGCGCGCTTCGACTGTGATCAATCCACCGTCGGACAGAACCGTCAGGTGCTTTTTGACCGCAGCCCGGGTCATGTCGAACCGGTCGGTCAACTGCCCGATCGTCATGTCCTGTGACGAGAGCAGTCGCACGATGTTCCGGCGTGTGGGATCGGCCAGCGCGCGAAACGCGTTTTGAGTTTGATTCTCCATAAGTAACCCCCGAAATAATACCTTTTGGTGTCACATTAATGCGATACCAGAAGGTACTATGTCAAGGTGCAAAGATACTTTACTTTTGTTCGCTAATTGTTCACATTTTCAGCTATGACTTTGGATCTGCAACCTGGACAGAGACTGGCACGTGGCGTCGCGCGGCATCTTTCGGCGCATGGCTTTGTTTCCGTAGAGGAATTCGTGCCTGCGCGCGGATTGCGCGTAGATGTCATGGGGCTGGGGCCAAAGGGTGAGTTGTGGGTGATTGAATGCAAATCCAGCCGTGCCGATTATCAGTCGGATTCGAAATGGCAGGGCTATTTGGAATGGTGTGACCGATTCTTCTGGGCCGTCGATACAGAATTCCCGACCGATTTGTTGCCTGATGAAACAGGCCTGATCATCGCCGATGCCTATGATGCGGAAATCGTGCGCATGGCGCCCGAGGACAAAATCGCACCGGCGCGGCGCAAGAAGATGATCCAGAAATTTGCAACGGATGCCGCGCGCCGCCTGCATGCGCTACGGGATCCCAGGCTGTAAGGTCAGCCTTTGACGGCAAGGGCGGCTTGTACCGCGGCGCGAATTTCGTCGGCGATTTCTTCTGCTTCTTCCGGGTCAAAATCCATCGGTATTTCGATGCCGTCAGCTTCGATGAACAGGCGGACCATACCCTGATCGGTCGGACCGATTTGCAGGTTTGCCTGAATGTCGCGTTCGGTATTGATGCCCATCTGTGCCTCCGAGACTGAGCGTTCCTGCTAGCGCGCACGGGGTTGAGAATCAAGTCACCTTTGCGGTCAGATGAGACATGGAAGACGCCGTTCTCAGATCCTTTCGCCCCGATGACGCCGCGTGGCTGGTTGAGCAGCACGGTCTGCTTTATGCGCGCGACGAAGGGTTTGATGACAGCTTTGCCCCCTTGGTGGCCAGCATCCTTGATGATTTCATGGACAGCAGTGACCCCGAGCTTGAAAGAGGCTGGATCGCGGAACGGGAAGGGCAACGTCTGGGCAGTATTTTTTGCGTTTCTGTTGACCGAAATACCGCCAAGCTGCGGCTGTTTCTGCTTGTCCCGAAAGCACGAGGGCTGGGGCTGGGAAAGCGCCTGCTGCAAGCGTGTACTGCCTTCGCGCGCGAGGCAGGATACCGGGAAATGGTCCTTTGGACGCATGAAAGCCATACCGCCGCATGCGCTCTGTACAAGGCGTCTGGCTGGGAGCTGATGGACAGCAAAGCGGTGCATTCCTTCGGTGTCGATCTTGTCGAACAAAGCTGGAAATTTCGGCTTTAATCCTCTTGCATTCCGCGGGCGTGTTCGGTACATCGCCCCTCACGAGTGCCGCCTTAGCTCAGTTGGTTAGAGCGCTGGATTGTGGATCCAGAGGTCCCCTGTTCAAGCCAGGGAGGCGGTACCACTTCCCCCCCTTTGAATGTGCGGAAAAGCGCGCGGGCGCGCGGTGATTGGCGTTGATTTGGTTTGGTGTCCAGACGTGGCTGGCGCGCCGAAACTCAGCGCGCCAGGTTCAGTTTGAACCGCATCTTGGCCCGTTTTGCGACTGGCAGGTGCCGGTTCAGGTGTTTGTTGATCAGGCCAAAGCCTCCGACGATCACCAGCGTCAGCAGGATGAAATAGAACGCCAGTATCGGGTACGGGATGAACGGGTTGAACGTCTTGTCTGCAAAGTAACTGGCGTAATACAGGGCGTCTCCGCGTTGCTGCCATGCCGGGAAGGCTGAAAAGAAGACCAGCGTTGTTGCGTGGAAGAGAAAGATTGCTTCGTTTGTGTAGGCAGGCCAGGCAAGCCGCAACATGGTGGGCCAGACGATCCGACGAAAACGGGCCCAGCCTGACATGCCATAGGCATCCGCAGCTTCGATATCGCCCTTGGGAATGGACCTTAGCGCGCCATAGAAAATCTCGCCCGTATAGGCCGCGGTGTTGAGGAACAACACGATCAGCGCCCCAAGCCAGGCCGAGGTGAAGGCGTCGAACATCGGGTTGGATTTCTTCAGCGACAGGAACAGGAAATAGGCGAAGAAAAACTGGATAAACAAGGGCGAGCCGCGGAACAGGAAGATAAACCATTCCGAAGGCTTGCGGAGCCATTTGTTGCTGGATGCCTTACCTACTGCGAGGGCGGTGGCCAGGAAGAACCCGGTCGCCAGAGCCATGATCCCGAAATAGACATTCCAGATCATGCCCGACCCGATCAGTGTGAACTGTTCGCACAGGGTGAAGTCACTTTTGGGCAGCAGACGCTCGCCGATACCCAGGGACCGCAGGCCATAGTCTTGAATGGTTTGCAAGCAGCTCATGCCGTGGTCTCCTTGCGCAGAAGCTCGCCGCCTGATGTGGCCTGCCCGTGGGACAGCCGCCGCATCAGCTTCTCCAGCCCAAGTTCAGACATGCGCGTCATGCCGAGGTAGAAGACAAGCAGGAACAGGAAGTACCACATGCGCCAGTCGCCATGCGGATACTGGGTAAACTTGGACGTCTTGGTGCCGCCAAGTTCGCGGGCCCAATAGACGATGTCTTCGATACCCAGCAGGAACAGCAGCGGCGTGGCCTTGATAAGAACCATCCAAAGGTTCGACAAGCCAGGCAGGGCATAGACCCACATCTGCGGCACAAGGATGCGCCAGAAGGTCTGGCGACGGGACATGCCATATGCTTCGGCGGTTTCAAGCTGCGCGTGGGGCACGGCGCGCATTCCACCAAACAGTACGTTCGCGGCAAACGCGCCGAAAACGATTGAGAAAGTAATAACAGCCAGGAAAAAGCCGTAGGTTTCATGCATCCATTCCGGTGCGGTCCCCAATGGCAGCTTGGCCGCCTGACAGACGATAAAATCATTTCCCTGACGGATCGGGTCGGTCCATTCAGGGCACAGGATCTTATGCCGAGTCCATTCGAACGCCTGGTCCAAGGCTATCACGAAAAACAGGAAGAAGGCGATGTCCGGAACACCGCGCACAACGGCAATATATCCTTTACCCAGCCAGCTCAGAGGTGGGAAATGTGATCGGGCGGCCATTGCGCCCATAAAGCCAAACGCCAATGCAACCGGCGCGGTCACCGCCAGCAATCCCAACACCTTGAGGAAGGACAGGTAGAAGGACCAGTGCACGCCGTTGGTCAGGTAGCAGGAGAACCAGCGGAATGTTCCGAGCGTGTCAGGGTCAGCGCAATAGGAAAACATGAAGCGTCTTTCGAACGTCATACCCGGATTTCAACCGGGCAGGGTTCGGCGCGACGGACGCGCCGAACCGCTTGATACGGATTAGTTTGTAACGACCGAACCGTCAGCGTTGTAGGTCGGAACGCCTTCGCCGAACCACTTGATGATCAGTTCGTTCAACGAACCGTCCGCTTTCATCGAGGTAATAGCCTCGTCGAACTTTCCGCGCAGTTCGCCATCCGATTCACGGATGCCCAGTCCGATGCCACCGCCCAGCGGCACGTCATCACCCACGAAGACCAGCTCTCCGGCGGATTCTTCGACGATCGGCACCAGGAAGTCCTTGTCGGCAAACACGGCATCGGCTTCACCGTTGCGGACGGCAGCGATGGTTTCTTCCGGAGTTGCAAACTCGACCAGTGTCGCGCCCGACTCGGCTACGTGGCCTGCCTGAATGGTGGCGGTCTGTGCGGCAACGACGCCGGTGGTGACATCAACATCCTCAGACGCACCGACATAGGCCGAAGCCGCAGGCGGGAAGTAGTTCTGTGTGAAGTCGATGACTTCGTCACGTTCGTCAGTGATCGACATGCCTGCGATGATGGTGTCGTAGTTGCCCGAGACCAGGTTCGGAATGATCGAATCCCAGTCGTTCTTGACCCATTCACATTCCAGGTTCGCGCGCTTGCACAGTTCGTCGCCGACTTCACGCTCGAAGCCGTCGATTTCGCCCGCATCATTGATGAAGTTGTACGGAGGGTAGGCGCCCTCGGTCCCCATGCGGACCGTGTCGGCCATGGCGATACCGGCGGTCAGCGCCAGTGCGGCAGTGGACAGAATCAGATTTTTCATTGGTTGCTCCCCAGTTTGGTTCTGTTTTTGAAGTTAGGCCGCCTGAGTGGCGGAGAGAAAACCCCGAAGCCGTTCGGATTCAGGAGATGTAAAGATATCTTCCGGCGTGCCTTCTTCCTCGATCAGGCCCTGGTGCAGGAACACCACGTGGCTTGAGATGTCGGCGGCCATTTTCATGTCATGCGTCACGATGATCATGGTACGCCCTTCGACGGCCAGGTCCTTGATCACCTTGATCACTTCCTGTTCCAGCTCGGGATCCAGTGCCGAAGTGGGCTCATCGAACAGCAGGGCTTCGGGTTCCATGCACAGGCCGCGGGCGATGGCGGCGCGCTGTTGTTGTCCTCCGGACAATTGCGCCGGATAAGCGTCGCATTTGTCGCCGATGCCAACCTTGTCCAGATACTTACGCGCGCTGTCTTCCACCTCGGCCCTGTCGCGCCCCAGAACGGTCACTGGGGCCTCCATCACATTTTGCAGGATGGTCATATGCGCCCACAGATTGAACTGTTGAAACACCATCGACAGGTTGGTGCGTATGCGCAGGACCTGTTTGGGGTCGGCAGGACGGCGCCCGTGCTTTTCCCCGGACCATTTGACAGGCTCACCCTTAAAAAGGATTTCGCCCTGCTGGCTGTCCTCCAAAAGGTTGCAGCACCGCAGAAGCGTCGACTTTCCGGACCCGGACGACCCAATCAATGATACCACGTCACCGCGATGTGCCGTGATATCGACCCCCTTCAACACCTCTAGATTTCCGAAGCTTTTGTGAAGGTCTTTGATTTCGATGACGGGGGCAGTTTCTGTCACGGGCAGTCCAGTGGTTGGTGGTGTTGGTGCGGTACTAGGACCGAAAAAAAAGGTCAATGCAATGCGCAAATGACAGAATCAAGCGGAGAAACACCCAAATTGGCCAGAATCAGTCGACAAATCGGGCAGTCGCTGATCCGCCATCTTTGGGAGAAGGCGGAGTGGGCACAGCCAAGTAGTGCGCCGCGGGAATGTCGATCAACCCGCGTATATGCAGCAATCGTTGATCATCGTCGCAAAGCTGGTCAATCGCGGCCCGTACAGCGCCCGCAATGACCTGCGGATTCCGACCCATCGACGTGATGTAGGGAAGGGTCGGAGTCGGAGACGTTCTTGCCAGTTCGCGCAGTTTGGTCCCCAGATTGGTATGTTGTTGCAGCATCAGCCATGTCAGTATGTCCAGCGCGGCAAAGTCGGCTTTGCCGTCTGCGACGGCTTGGGCGGACAGCGCATGCCCGCCGGTTTCCAGCAGTCCGGCGGGGCGCAGGTTTGCCTGAGCCATATGTGTAATCGGGGCTGCCCAGCCGGATTGGGACAAGCCCTCATTATACGCGAACACGCCTGTGCTCAGCCCCGCCAGATCCCGGTCGTCGTCATGCCGCGCCACAAAGACCGAGCAATAATAGCCAGGGGGACATCCGAGCAGGCCATAGTCCGGGGTGCCAACCAGTTGCACGTCACCGTGCAATCGGGTTCGAAACGGCATGCCACAGGTTTGGGCCAGAACCAGGTTCGGGGCTCGCCAGACCTCCCACACATCTTTGTCGCGGGTAAGGGTTTGGGGGCCTGATCCAAGTTCGGCGCGAATCAATCCCCAGAACCTGTCATTGGCGGCTTGCAGGGAGGGCATGTCATACATGCCCAGCATGGCAATCACGATTTTGCAGCCTTTTGCCGTGCCAAAGCGGAATCCACGTCACTGACGCCCAGAAGACTGACCACCAGGCGCAGCAGCGAATCTTCCTCGCTGGTGCGGTGCCCATCGGCCAAAGCCACGGACCACAGCGCCTGAACGACCGCCAAGCGGTCTTCATAAGCAACCGCCTCTTTGATGGCTCGGGTAAAGCGGACGGTGTCCGGGGCCTCGGCCTCAAGATCTTCGGCGCGGGTGCGCAGGGCGGCGCTTTCGAACGGCGACAGGCCATAACGTTGCGCCGAGATTCGGTCGATACGGGCCATTTCGGAATCGGAATAGTCATTGTCGGACCGCGCCAGTCGCACCAACAGGGCCGTCAGGGCAAGGCGGGCGTCATCGTCGACAAGAGGATCGGGCTGAGGCTGCGTAAGCCTGGAAAGAAACTCACTGAACATGCGTTAGATATAGCGAGCGCCTAACTCATATCCAAGCGGCTTTGAACGCGTTCACGTGCGGCCTTGCTGTCATTGAAGCTCAACCCCATGGCAACGCGGGCTTCCTCGACGATTTTCACCTCGCCTTCGTCGGTGTTTCCATCTGCCAGGACAACTTCCCACAGCGCATCCAGTGCCGCCAGGCGTTCCTTCAGATCCGTGGTCTCGCGGATCAGCTTGCCGAAGGTATCGGTATCCGGCGCGGCCGCGTGAAGCTTTTCGCAAGTGGCGCGCACCTTGGCTGCTTCGATCGCGTTATGCTGGTAAAGACGGGCGAGGATTTTGTCGATCAGGCGGATCTCTTCCAGCTTGTAGTCCCGATCAGCCTGCGCCACGCGCACCATGAGCGCGCCCAGAGCAAGTTCGGCATCCGGGTCCGGAAGATGTTCATGCTGGGGCGGTCTGAGCGCCTGAAGGAACTTTTTCAACATGGCGAAAGGTTATTCCATATTTTGTGGTGCGCCAAGCGTAGTCTACCCGTCATAGCCCTGAATGATCACAAGATCGCCCATCGAGACCGGGGCGCGCAGTGCTTTGGCTTTCTGGTATGCTTCGCTTTCGTAACAGGCAAGCGCATCCTCATAGCTGGGAAATTCGATCACGACGGTCCGGGCGCGCGCTGCGCCTTCCTTCACTTCGCGTTCTCCACCGCGCGCCAGAAAGCGCGCACCGTAAGCTGCAAAGGGTTCTGCATTTGCAGCAATGTAGGTCTTGTATGTGTCCATGTCGTTCACATCGACATGTGCAACCCAATAGCCTTTCATCGGGCTTGCCTCCTGTTCGGTTTCAAAAGCAGGGTGATGAGAAGTGGCGGCAATTGCAATCCCACAACTTCAGGGTGATCAGGTGCGGTAGTGAATAGCGGCATGCGCCTGATCTGTTAACCACTTGATCATCTGGCGATAAGGAACCGGACCATAGCTGACGCGCGCAACCCCCAGTTCAGCCAGACGCGGTGTGCCGGGGGTGCCGGGCAGGGCGATGATGTTGACCGGTAGGTTCGTACGCTCGCACAGATGGCCGATCATCGCCTCGTCTTTCAGCCCCGGAGCAAAAAAACCACTGGCGCCCGCTGCCTCATAGGCCGAAGCACGGGCAATGGCGTCGTTCAGCATCGCCTCATCATGTGTTTCCGCCGGGGCCTTCAGGAAAATGTCCGTTCTTGCGTTGACATAGGCAGGTATGCCCGCGTCTTCGCAGGCCGCGCGCATGGCTTCGACGCGTTTGGCCTGAACCGTTGTATCGTACAGCCCGTCGCCGCCGATGATCTGATCTTCGAAGTTGAAACCAACCACGCCGCAACCCAGCGCACGCTTGACGTTTTGTGCAATGCCCTGTGGATCTTCGGCATATGCCCCTTCGAAATCCAGTGTCACCGGAAGATCAACCGCTGCAACGATGCGGCGCGCATTGTCCAATGCGGCCTCTAGCGGGATGTTCTGACCGTCGCCAAAACCCTGTGCCATGGCAACAGGTGCGCTGCCGGTGGCAATGGCTTGCGCGCCTGCATCCCGCACCGCGCCGGCACTGCCGGCATCCCAGATGTTGAACAGAATGACGGGGTCGCCCTTTTTGTGAAGGCTGGTAAATGTCTTCGCGCTTTGGGATTGATCGCTCATCGGGGCACTCCTGTCGTGGTGTGATCAACAGTTAACCCCATGAGGGCAGACCGAGTAGAGGTTTTTTTGCTCGGTCGCGTCACATTGAAGTGACGGAAACCGCATGACCCGGTCCACGGCAAGATGGTCCGAGCCATGCTGGTGCATGGGCAGGCGGCGGTGCGTGCCTCAGGCTTCTTCTGCCGCGCCGGATACGAATTTTGCGCTGAAGTTGGCCTCACCCAAACGCTTCAACAGGTTCAACTGGGTGTCCAGCCAGTCCTTGTGGCCTTCTTCTTCCAGCAAGATGCGTTCGAACAGGGTCCTTGACCCGACATCGCCGACCTCGGCGGCCTGCAACGCGGCCTTGGTATAGAAGTCGACCGCCTCGGTTTCATCCTTCAGATCCGCGGCAAACATGTCTTCCAGAGACCCCGCGGCTGCCGGACTTTTCTGAAACGCAAGCTCGGGCACGCCGCCAAGGAACAGGATACGCTCGATGAACGCGTCGGAGTGACCCAGTTCTTCCTGCATTTCAGCGCGCATTTTTTCGGCAAGGATGTCCAGCCCCCAGTCCTCCAGCACATGGGCATGCAGCTGATACTGGTGCGCCGCCGTCAGCTCCATGTGAAGCGCTTGTTGAAGGTTGGTAATCGTTGTTGCGTTGCTCATCGGACATCTCCTGAAACTCTGAACGGCATCGAACATGTGTAAGCAGAAATTCTGCTTACACCCACAGTTAAGAGATCAGCCCACACAAAACAACGCGGGGTGACAGTCCGACACAGCCCAAGGTCAGACCAGGCGCGAGGTGTCTTTCGCAGCGCGGACAAAATCGCGGAAGAGGGGATGCGGGTCGAACGGTTTGGATTTCAGTTCCGGATGGTACTGCACGCCGATGAACCATGGGTGATCCGACCATTCCACGATCTCTGGCAAGCGACCGTCCGGCGACATGCCCGAGAAGTTGAGCCCCGCCTTTTCAAGCTGCTCACGGTACTTGATGTCCACCTCATAACGGTGACGGTGGCGCTCTTCGATTTGTGTGCCGCCATAAACCTCGGCGACTTTCGATCCCTCTGCCAGCACCGCGTTGTAGGCGCCCAGACGCATGGTGCCGCCCTTGTCGTCGCCGACTTTGCGCTCGACCTTGTGGTTGCCCTGCACCCATTCCTTCAGATGGTACACGACGGGCTCAAAACGCTTTTTCCCGGCTTCATGGTCGAATTCCTCGGACCCTGCTTCGGTGATGCCAGCCGCATTCCGGGCGGCCTCGATCACGGCCATCTGCATACCCAGGCAGATGCCCAGATAGGGGACTTTGTGTTCGCGCGCATATTGCGCGGCTTTGATCTTGCCTTCGGTCCCGCGCTCACCAAAGCCTCCGGGGACGAGGATGGCGTGGAAACCTTCAAGATACGGTGCGACGTCTTCGTTGTCGAACACCTCGGCGTCAACCCATTCGACCTTGACCTTGACCCGGTTGGCCATGCCGCCATGGGTCAGCGCCTCGGCAATCGACTTATAGGCGTCTTCAAGCTGGGTATACTTGCCCACGATGGCAACTTTCACTTCGCCCTCGGCGTTGTGTATACGGTCGCTGACATCTTCCCATTTGGCCAGATCGGGCTTGGGCGCCGGGCTGATCTGGAACGCGTCCAAAACGGCCTGATCCAGACCTTCGCGGTGATAGGCCAGCGGCGCGTCATAGATGGTGCTCAGGTCCTGCGCTGCGATCACACTGTCGGGGCGCACGTTGCAGAACAAGGCGAGTTTTTCGCGTTCCTTGGTCGGGATCGGCCCTTCCGAGCGGCAGACCAGAATATCGGGTGCCAGACCGATCGAGCGCAGTTCCTTTACCGAGTGCTGAGTC